>CAYLGY010000004.1:0-43211 GCA_964383325.1 uncultured Rhizobiaceae bacterium
GAAAGTGGGGGCCACTTTCCGGGATCATGCTCTACTGCCGCCCCGGATGGACGTCGCGTGGTTCGATCCGGCGGCACTGCAGCCCCTGCGAGGCGAGCTCGTCGATAATCGCCAGCGTATGCGCTTCTCCCCGCGTCTCGATGGTGAGGTCGACGGTCACGCCCTTGGCCGGAACGTCGAGAAAGCTTCGACTATGGCTCACTTCGAGAATGTTGGCGCCTTGCGCGCCCAGGACGCCAGCCACGCTGGCGAGAAGGCCGGGCCGGTCATGGCTGGTCAGGCGAAGCGATACGATTCGACCTTCCCGTTCCAGTTCGCGCACCATGATGGCGGCGAGCAGCCGCGAATCGATATTGCCGCCTGAAAGCAGGAGTGCGACGCGGCGGCCGGCATAGCGTCCGGGCTCTTTCAGCAAGGCGGCCAGCCCGGCCGCGCCGGCGCCTTCCGCCAGCGTATGGTGCAGCGTCGCATAGGCGTTGACCGCACGCTCGATCAGCTCTTCGCCAACCGCGACCACATCTGCAACGAGCCTGCGGATGATGGGCAGCGTCAGCCGGCCGACGCTCTTGACTGCGATGCCTTCCGCAAGCGTCGGACCGCCAATCGGATGATCCGAGCCGTGAAGCGCATTGCGCATCGAAGGAAACATTTCCGACTCGACGCCGATGATCTCGATTTCAGGCCGCAACCCCTTGGCGGCAATGGCGTTGCCGGAGATCAGCCCCCCGCCCCCGATCGGAACGATCAGGACATCGATCCCGGGATCGTCGGCAAGGATCTCCAGCGCCGTCGTGCCCTGCCCGGCGATGATGGCCGGATCGTCATAGGGATGGATGAGCGTCAGCCCTTCCGCGTCGGCAAGCTCGCCGGCCTTGCCCGCGCTTTCGTACAGCGTATCGCCATGCAGGACGATTCGCGCGCCCTCAGCCCGCGTATTCTCGACCTTTACCAGCGGCGTCGTCATCGGCATCACGATGGTCGCCGGAATGCCGAAACGCTTGGCGTGATAGGCAACCGCCTGGGCGTGATTGCCTGCGGACATCGCAATCACCCCGCGGGTGCGCTCCGTGGCTGAAAGCGTCAGCAGCCGGTTGACGGCGCCGCGCTCCTTGAAGGAAGCGGTCGCCTGCATGTTCTCATGCTTGACGAGAACCTGCGCGCCCGTCATCTGCGAAAGGCGAGGCGCCGCCACCAGGGGCGTGCGCAGGACGTGGTCGGAGATTCGCGCCGCAGCCTCGCGGACGTCATCGGGGGAAATTCCAGGATCAGGATGCATGCGCGGGGCGGTCTCCGGCCTCGTTCCGATTGGCGAGTCGAGCATTTCAGGAGGGGAGACGCAAGTGGCGCCGGCGCATTCCGGCAGACATTCCCGGTTTTCCCTCGCAAATCATGGTGGCATCGGGAAACAGGAAAGAAAAGTCAATGCCGGGCAAGGCGGGGGGATGCGCCGCCGGGCCGCACTTGCCCGCGCGCGAAAAAAGGGACATTAATTGCCGGAGGTCCCCGGTTCGGATAGCGGAACCGGAAGGGGGAGCGCCGGAGCTGCGGCGCGAGGACATTTCGATGGAGGATGATTTGGAGTTCGGAATTACGTTCAAGGGGTTCGTCGACGCTGAGCGAGCCCGCTACCTGGTGCGGGCGGCGGAGCATGCCGGCTTCAGCTATTGCTGGTTCTATGATTCTCATATTCTCTGGCGTGATTGTTTCGTGGCGATGGCCATGTGCATGGAGCACACGCACAAGATGAAATTTGGACCGCTGGTCACCAATCCCGACGTGCGGGAATGGTCTGTGGCGGCGTCCCTTTTCGGTTCGCTGGCGAAGCAGAGCGGCGGAAGGTTCGAACTTGCCGTCGGCCGCGGCGATTCCTCGCGTCGGGTCATGGGAAAGAAGCCGGCGCCACTTTCGCGCGTGGCCGAGTTCGTCCACAAGACCAAGGCAATGGTGCGCGGCGATGAAGTGACCTACCCGGAATGTCCGGAGCCGGTGCAGTTCCCGTGGGCCGAGGGATATGAAATGCCTGCCTGGATCGCCGCCTATGGCCCGCAGGCCCTGAAGACCGCGGGCGAGCATGCCGATGGCGTGGTCCTGCAGATCGGCGAGCCGGCCCTCTGCAAATGGTTCATTGATCAATGCCTCGAGGCTGGCAAGGCTGCGGGCCGCGACATGTCGGGCTTTCGCGCCATGGCGGCAGCCCCGGCCTATTTCGGCGAGCGCAGCCACGCCATCGAGGCGACGCGCTGGTTCCCCGCCATGGTCGGCAATCATGTCGCCGACATTGTCGAGAAATATGGCAGCGATTCCGGCATCGTCCCGCAAAGTCTCACGAGCTACATCGAGAAGCGCCGCGGCTACGACTATTCCAAGCATGGCCAGAGCGACAATCCCTATCTGGACTTCATCACGCCGGACATTGTCGAGAGCTTTTGCGTTCTTGGCGAACCCGACGAGCACATTGCCAAGATCCGTGAACTGGAAGCCGCCGGCGTAACGCAGTTCAATATCTACCTGGACAGCGGCGACGAGGAAAACATCATCGCCCGCTATGGCCGCGAGGTCATTCCCGCTTTCGCCGGCGCCTGAGCTTCGGATTCACGGGACGAACGTGCATGGGCCGCCGCAATCGGGCGGTTCATGCCTGTCGACTGCATCGCCTGGCTACTGGCGCGCGCGCCTGGTGGAAGTGCCCGCAAACGGACGCTGCGCCAGAAATCCCGGCGCTTGAAAAATGCGGCTACGGCTTGATCAGGGAGCCGGGTGCGCGCTGCCGTTATCCGGTTTCTCATTCGAGGCCCGGCCCGTCAGATCCTTGTTCCAGAATGTCTTTTCAAAAATTGGGGTACCGCTTCCCGATGCGATGCCTTATCCGCCGGATTTCGCCACGATCAGCGGGATGATACGCTCGGTTTTCGAGATTTCCGGCGTGCGATCGGCCGCATAGGGTATCTGCAAGGTATCCCAGGTCTCGACCAGCGCATCGGTCAGCCTGTCGATCAGCTCGTCACCGTGCAGCGGCGTGGGCGTGATCCGCAACCGCTCCGTGCCACGGGGAACCGTCGGATAATTGATCGGCTGGATGTAGATGCCATGCCGGTCCAGCAGCCGGTCGGTCGCCTGCTTGCACAATTCGGGATCGCCGACCAGTACCGGCACGATATGGGTCTGTGAGGGCATGACCGGCAGGCCAGCGGCCCGCAGCACATCCCTGGTCCGCTGTGCCTGGCGGCGCTGTCCTTCGCGTTCGGCGGAGGACCGCTTCAGATGCCGGATGGAAGCCGTTGCAGCCGCCGCGACCGCAGGCGGCAGGGCAGTGGTAAAGATGAAGCCGGACGCATAGGACCGGATTGCGTCAATGACCGCCGACGAACCAGTGACATAGCCGCCAAGCGTGCCGAACGCCTTGGCCAGCGTCCCCTCGATCACGTCGATGCGCTCCGCCAGTCCTTCCTGCTCGGTGATGCCGCCTCCGCGCGCGCCATACATTCCGACCGCGTGAACCTCGTCAATATAGGTCATCGCATTGTATTTCTCGGCGAGATCAGCGATCTCCGCGATCGGCGAAATGTCGCCATCCATCGAATACACCGATTCGAACACGATCAGCTTGGCGCGCGAGCGGCCGGCGGCGCGCAGCAATTCCTCCAGATGCTCGACGTCATTATGCCGGAAGATCTTCTTCTCCGCGCCGGAACGCCGCACCCCCTCGATCATCGAAGCGTGATTCAGCTCATCGGACAGGACGAGGCAGTTGGGCAGGAGCCTCGCGATAGTCGAGATCGAAGCCTCGTTGGAGACGAAGCCGGAAGTGAAGACCAGCGCCGATTGCTTGCCGTGAAGATCGGCAAGCTCGGCCTCCAGCTCCACCAGCGGGCGGTTGGTGCCCGAAATGTTGCGCGTGCCGCCCGCCCCGGTTCCCATCCGGCCGGCCGCCTCCTGCATGGCGCGAATCACGTCCGGGTGCTGGCCCATGCCGAGGTAATCGTTCGAGCACCAGACCACGATCTCCTTGGTCGCGCCGTCGGAACGCCACAAAGCCCGCGGAAAGGCGCCAGCGATTCGCTCCAGTTCGGCGAACACGCGATAGCGTTTCTCCGCCTGCACCTGCGCGATGGCTTCTTCAAAATAGCGTTTGTAATTCATGATGGATATCCTGATGCGCAATCATAGCGGCGCGATTGACGTCCGTCCACGCCGAATTCGGCGGCCCGAAGCAAATGCTCGCCCACCGCTTGTACCCCATGGGCACGCCAGGGAATTTGACATGGAACAAACACCGCGATGCGGCGCACGAATAAACCCGACATGGCTGCCTCGAATGCCGGCTCAGCGGCGGTATTTCAGGATACGGAGAATCAGGAACACCGGCACCACGATCGCCGCGCCCAGAATGAAATACTGTCCGAACCTGCGGATCGCCTCGAAACCCATGTTCCAGATCCGCAACACCAGGTCGCGGATGGACAGGAGAAGATCGATCGGCGACAGATCGAGCGCGGTGAGGATGATGCCGACCACGAAGGAGATCACGATCAGCTTGATGGCCGTACGCAGGGGCGTATCGCCAAGGAACCGCGTCAGACCTGAACTCATCTCGCTGCCTCTCGCGTCGCGGGTGAAGACGAACATGCTCTTGCCTGCCAGATAGGCTCCAGCTGGCCGGCGCACAAGCCTGTTTTCGGTCGCAACCTTGCGACGAAACTTGCGACGAAAGATGAAGGGAACCGCTTCTAATCCGGCTGGAATGGCAGTATTTTGCCTTGCCGATCGAATTTCTGGGGGGAACGGACGTGCACAACAGGGAGGCGGGCAGGACGCCGGAACCCGTGCTTGCAGTGGAGGATCTGCAAGTCGTATTCCACTCCGGGAATACCGCGGTGCATGCCGTCAATGGCGTCAGCATGACGCTGCGGCGCGGCGAATTGCTCGGAATTGTCGGTGAAAGTGGCTGCGGCAAGAGCATATCCATGCTTGCCCTGATGCAGCTCCTGCCGAAATCTGCCGAGATCGTCTCCGGCGCGGCGTCGTTCGAAGGACAGGACCTCCTGCGAATGCATCGCCGCGAACTCGGCAGGATACGCGGCGGCCGGATCGGCTATGTCTTCCAGGATCCGATGACATCGCTCAACCCCGTGCTGACGATCGGCCGGCAACTCATGGAACCGCTCCGGCGGCATCTTCGGCTCGGGCGAAGGGAAGCCCGGGAGCGGGCCATCGAATTGTTGCGGCTGGTCGGCCTGCCGGCACCGGAACGGCGCCTCATGGATTTTCCGCACCAGCTTTCCGGCGGCATGCGCCAGCGTGCCATGATCGCCATTGCCCTGTCCTGCCAACCGGCTGTCCTGATCGCCGACGAGCCCACCACCGCGCTCGACGTCACCATCCAGGCGCAGATCCTCGATCTTGTTCAGCGGCTGCGACAGGAGATCGGCATGTCGATCATCTGGATCACCCATGATCTCGGCGTCATTGCCGGCCTCGCCGACCGTGTCATGATCATGTATGCCGGCCAGGTGGTGGAAAGCGGGCCGGTGCGGCAGATCTTCCGCAACGCCAGCCATCCCTATACGCGCGCGCTCCTGCGGACCCTGCCCGATCCGGCAATGCAGCGCGGCGGGCGCCTTCGTGCCATTGCGGGACAGCCGCCATTGTTGTGCGCGCCGCCCCGATCCTGCCCTTTCGCACCACGCTGCTCGGAAGTGCATGACCGATGCCTCTCGGCCGTCCCGGTGCTCTCAAGCGTGGGCAACGACCATCTCGCCGCCTGCTGGCAAGTCGCGGCGGCCGAAGTGGAGCCCGTCCATGCCTGAAGCCGAGCGAGACAGAAAAATCCTGCTGTCCGTCGAGGATCTGGCGCTCCGCTTTCCCGGCTCGCGCGGTGGATTCGGCCGGGCAAGGAACTGGGTCCAGGCCGTAGATGGAATCAGTTTCCGGATCCGCCGCGGCGAGACGCTCGCACTCGTCGGCGAAAGCGGCTGCGGCAAGTCCACGACCGGCCGGCTGATCCTGCGGCTGCTTGAGCCCGACAGGGGTCGAATCCTGCATGGCGGCACCGAGACCACACGCCTGCGAGGCGAGCACCTGCGCCGATTCCGGCCGCGCATGCAGATGATCTTCCAGGATCCGCTTGGCAGTCTCAATCCGCGCATGAAGGTCGGTGAGATCGTTGCAGAACCATTGCTGCGGCATGGCCGCGGCAATCGAGCGGCGCGCCAGCGTCGGGTGCGTGAACTGCTCGATGCGGTCGGCCTCGATCCTGCCTGCGCCGAGCGCTACCCGCATGAATTTTCCGGCGGCCAGCGACAGCGGATCGGCATCGCCCGGGCGCTTGCGCTCGAGCCTGAGCTAGTGGTCTGCGACGAACCGATCGCCGCGCTTGATGTCTCGATCCAGGCGCAGATCATCAACCTGCTCCAGGATTTGCAGCGCCAGCTCGGCCTGACCTATCTCTTCATCAGCCATGACCTGTCCATGGTGCGTCATTTCGCCGATGAAGTCGCCGTGATGTATCTCGGCCGCATCGTCGAGCAGTCGCCGACCGGAGAACTCTTCACGCGGCCAGCCCACCCCTATACGAAAGCACTGCTTTCAGCCGTGCCGATACCCGATCCGGAGGCAGAGAGCCGCCGGCGCGCAATCCTGCTGCCGGGAGAAGTGCCCGATCCCGCAAGATTGCCCTCCGGATGCTCATTCAGCACACGTTGCCCGATCGCAATCGGATATTGTCGGGATGTCCAGCCCGCCTTGCGGCGGATGGGACCATTCGGCACTGTCGCCTGCCACCGCGCCGAATGATTCGGAAAACAGAAGCAATGCCTGCCGCGTTCCCGCAGGGCCCGGCCAGCCGAAGGAGCCAATGAAGATGACCGATTTCCGGAACAGATTCAGACCATCTGCGCGCGGGGCCATGATGCTGGTCGCGGCAGCACTGACGGCCATGGCCGGGCAGGCAGGAGCCGAACGGGGATCGGATGGGCATCTGAACATCATCTACTGGCAGGCCGTCTCTCTCATGAACCCCTATCTCTCGGGCGGCATCAAGGAAGTCGTCGCGGCTTCCATGGTGCTGGAGCCATTGGCCTCCTACGACGAAACCGGTGCCATCGTTCCGGTACTGGCCGCGGAAGTGCCGACGCTGGAGAATGGCGGAATCTCTCCCGACCGCACTGCGATTACCTGGAAGCTGAGGCAGGGTGTCAAATGGTCCGACGACACCGACTTCACAGCCGAAGACGTCGCCTTCACCGCCGAATACTGCATGAATCCGGAGGGCGGATGTCATCAGGCCGGCTATTTCGAAGGGGTGGTCGAGGTCGAGGCAATCGACCCGCTGACCGCGCGGATCCATTATTCCGAGCCGCAGCCCTACCCCTATGTCCTCTTCGTCGGGGCCAAGATGCCAATCCTGCAGAAGGCGCAGTTCACTCATTGCACCGGAAGCCGCGCCCCGACCTGCACGCAGGAGAACTTTCTCCCCGTCGGCACCGGGCCGTTCAGGGTGGTCGAGTTCCGCGCCAATGACGTGATCTCCTACGTGGCCAACGACCTGTTCCGGGAAGAAGGCAAGCCGTCCTTCGCCTCGGCGACGATCAAGGGCGGCGGCGATGCCGTTTCCGCGGCCCGCGCCGTGCTGGAAACCGGGGAGTTCGATTTCACGTGGAACATCCAGGTCGAGCCCGAGATCCTCGAACATATCGCTGCCGGCGGCCAGGGGCACCTCGCCAGTTCCTTCGGCAGTTCCGTCGAGCGGCTGGAAGTCAATCTCTCCAATCCCGATCCGGCACTGGGACCGCTGAGATCGACCCTCGAAGGCGGCCAGCATCCGTTCCTGACCGATTCGGCTGTGCGCAAGGCGCTGTCGCTCGCCATCGACCGGAAGCTGATCTTCGAGGCAGGCTATGCGGCCGGCGCCGTGACCTGCAATATCCTGCCCGCGCCCGAAATCTATGTCTCCAACGCCAATGATTCCTGTCACGAGCAGGATCTGGAGGGCGCCAACCGCCTGCTTGACGAGGCAGGCTGGGCGCGGGGCCCGGACGGGGTGCGTGAAAAGGACGGCGTCCGGCTCTCCCTCCTGTTCCAGACTTCGACCAATTCCGTTCGTCAGTCGACCCAGGCGCTCCTGAAGCAGATGTGGCAGGCAATCGGTGTCGAGACGGAGTTGCGCAACATCGACCCTGCAGTGTTCTTCGGCAGCGACCCCTCCAGCCCGGACACATTCCAGAAATTCTTTGCCGACATCCAGCTCTATGCCTACAATTTCGATGGCACGGACCCCCAGCAATACATGGCCGGCTGGACCTGCAAGGAAATTCCGTCGCCACGCAATCAATGGCTCGGCAACAATCTCTCACGATACTGCAATGCCGAGTACGACGCCGTAGTGGAGGAGATGGGCAGGACGGTCGCGCTCGAGGATCGGGCGGCCCTGGCGCGCCAGCTGAACGACATGCTCGTGGTCGAGGCCATTGTCATCCCGCTCGTGCATCGGGCCGACATCGCTGCCGTCGCCGATGATCTGGAAGGGGTGCGGATGAATTCCTGGGATTCGGAACTGTGGAACGTCAAGGACTGGCGCCGGCGCAGATGAGCGGGCGGGCGATGGTTCCCGGTCGGGAAAAGCGGGACACGGACAGGCCGTAATGCTGCATTATACCGCAAGGCGCCTGCTCTTTGCCATTCCCACGCTGCTCGCGATCAGCTTCATCATTTTCGCGCTGCTCGACCTCGCGCCGAATGATCCGACCGCCAGTCTTCCGCTGACGATCCCGCCGGAGGTCCGCGAAGACATCCGCCAATCGCTCGGGCTTGGCCAGCCCTTCCCGGTCCGCTTCCTCAAATGGTGCCAGCAATTCTTCATCCATGAGCCGCTGAACCTGGCTGAACAGCTTTTCGGGATCGAGATCGGCAATTCAGCGGAGAGATTGCGGGTGACCTCCTGGGCGACCCGCAGTCCGGTCACCGACCTCATCCTGGAACGCCTGCCGCAGACCCTCTGGGTCGTGGGCATGGCCTATGTCATCGGCATCCTCCTGGCGCTGCCGCTCGGGATCCTTTCGGCATACCGGCAATATTCGGCCTTCGACCAGCTCGGCTCGCTGATCTCGATGATCGGCTTCTCGGTGCCGACCTTCTTCACCGGTATTGCATTGATCGTGATCTTCAGCGTTCACCTGCAATGGTTGCCCTCGATCTACGACACCACCCACCGCGTAACGGACCTCTCCAGCTTCTGGTTCCAGGTCCGGCAGATGATCATGCCGGTCACGGTCCTGGCGCTGTACAACGTCGCGCAGATGAGCCGGTTCGTGCGCAGTTCCGTGCTCGACAATCTGAACGAGGACTATGTCCGCACCGCGCGCGCCAAGGGCATGCCGGAACGGGTCGTGCTGATGCACGTCTTGCGCAACAGCCTGATCCCGGTCGTGACGGTCATTGCGCTCGGCATTCCGCAGGTTCTGTCCGGCGCCATCATCACGGAACAGATCTTCCGGGTAAATGGCATCGGCCAACTGCTCATCATCGGCATCCAGGGCGCGGACATCCCGCTTGTCCAGACCCTGACCTTCGTGTTCGCGGTCCTGATCGTGTTCTTCAACCTCCTCGCTGACCTCCTGTACGGGATTCTAGATCCGAGGATCCGCTATGACTGAACCAGCCATGGCCGCCCGACGGCTCCTGGAAGATCCGCCATCGCCGCGCCGCCGCGTCATGCGAGGATTCCTGCGGCACAAGGGCGGCATTGCGGGCCTCGCGATTTTTGTGGCCATCGTGCTGACGGTACTGTTCGGGCCGCTCGTTCACACGGTCGATCCGCAATGGCTGGATATGACGGCACGCAATCAGGGCCGGTCGCTGGCGCATCCGTTCGGCACCGACAATCTCGGCCGCGACACGCTTGCCCAGCTCATGGCCGGCGGTCGCATCTCTCTGGCCGTAGGCTTTGCCGCCATGCTGATTTCGCTGGCATTCGGCACGCTGGTCGGCCTGCTCGCAGGGTATTTCCGCGCGCTGGACGGACTGCTGATGCGCTTCACGGATCTCGCCCTCGCCTTGCCGCTGCTGCCCCTGCTGCTCGTCGCCATCATGCTCTTTCGCGACAGCCTTCGCGCGATTGCGGGGCCGGAGCTGGGCGTGTTCGTGCTCATCGTCACCGTGATCGGCATCACCAGCTGGATGCAGGTCGCCCGGATCGTCCGCGGCGAGGTGCTGTCGGTCAAGAACCGGGAATTCGTGCTTGCCGCCCGCTCGATCGGCGCGCGCCACCGCCAGATTCTCCTGCGCCACATCCTGCCGAACGTATCGAGCCCGATCCTGGTTTCAGCGACGCTGGGCATTGCCAACGCAATTCTCACCGAATCGGCGCTCAGCTTTCTCGGACTTGGCTTCCCGTCGGATTTTCCCACATGGGGACGACTGCTCCATGATGGCGTCAGCTTCATCCAGGTGACGCCTGCGCGCGTGATCTGGCCGGGGCTCGCAATTTCCCTTACCGTGCTGAGCGTCAATTTCATCGGCGATGCGCTGGGCGATGCGCTCGATCCGCGCCGCCAGCGAGTATGAGCGCAAGGTTCATGGATGAAGTTCCGGACGAGGCATTCTTCGCGCGCGACGCTGTCGAGGTCGCAAAGGACCTGATCGGCACGGAGTTGCAGGTCGCCGGGGTCGGTGGAATTCTCGTCGAGACCGAGGCCTACAGGGGGGACGATCCGGCCTCGCACTCCCATGGGGGGCCTACGAAACGCAATCGTTCGATGTTCGAAGCACCCGCAACGGCCTATGTCTATCGTTCCTATGGCATTCACTGGTGCCTGAATGTCGTGTGCCTGCGGGGAAGCGCTGTCCTGCTGCGCGCCCTCGAGCCGCAGTTCGGCATGGATAGGATGCGCGCGCGCCGTCAGGTGGAAATGCCGGCCCGCCTCTGTGCCGGTCCGGGACGGCTAGGCCAGGCCCTTGGCGTGGATGGATCCTTCGACGGGCTGTCCTTCCTGCGTCCGCCTTTCCAGTTGCGCTTGCCGCCGCATCGGCCTGAATGGATCTGCGGTCCCCGCATCGGCATTTCACGGGCAACCAAATTGCCGTGGCGCTTCGGCCTGGCGGGGTCGCCCTTCCTCAGCAAGCCATTCCCGAGAGAATGACGGCCAGGACGGGCGCGCAGACTCCCGCCGGACGCTACGGAACTTTCCGGCCATGGCGGCGGTTCGGCTGCATGACCCCCTTGCTGAATTTCCTGCTTGTCAATTTCTCCGGCGGCTTCGTGATCGGCGTGGGCACCGCACTTGCCTGGATCGAGCGCTTTCATGGCAGCGCCCTGCTGGTCGATGAGCCGATCGCCGCCGCCATGGTGATGTGGAGCTTTGCGGCTCCGTTCGCCGCCGGCGCGGTCTGTACCGGCCTTGCCCTCATGCCGTGCGATGATGGGCGGAAATAGCGCCCGGGAACCACTTGCACACTCGGGCATTGCAACAAGGGGATGCCGATCTGGCCGGACGGCATCGTGATCCGAGCTGCGCAAGAGAGACAAGCACGATGGCGAGAGTGATCTGGAAAGGCCATCTTGGCATCGGGGAACTCTCCTGTGCGGTGGCCCTGCATGCTGCGGCCTCTAGTTCGGGCCGCGTCTCCTTTCACATTGTCAACCGCAAGACCGGCAATCGTGTTCGCCGGGAATATGTGGATGAGGAAACCGGCAAGCCGGTAGAAAGGGATGCGCAGGTAAAGGGCTACGAGACCGAGAAGAACCAACATGTCATCCTTGCGCCCGAAGAGATCTCGGCCGCAGTCCCTGTCAGCGACAAGCGACTCGCCATCGAGCAGTTCATCGATTGTGACGAGGTCGACACGACCTATTTCGACAAGCCCTATTTCGTCACGCCGGCCGATGAGGGCGCCGCGGAGGCTTTCGCGCTGATCCGGGAAGGGATGCGGGCGAACAAGGTTGCAGCGCTGGCTCGCGCCGTACTGTTCCGCCGCGTGCGTACGGTCATGCTGCGTCCGCGCGGCTGCGGCCTGATGGCGAATACGCTGCATTTCGAATATGAGGTCCAGCCTGCCGCGAAGGCGTTCGAGAAGGTTCCCGCTGTGAAGATCCAGCGTGAGATGCTGGACCTTGCAAGACACATCATCTCGACAAAGGCGGGAAGCTTTGATCCGTCGGCATTCGACGATCGGTACGATGCTGCCCTGGCGGAACTCGTCAAGGCGAAAGCAGAGGGACGCGAGATCCGCAAGCCGAAGCCGAAGGGCGAAGGCAAGGTGATCGATCTGATGGAGGCCTTGCGCCAGAGCGCGGCTGCAGCCGACAGCAAGGGGAAGACGAGCAAGGCGGGCGGCAGATCGGGCCGGGGCAGCCGCGAACGCAAGGCAGGCTGAGATGGCCCTCGACACCTATCGCGGCAAGCGCAACTTCAAACGTACGCCGGAACCTCGGGGCGGCAAGGGCCGTAAGGCCGCAGGCAAGCGCTTTGTCGTGCAGAAGCATGCAGCGAGACGGCTGCATTATGATCTTCGCCTGGAGATGGACGGTGTCCTGAAGAGCTGGGCAGTTACACGCGGCCCGAGCCTCGTACCGGCGGAAAAGCGGCTGGCCGTGCATGTCGAGGATCATCCGCTCGAATATGGCGATTTCGAGGGCACAATTCCCAAGGGCGAATATGGCGGCGGCACGGTCCTTGTCTGGGACCTCGGCAAATGGAAGCCGGTCGGCGATGCCCACAAGGGCCTGGCCAAGGGGCATCTGGAATTCGAGCTGGAAGGTGAAAAGCTGGCAGGGCGCTGGCATCTCGTCCGCATGGCGCAGAAGCCGCGCGAGAAGCGGGAAAACTGGTTGCTCATCAAGGGCGATGATGAAGCGGCGCGCGCGCCCGCCGATCCCGACATTCTCGAAGAACGCCCCGAATCGGTGAAGTCCGGTCGGCAGATCGCGGAAATCGCGCAGGCGGATGGGAGGCCGGCCAAGCCGCGAAAATCCGGAAAGGCAGCACCGGCACTGCGCGACGCACGCAAGGTGACCATGCCCGGTTTCATCCCGCCGCAGCTTGCGACGTTGAAGCGCAAGGCGCCGGACGGCGATGGCTGGGTGCATGAAATCAAGTTCGACGGCTATCGCCTCCAGTCTCATCTGGATGGCGGGCGTGCGAAGCTGTACACGCGCGGCGGCCTCGACTGGACAGACCGGTTCGGCAAGGCCGTGCCCGCGGCACTCGAATCCCTGCCGGCCGACCAGGCCATTCTCGACGGTGAACTTGTCGTCGAATCTTCGGGTGGCGCATCGGATTTTTCGACGCTCCAGGCCGATCTGAGCGCCGGCCGAACGGACCGCTTCGCATATTATGCCTTCGACCTTCTCTATCTTGACGGGCAGGACCTGCGCGGCGTGCCGCTTCTTGCCCGCAAGGCTGCGCTGGCCCGCTTGTTCCAGAAAGCGGCGGCGCCATTGCGATATAGCGAGCATTTCGAGGAAAGCGGCGAGATGATGCTTCGCCATGCCTGCCGTCTCAGTCTGGAAGGCATTATTTCCAAGCGGGCGGAAGGGAAATACAGATCCGATCGTTCGCGCGATTGGATCAAGTCGAAATGCGGCCACCGCCAGGAGATGGTGATCGGCGGCTATGTGCCCTCATCGACATCTGACGGCGCCATCGGATCCCTTGTGCTCGGCTTCCACGACAAGGACGGGTTGCGTCATGCCGGCAGAGTAGGAACCGGTTTCAGTCGGGTGGTCGCGGAAGACCTGTTCGAGCAATTGCACCGCATCGAGCGCGAGACTTCCCCCTTCATGGCACCGCTCGATTCCACCGCCGCGCGCGGCGTCAGATTTGTCGAGCCGGAGCTCGTGGCCGAGGTCGAGTTCCGCAACTGGACGTCCGATGGGCGCCTGCGCCATGCAGCGTTCCGAGGACTGCGCGAGGACAAGCGTCCTGAAGAAGTGATTCGCGAGGACGGAGCAGGAAGCGAGGTCAAGGCGGAACCCCGACCCGCCGTCAGCCTGACGCATCCTGACCGTCTGTACTGGAAGGATGCGGGGGTCACGAAGGAAGGGCTGGCAAACCATTATGCGCAGGTCTGGCGCTTCATGGCTCCCCATGTCGAAGGCCGGCCGCTGGCCCTGTTGCGCTGCCCGCGTGGTACCGCCGCAAAATGCTTCTTCCAGAAACATGCGTGGAAGGGCATGAGCAGGGAGATCCTGACCGTCACCGATCCCGGGGATGAAGACGGCGACAATTCGCTGTTGGGGATCGACTCTCTCGACGGGCTTATCGGGCTGGTGCAGGGTGCGGCGCTGGAAATTCACGGCTGGCAGTCGCGGCTGGACGATCTGGAGCGGCCGGACCAGATGGTCATCGACCTTGATCCCGGCGAGGGCGTGGCATGGAGCGAGGTCATCGACGCGGCCCGCGAGGTGAGGGACCGCCTTTCTGCCGCGAAGCTGGCATCCTTCGTCAAGACCACCGGTGGCAAGGGCCTGCATGTGGTCGTGCCGCTGAAGCCTTCAGCCGGCTGGGACGAGGTGAAGGGTTTTGCGCGCGAACTGGCCTTGGCCATGGCCGCGGACGATTCGGAGCGCTTCATCGCAAGGTCCACCAAGGCGGAGCGAAGGGGTCGAATATTTGTCGACTATCTGCGCAATGGCCGCGGGGCTACCGCAATCATCCCCTATTCCACGCGCGCGCGTGACGGCGCGACAGTCGCGGTGCCGCTGGCCTGGGGCGAGCTGGAGCCGGAAATCGGTTCGGGCCACTTCACTGTCATGAACGTGGCCGCCCGCCTCGGCAATCTGGCCTCGGATCCGTGGGCGGACTTCCGCTCCGCCGCCCGCCCGCTCGAAGCGACGAGGAAACGCGGCCGGAAAGGATAGGACGTTTCACTTCGAGGATTTCTTCTCTGCCTCGACGCTGCGGCGTAATGCATCAAGAATCGACACGACATTGTCGGGCGCATTCGCTTCCTCGCTCTTCGCGCGCGGCCTGCGTGATGGTGAAGATTTCTGTTTGCGCTTTCTCGCGGCGATGATCGATTTCAGCCGCTTCTGCACGGGATCGGTCAGCAATGAGGCATCCCAGCTTTCCGTGCGCTCACGGATGAGCTGGCGAATGAGCTTCAGTGCCTTGCCATCCGGCTTGTCCTTGTCGATGCCGGAAAAATGGTCCTCGGCGTCCCGCACCTCGTCCCCATAACGCAAGGTCCAGAGCACGATCCCCTTGCCCCGCGGCTCCAGCATCACCGCGCGCTCGCGGCGATACAGGACGACCCGCGAGATCCCGACCGTGCCGGTTGCCGCCATCGCCTCGCGGATCACAGCGAACGCCTCTTCGGCGATCTTGTCGTCCGGGGTCAGGTAATGCGCGCGATCCAGCCAGATCCATGCGATTTCCTCCCGTGGCACGAAGCATTCCACATCGATGGTTCGCGTGCTCTCGAGCGCTACGGCATCGAGTTCTTCATCCTCGAGAATGATGAGCCGATCCTCGTCCAGCGGATAGGCCTTGCGCTGATCCTCCCCGGTGACCGGCTTGCCGGTCTCCTCGTCCACATAGCGGCTTTCGACGCGATTGCCCGTCTCCCGATTGAGCGTATGGAAGCGCACCTTGTTGCGCCCGGACACTGCCGGGGTCATCGCCACGCGACAGGTGACAAGGGACAGCCTGAGATAGCCTTTCCAGAAATTTCGGGGCGCCATGGGCCGATCCGCC
Source organism: uncultured Rhizobiaceae bacterium (assembly GCA_964383325.1). Lineage (GTDB taxonomy): Bacteria > Pseudomonadota > Alphaproteobacteria > Rhizobiales > Rhizobiaceae > CAYLGY01. Next base: position 15,690 of record CAYLGY010000004.1, read on the forward strand.
GTTAAAGAGCGCCAACGCGGCGCAAGACGGATCGTTCCCATTCGGTTCGGCGGAACTGGCGGGCAGGCTGCACGTTGGACAGGCTGCGATCCCCCGAACAGGAGTAACCCTGATGTCCAAACTGCAGCATGGCTCCCGCCCCCAGCTCGAAGCGATCCGCCAGAAGGCGATTGCCCGCTTCGCGCCGGTCTTCCTTCACGAGGCCCTTCGCCAGCTCGGCACTGCGTGCGGCGATGACAGCCTCGACCGTTTTCGCAAAGGCATGATCGATCGCCTGGCAAGTTTTGCTTCCGATGACCCGGATCTGGACGACATGAAGGAATTCGCCGTCGAACTGCTTCAGAACTGCATCCGCGAAGTCCGGGCGGAACCGGATGGCCCCTGCCTCCAGGAAGATGTCTCCGCACGCCGGACGCAAGGCAGGTCGGAGCGGCGCGAGACTCTGGAAGTCCAGTTGCAGGAAGGGCTGGAAGACAGTTTCCCGGCAAGCGATCCGCCGGCCGTGGTTTCAACCGTGGTGTCGGGAGCCAGGAAACCTTGACGGAAATGCAGCAGGCGGGACCGCGATGTCACGATCCCGCCTGCACCTTCAGGAACCGCCGACCCACCACGCCAGTCGCGGCATGGTGAGCCGGCGACTGTTCAGGCCGCCCTTGCCGTCTCGTTGGCGGACGCATCCGCCAGCCCGGTCAGGGCTTCATCGGTTTTCGCCTCTTCGGTCAGCGTCTGGTCAAGCAGTTTCGCCACATCCTTCTTGCCGAGGACTTCGGCCCAGCGCTTCAAGGTGCCGTAACGCGTGATCTCGTAATGCTCGACTGCCTGGGCGGCAGAAATCAGGCCGGCATCGAGCGCCTGCGTGCCCTTGAACTCCTCCATGATTTCCTCACCCTCTTCGATGATTCCATCAATGGCCGGGCAGGTCTTGCCCTGGGCGCGCTTTCCGATCAGCTCGAAGACCTGCTGCAGCCGCTCCAGCTGCCCTTCCGTCTCCTCCTTGTGAGTCTGGAAGGCCGTCTTCAGATCGGAAGACTCCGCGGCACGCGCCATTTTCGGCAGCGCCTTCAGGATCTTCCGCTCGGCGTAATAGATATCCTTCAGCGTATCGAGGAAGAGGTCGTCCAACGTCTTTTCTTTGGCCATGTGAGTGTTCCTTCGGTGAATGGGATGGCGCTCGTCCGATTGTCGCAGCGCTGTCTGTCTAGCGCGCGGGCCCCGAATTTGTTCCGCCCGCGCGGTCGGAAAAGCGCAAGCTTCGCCTGCTTCAGTCCGCAAGCCGCACCCACGCCTCATGCCCGCAATGCGTGCAGCGCACCGCGCCGGACCGTTCCACCTGTCCGCAATGCCTGCAGCAGACCGGCGCGCCTCCCACCACGGACCGAGCCGGACGAGGCGGATCGATCTCCCAGGGAGGAACAATTGGGAGGCCCGGCTTCTCCTGCGAGGACCGGAACACGGTCACGCCGCCATCCGTTTCCAGATAGGCGGAGGCGATCTGTCCGAGATTGGAAATGCCGTGCTCGCGCAATTGCTGGAACAATTCATTCCTGCTCAAGGCGCACTCGCGCAGGAATTCGCGGTTCAGCACCCCATCGCGAATTGCTTCGCGCGGACTGCCATTCACCACCCGCGCGGCGCGTTGGCTCTTGCCGATGACGAGGTCCAGTCCCTTGTTCGCCAGCACGACGGCAGTGACCACCAACAGCGCGTGCACCAACGGCACATCCGGATAGAACATCGCATCGCCCACCGCGGAGCCGAGCGCGATCACGAGCAGGAACTCGATGGTGGAAAGCTGGCCAATTGTCCGGCTGCCAAGCCAGCGTAGCAGGATGAAGGTGTAGGCGTAGATGACGAGGGTGCGGAACAGGATCTCGATCAGGAAGAGCGGCGGCTCGTCTCCGAGAAACATCCGCTTCCAGTCGAACATGATCAGTGCGGATCCCGTTTCGGCTTCCATGGCAGGCAGATCCTTCAGTTCTTTTGTGGGCGAAGCATGCGCATCATCACGCCGGAGCGGCGGACGAAATGCTGGAACAGGGCGCCCCCGACATGAAGGAAGATCGCGGCCAGCAGCGCGTTCTGGAGCCATTCATGAACCGCGCCTGCCCTTTCGATGCGGAAAAACCAGGCAAGCGACCCACTGAGCGGAAGCAGGATCAGCAAGGCGTAAATGGCGTAGTGGACGCCTTCAGCCACGATTTGCAACAGGCGCGGCTCATCTGCCGGCGGCGGCGGCGCACCGCGACGGATGCGCAGGTAGATTCTCGCAAGGGCCAGGAGAAGGATCAGCGTGCCGGCGGCGACATGGAGCCAGGCCAGCAGGGCGATGGTCTCGCCTTGTTCGGTGCGCAGGCCGCGCCATGCATCCTCGATCGCGTCATGGGCAAAATACTGGAAAGCCACCAGGACGACGACGCTCCAGTGCAATGCCACCTGCAGACGGGAATAACCGGTTACCTTGCCAGCCATCCGGCCACCTCTCTGCCATCGAAGTCTGTCGACAACGTCATTGCCGGCCTCCGGGTTCCGAAGCCGTGGAACCAATCGGACGCCGTTGCGTTACCGACAGGCTCTGGAGGAGGAGCCAGCTTTTCTGCGCATCTGCTGCGAGGCTCTTGGCGATGCCGCGGCACGGCCGGCGTCCCCACGACCGGAAGAGGGAGAATTGCATGCATCGCATACGGGTTCCGCTCCGCGCGTCCCCGCCCGCCCTTCCCGCCTGTGTGCGTGATGCGCGGCGGCGCGGCCTGGCTGCACCGTAATCGGGTAGACCGGCAAGGATGGTGGCGGGCAGGGCTTCAGGCGTGGCAGCTTCCGTGTGCGGGGAGCGCGAACCGGCGCCAGGCACCGGAGGCAGCGATGGCCATGCTGTGGGACGCGGCGCCGTCCTTACCTTGCCTGCATTGACGCCTGCGCTTGTCTCCTGCTCCGGCATCCAGTCCGCGCTAGATCCTGCAGGCGAGGAGGCGCGGCAGGTAGCGAAACTGTTCTGGATCATGACCGCGAGCGGCGCAGTCATCTGGGCGCTCGTCATTCTGCTTGCCCTCTACGCATCCCGATGGAAACGGAAGCAGATCTCGCCTCAGGCCGCGGGCAAGCTCATCCTGTGGGCGGGCGCCGTATTCCCGGTAGGCGTGCTTGCCGCGCTGCTCTCCTTCGCGCTGTGGCTGATGCCCTCCCTGCGTCCGTTCACCGAATCCGGCCCGGCACGGTTACGTATCGAGGTCGTGGCCAGCCAGTTCTGGTGGGACGTCACCTACCATCGCGATGGCGCGGAGCCCGTCCACTCCGCCAACGAGATCCGGCTTCCCGCCGGCGAACGGGTCGAATTCACCCTGCGGAGCACCGACATGATCCACTCCTTCTGGATACCGGCCCTGGGCGGCAAGATGGACCTCGTTCCGGGAAGGACCAACCGGCTTTCGCTGCGTGCGACACGGCCGGGAACCTATCGCGGGCAATGCGCCGAATTCTGCGGAGCCGCGCATGCGCTGATGGCCTTTCCTGCGATTGTCATGGAGCCGGAAGCGTTCGACGCATGGCTAGGCCCGCGCGGCCAGCCCTCCGAAGGGGCCGTGGCAAACGATGCCGGACGGGAAATCTTCCTGCGCGAAGATTGCGGCGAATGTCACCGGGTCGCGGGAACTGCGGCCGAAGGGGCGGGCGGACCTGACCTGTCGCATGTGGGGTCTCGCCTGACGATCGGCGCAGGCCTGCTTGCAAACGAGCCACATATGCTGGCGCGCTTTATCAGCAATTCCTCGGCCGCCAAGCCCGGCAGCTTCATGCCGGCCTATCCGCATCTGACCCCCGCCGAACTGGATGCATTGTCAACCTGGCTGAAGGGGCTGCAATGACAGACGCCGGAAAATCACTGCGGGAGCGGGCGGCCGAGGAGGCGCAACTTCGCGCGGTCTGGGCCAATCCCCGCGGATGGCGCTACTGGACCTCGGTCAACAATAGTGAAATCGGTCTGTGGTATGGCGCGACCGCCTTCGGCTTCATGCTTTTCGCCGGACTGCTCGGGCTGCTGATCCGCGCCCAGCTCGCCATTCCGGCCAATGACCTGCTGTCGGCGGAATTCTACAACCAGGTGTTCACGCTGCACGGCACGGTGATGATGTTCCTCTTCGCCGTGCCGATCTTCGAAGCCGTGGCGATCTTTCTCCTGCCTTCCATGCTCGGCGCCCGGGAGCTGCCCTTCCCGCGGCTCGGTGCCTTCGCCTTCTGGAGCTTTCTCATCGGCGGCGTCTTTGTCTGCGGCTCGATCTTCTTTGGCGCCGCCCCAAATAGCGGCTGGTTCATGTATCCGCCCCTGGCCACCAGCGAACAGGCCGGAATCGGCGCCGACATCTGGCTGCTGGGGCTTTCCTTCATCGAGGTCGCATCGCTCGCCGCCGCGGTCGAGCTGATCGTCGGCATCATGAAATGCCGGGCGCCCGGCATGCGGGTGAACCTGATGCCGCTATTTGCATGGTATCTCCTGATCGTTGCCGGGATGATCCTGTTTGCCTTCCCGCCGCTGATCGCCGGAGATCTCCTGTTCGAGATGCAACGCATGTTCGACTGGCCATTCTTCGATCCGGACCGAGGCGGCGACCCGCTCCTGTGGCAGCACCTGTTCTGGATCTTCGGTCATCCGGAGGTCTACATCATCTTCCTGCCCGCCATCGCCTTGCTGGCGATGATCGTGCCGACCTTTTCGGGCCGGCCCATCATCGGCTATTCCTGGATCGTCCTCGCCGCCGTCGGCACGGGCTTCCTGTCCTTCGGGCTGTGGGTGCACCACATGTTCGCGACGGGGCTCCCGCAGATCTCGCTTGCCTTTTTCTCCGCCGCCTCCGGTGCGGTTGCAATCCCGACCGGCGTGCAGATCTTCGTGTTCATCGCCACCATGCTGGCCGGCCGGGTCATCTTCTCCATCCCGATGCTATTCGCCTTGGGCGGCCTTGCCATCTTCGTCATGGGCGGGCTCACCGGCGTGATGGTCGCGCTGGTGCCCTTCGACTGGCAGGCGCATGACAGCTATTTCATTGTCGCTCACCTGCACTATGTCCTGATCGGCGGCATGCTGTTCCCGATTTTCGCGGGCATCTATTACTACTACCCGCTGATCGGCGGCAGGAAGATGTCGGACAGGGTCGGGCGCATCGCCTTCTGGCTGATGTTCACCGGCTTCAACATCGCTTTCTTTCCCATGCACCTGGCCGGACTGCGGGGAATGCCGCGCCGGGTCTATACCTATCCGGCCGATCTCGGCTGGGACTGGCTGAACCTCATCTCCAGCCTCGGCGCGGTCGTGCTCGGCATCGGCATGTTCGCCGTGGTCGTGGATGTGACACTGCACCGGCGCAAGGTCGGCGGCATGACCAATCCGTGGAATGCGGGCACGCTGGAATGGCTGTCCGATCCCGTGGAAAAATGGGGCATGCGTTCCGTGCCGCGCATTCAAAGCCGGTATCCCTTGTGGGAGCAGGAGGGCCTTGCCGAAGAGGTCAATGCCGGCGACTGGTATCTGGCCGACGCCAGCGAGGGCCGGCGCGAGACCCTCGTCACCTCGGTGCTGGATGCGGAGCCGGAACATGTCCTGCGCGTCGAAGGCACTTCGCTGGTCACCATTTTCTGCGCCGTGACGCTCGGCACGGTATTCCTGGCGCTTACCTTCAAATGGTGGCTGGTTGCGCTCGCTTCCGGCCTTGCATTCCTGGCGGGCTTGATCTGGTGGTTGTGGACCTCCACCGGCCGGAAGCCGGAGAAGGAAACGAAGGATATCGGCCGCGGAATCCGCCTGCCGCTCTATGCATCCGGGGTCAAGTCCACGGGCTGGTGGGCGATGTTCATCACCATGACCGGCGACAGTACCGCCTTTGCGAGCCTCGTCTTCAGCTACTTCTTCTTCTGGACGATACATGCCGATTTCACGGCGGGCATTGCCGGGCCCGGCGCATTCTGGCCGATGACGGCACTTGCCCTGTTCGCTTTCGCCTGGGTCGCCACGCTCGGCGCCTGCGAGGCCAATCGCCGTGACTGGCCCCGTCTTGTCCGCCTCCTCTGCCTCGCCGCCGCGCTGATCGCGATCGCCGGCAGCCTCGCCGGGCTGGCGGGCCCATGGATGAGCGAAATGGACCCGACGGCGCATGTCTATCCCGCGACAGTCTGGATCCTCGCCATCTGGGCGTCGCTGCATGGCGCAATCGGCGTCATCATGCTGCTGTACTGCCTTGCGCGGAGCCTGGCCGGCCTGCTCACGGCCCGATACGACATGGAACTTCGCAATGTCGTACTCTACTGGCACTTCGTCGCAATCACCGCGCTCGTGACATTCACCGTGATCGGCCTGTTTCCGGAGGTGCGCTAGATGTGGCACCTGCTCCCCCGAGAGGTCGAATCGCTATGGACCCTTTTCTCCGCCCCGATCATCTGGGCGCTGCATTTCCTCGCCTGCTATCTCGGCGCCGCGATCTTCTGCGAAAAGCCGGAATTGCTGGGGAATGATTTCGACAATCTCCGGCTGGCGATCCTCCTCGTCACGGCGCTTGCCCTCGCCTTGATCGTGCTGTCGGCCTTGCTTGCCTCGCGCCAATGGGGATTTGGAACCGACGATCCGCCACATGACGAGCCGACCCGCGCCGACCGGCTGCGCTTCCAGGGCTATGCAACGCTGCTGCTTTCCGGTCTCAGCTTCGCCAGCGTGATCTTCACGGCCTTGCCTGTCCTGTTCATCACCGAGTGCCTGCGATGAGAAAGCTGGCGCTTCCGTCCGGCGTTCTGGTCCTTGCCGCGATCTGGCTCGGACCCTTGCTTGGGCCTTGGCGCGAATCCTTTCTTGCCGGCATGGTCGCGCATATGGGGGTCATTGCCGTGGCGGCGCCGCTCATTGCCATCGGCCTGCCGGACCGTTGGCGTCCCGGCCGTTCGATGCCGGCGTCGATGCCGGTCCTCGCTTCGCTTCTGGAATTGTTCGTGGTATGGGGATGGCATGCGCCGATCATGCGGGCCGCCGCCGCAGGCAGCACGGCCGTAACCGCCGCTGAACAGGCAGGCTTCCTGCTGGCTGGCCTGCTCCTGTGGTCGACCAGTCTCGCCGCGCCCGGTGAGAGACGGCACGCCGCAAGCGGCGCCGCGGCGCTGCTGCTGACATCGATCCACATGACCCTGCTCGGCGCCTTACTGGCGCTCAGCCCCCGACCGCTTTATGGCGCAGGGGATGTGACCTGTTTCGGCATCGTCCTCGATGCGGCGCAGGACCAGCATTTCGGCGGCATTCTCATGCTCGCGGCTGGCGCGCTCGTGTATCTCGCCGGCGGCCTGTCGCTGGTCGGACGGTTGCTTGAGCCCACTGAACCGGGCATGAAACGCAGCGCCTGAACAGCGCGGAACTCCCAGCCGGGCGGCCCGGTTGTCTCGTATCGTCACGATTTCGCCATGAAAGCCCTTCCATTGGTTTCGATCCCGCTCCAGCCATGGGGCCATCTGAAAGGGTTCCTCTCTTGCGCATCCGGCCTCTTGCCGCAATGACTGCCTTTCTGTCGCTTGCTGCCAGCGCCTGCACCACAAGCACCGGTCTGCTCGAGGAGATCGTGACGGCAGCGGCTCCGCAGCCGGCGCATGATGAGCGTGACCGGGAGTGCATGGCGCGCGCCATGTACTTCGAGTCGCATCGTTCCAGCCGCGAAGGGCTGATCGCGGTCGGTTCGGTCGTGATGAACCGGGTAGAATCAGAGGATTTTCCTGACACGGTCTGCGAGGTCGTTGCGCAGAAGAACCAGTTCGCCCAGGGCATTATGACCCGCAGGATGGATGAGAAGTCACTGCCGGACGTGATGGCGGCAGCGGATGCGGTGCTGGGCGGCGAGCGTCATCCGGATGTCGGCAAGGCCCGGTTCTTCCATCAGGCCGGACTGACCTTTTCCTACAGCAACATGCATTACGTGCTCGAAGCAGGCGGCAATGCCTTCTACGAGCGGCGCAGCCGCGCCGAACGCCGGAGCCGTGACTAGCTCTTGATCGAGGCGCTTCGAACGGACGGCACCCCGATCTAGATCATCCGGCGCGCATCTGCCTCGAAACTCTCGACATGCTCCAGCGCAATGCGCTCGGCTTCATCGCCATCGCCGCGGCAGACGGCCTCGAGCATCGCCACCTGCTGCTGCACCACTCGGTCGAGACCCGGCTGCAATTGCGGATATCGCTTCATCGCAACATAGAGAATTCTCAACGACAGATCGTGATAATGGTCGAGCGTGTCGTACAGGAAGGGATTCTTGGTCGCCCGGTAGATGAAGCGATGAATGCGCCGGTCGAGCGCCAGGAGCATCTCCGGCTTTGCCGGCCGTTCCAGCCCCTGGAGTTCCTCGATGAATCTCCCGGCAGTGGACCGTTCTTCCTCGGTCAGCCGCTCGGCCGCCAGGCGCGTGGCCCAGGATTCGTTCTTTGCCCTTGCCTCGTAGATGGCGCGAAAATCGGTGATCCGGATCGGGCACACGAAGGTGCCGTTGCGCCCGCGTACATCGACGAACCCGTCCCGCTGCAGGAGAAGCAGCGCCTCGCGGATGGGCGTGCGGCCGACATGCAGCCGTTCCATCAGCTCGCGCTCGCGCAAAAGCGTTCCCGGAGGCAGGATAGCCGTGATGATCTCGTCGCGAAGCTGCCTGTAGGTCCGCTCCGCGAGCGTGGTGACCGGCTCCTCGCTGCTGGGCCCCGATGGGATCATGGAAGGCACCGTCCTTTCCTGTATCGTGGTGCACGCAGCAATATGCCACCGAGCTTGACAGACATCGTAATATATTATTCAGTATATCGCAACGGGAAGGAAGAACCGAAGGGCGAGGAGAAAAAACATGCTTCGGACCATTGCCGGCCTCTTGGCATCTGTCTGTATTGCAACCCCAGCTTTTGCAGGCACAGTCACGCTGTATACATCGCTGGACGAGGATGAGATCCCGACCTATGTGGCGGGGATGAAGGAAGCGCTGCCGCATATCGACGTGCAGGTCCTGCGCCTGTCGACCGGAGATCTCGGCGCGAGAATCCTGGCAGAGGCCAATAATCCCCAGAACGACATCATCTGGTCATGGGCGCTGACCTCCTTGCTGGATGAACGTATTCTCGAATTGCTCGAGCCCTATACGCCGAAGGGCGCCGAGGACATTCCGGCCCGTTTCCGGGATGCCCAGGACAGGTGGTTCGCGACAACCGGCTACATGGAAGCGTTCTGCGTCAACACGCAGCGGCTGGAGGCGAAGGGGCTCGACATGCCGACGAGCTGGGAGGACCTGGCCGATCCCCAGTATGAGGGCGAGGTGCTGATGCCCAATCCGATGTCATCGGGCACCGGCTATGTAGCGATTTCAGCCATTCTGCAGCGACTTGGCGAGGAAAAGGGCTGGGAGCTGTTGCATGCGGTGGACAAGAACATTGCCGAATATACCAAGTCCGGTTCGGCGCCCTGCAAGCGGGCGGCCCGGGGCGAGTACGCGGTCGGTGCATCCCTGCTCCTCAGCGCGACGCAGGTGATCCAGGAAGGCTATCCCGTGAAGATGGTCGTTCCCGCCGGCGGCGCCGGTTACGAGATCAGCGCCACGGCCCTGATGGCCGGATCGAAGAACAAGGAAGAGGCGAAGGAAGTCTTCGACTGGTTGGTGTCGCCGGAAGCGGTCGCCCTTTATGCACAGTTCAAGGAGATCGTGCCGCTGCCCGGCTACAAGCCGCGCGCCGAGCTGCTGGAAGCCGGCCTGCCCGAGGACATCAACGAGGTCCTGTTCGACGTGGATTTCGAGAAGTCCACCAGTGAGAAGGCGAGGATCGTCGAAGAGTGGACGAACCGGCTCGCCCGGTGATGCGATCCGGGAGGCCGCAAGGCTTCCCGGCCTCGTTGGCAAGTTCTGGAACTGACTGATGCATCTTTCTGTCAAGGATGTGACGAAGAGATTCGGCAGCCATGTCGCGCTGGACAGAGTGTCCTTCGACGTGGCTGCCGAGGAATTCGTCTGCCTGCTCGGCCCGTCGGGATGCGGGAAGACCACGCTGCTGCGCCTGATCGCCGGCCTGATGCTTCCCGATGGTGGCCAGCTCATTCTCAATGGCGAGGACCTATCCCGTACGCCGGCCAGGAACCGCGGCTTCGGGATCGTGTTCCAATCCTATTCCCTGTTTCCGGGGATGACGGTCGCCGGCAATGTAGCGTTCGGGCTTACCGTCCGCCGCGTCGACAGGACCGTGATCCGCAAGCGGGTGGCGGAATTGCTCGAACTCGTCGGTCTTGCGGAAATGGCGGACCGCTATCCATGGCAATTGTCCGGCGGACAGCAGCAACGGGTCGCCATCGCGCGCGCGATTGCCGTCGAGCCGAGATTGCTGCTGCTCGACGAGCCCCTCTCGGCGCTGGACGCGAAAGTGCGTGCCCAGCTCCGGGAGGACATCAAGCAGCTCCAGCGCGAACTGCGCATCCCGACGATCATGGTGACGCACGACCAGGAAGAGGCATTGCTGCTGGCCGACCGCATCGTCTGCATGAATGAGGGCGTTGTTGCGCAGATCGGCTCGCCGAAGGAACTCTATCATGTTCCGGCCAACCGGTTCGTCGCTGAGTTCATGGGAACGAGCAATCTGGTACGCGCCCGAGACCTGAAAGCATTGGTCAGCCAGCTCGACCCGGCGCAGGGTGATGGCGAGCGCCTCATCTGCGTGCGCCCCGAGCATATCAAGATTCTGCCGGGCGGGAGCGGTGGCATCGTGCGGGACGTTCACTTCCTCGGCGACAAGTCGCGCATCAAGATCGACACGCCGGCGGGACTCCTCTGGTGCACGCATCTCGGAACGATCGAGCTCAAGCCCGATGAGTCCGTCGGCTTGTCGATCCGTCCGGAAGATTGCATCGCGCTCGCGGAAGGGTGAGATTGATGAGTGAAGCGCGCGCTGCGTCCGGTCAGGCCGCCGGATTCGATACGGACAGGTTTTTTCGCATTTTCTGTTTCATAATCCCGCTGGCGGCGCTCATTGCCTTCTTCGTCTATCCGCTGCTGATCATTGCGGGAAAGAGCCTGGTCGCGCCGGATGGATCGATCGGCTGGCAGAACTATGTCACCGTGCTCAGCACGGTCCGCTTCTGGAAAGTCCTGTCCAACAGCCTTCTGATGAGCCTTTCGACCACGCTGGTCAGCGTGACGCTCGGACTTGTCGTCGCCTACACGATCCATCGCTGCTGCGCGCCGCCGCTCCTGAAGCTGGCGCTCCAGGTCCTGATTGCCCTACCGCTGCTGGCGCCATCACTTGTGCAGGCGCTGGGCCTCATTTTCCTGCTGGGCCGTAACGGGCTGGTTTCAAACCTGCTTGGAACGGAGATCCAGATCTACGGTTTCCCGGGCCTGCTCATCGCCAATACGCTCTATGCCCTGCCCCAGGCGGTCCTGATCATCGGGGTTGCCCTGAAGAATGCCGATGCCAGAATCTACGAAGCGGCCGATGTGCTGGGCACCGGAAGATGGCGGCAGTTTTTCGTGATTACCGTGCCGGCCATAAAATTCTCGCTACTCAGCACCGGCTTCGTCGTCTTTGCCATCACCATTACCGATTTCGGCAATGCCGCGACGATTGGCGGGAATTTCTCGGTGTTGGCCACGGAGATCTACAACCAGGTTGCCGGGCAGATGAATTTTCACCTTGGCGCAGTGGTCGGCATGGTGTTGCTGGTGCCGTCGGTCGCCGCCTTCTACATGGAGAAGGTCGCTTCGAAGCGTCAGGGCGCGGTCATCAGCGAATCGGCCGTGCCGCTGGTGCCCACCCCCGTGCTTTCGCGGGATATTCCGATGGTCTCCCTGACGGCATTGATCGCGCTGCTGCCGCTGACCATCGTGCTGATCGTCGTCGGCGTCAGCTTCGCGCAATTATGGCCGTACAATCTCGACTTCACGCTCAGGCACTATACCGTCTCGATCGATGGCGGCTACCAGCCCTTGTGGAACAGTATCCAGATCTCGGTCATTGCGGGAATCATCGGCGTGGTGCTGCTTTTCCTTCTGAATCTCAGCCTGCTCGAACAGACGGGGAAGCTCGCCAAGCTCGTCTATTTCGCCTGCCTGCTTCCCGCCGCCGTCCCGGGACTCGTGCTTGGCCTTTCCTATCTGTTGGCGTTCAATGCACCTTCCAACCCCCTGAACTTCCTTTATGGAACCGCGCTCCTGCTGGCATTGTGCAATGTCGTCCATTACTGGTCGCAATCCTTCGTCACCATGGCCTCGGGGATACGGCAGTTTCCCATGGCCCTCGACGAGACGGCTCGCTGCCTGGGCGCCGGTTTCCTCTACCGGATCGTGCACATTATCGGTCCCTTCGCCCTTCCGACCCTGCTCGCCGTGTTCCTGTTTCTGTTCATGCGCTCCATGGTGACGCTATCCGGCGTGGTCTTCCTCATCACGCCGTCGCTCAACGTGGCGTCGGTGGCCATCATGCGGCTGGAGGAGGCTGGCAATACCGGACAGGCGGCGGCCTATGCCACGGTCACCATCGCGGTCGTCATGGCCTCGGCGCTGCTCATGTGGGGCTTGCTGGAATGGATCAAGGCGAAACGGGCAAGATATCAGAGGCTGGCATGATGCCATGCCAGGAACGCCGCACGGAAAGGACGATGCCATGATGCGAGAGGGCGCGGTCGATGCCGGAATGTACGCTGCCTTTGCCGGAGAGCTTGCCGACAGCGCGCGCGCCATCACCCTGCACTATTTCCGGCAACCGCTCCAGGTCGAGGCGAAGGCCGACCTTTCTCCGGTGACGCTCGCCGATCGGGAATGCGAGGCGCTGATGCGCCGGAAGATCTCGGAAGCCTATCCGGATCACGGCATTCTCGGGGAGGAGCATGGCGAGCAATCATTGGAACAGGATCTCGTCTGGGTTCTCGACCCGATCGACGGAACGCGCAGCTTCATTTCGGGGAATCCGCTTTTCGGGACCATGATCAGCCTCTTCCACCGCTGGCAACCGGTGGTGACGGTGATCGACATGCCCGTGCTCGACGAGCGCTGGGTGGCGATTGCCGGACAGGGCGTCAGCCTGAACGGGCGGCAATGCAAGGCGAGCCGCTGCGAACGACTCTCCGAGGCGATTGCCTATACGACGTCGATCGACTCCTTCGAAGGAAACGACAGGGAAGATTTCGACCGGGTTTCGAGACAGGCACGGCTGCGCCGCTTCGGTGGCGACTGCTATTCTTTCGGCCTTCTGGCCGCGGGGCATGTCGATCTGGTATTCGGAGGCGCGCTCGAGCCTTATGATTTCCTGCCGCTCATGGCGCTCGTCGAAGCAGCCGGCGGCCGGATGACCGACTGGCAAGGCAGGAAGCCCGGGCCGACCATGCGGGGGCTGAATGTGGTTTGCAGCGCGACCCCTGCCCTGCATGCGGAGGCGCTGCAAGCGCTTGGCGCCCGCACCCGCCGGTAAGCCTGTTTCCACAGCAAGCCGGAACGGCCGCCGCTCGGTCCGGCGAAGCTCAGCCATTGCGCAAGCCCTGCCAATAATTTAATACATCACTTAAATTAGTGCTTGATCCGGGAAGGCGGGCGGAGCCGCTTTCCGAAAAGGATCAGGCATCAGAGAGGAGCTGGATCAAGATGCCGGTTCGACGGCCGGGCGGCCTCATGGTTCGGTGCAGGTGGGCACCATGACGATTGCGCAAACCGGCAGACGGAGAGGACGACGCGCGGCCAAGTCTTCCGAGAACCTGCGCGAGGCCATCCTGAAGGCGGCAACCCGTGAATTCTCGGGCAAGGGCTATGATGGCGCCCGCGTCGAGAGCATTGCGCGGGCCGCCGGCGTGAACATCAATCTCGTCTATCACTATTACGGCAAGAAGGAATCGCTGTTCATCGCCGTGATGGAAGACGCCTATGTGCGGATCCGTACGCACCATAATGACACGAATATCCGCACGCATGATCCCGTAACGGGAATGGCGGAGCTGGTCCGGTCCACCTTCCGGTTCTTCGCCGGCAATCTCTACATCATCGGCCTTCTCAACTCTGAAAACCTGCATCAGGCCTGTCACATCCAGAAGTCGGAGAAAATTGCTACCCTGTACGATCCGCTGCTCGGATTGATCGCCTCGACCCTGGAGCGAGGCGTGGAACTGGGCATCTTCCGGGCCGGGGTGGATCCGGTGCAGCTTTTCCTGACCATCAATGCAGTCTGCTACTTCCACCTTTCCAACCGCTACACGATGGGCTTCGTCCTGAAGCAGGATCTCACTGGCAAGGATGCCCTGGCGCGCCGGGAAATGCATGTGGTCGACGTCGTCCTGTCCTATCTGAAATACCGGCCGGAAAATTAATACGACACTTAAAACCCTATTGACGGAGGCGCCGAGGATCAGTTAAGCATTGACTTAATTAATGGAGGATGCCGATGTCGCAAGAATTGGTCGCCAGGGAGCTTCCGGCCCGGATCGAGGACGAGGAAATGCTGGAGGAGCTGTTGTCGCGGCCGCCGCAATGGCTTTCGGACAAGCTGCAGTCGCTGGATGGCGATCTGATCGTTCTCGGCGTCGGCGGCAAGGTCGGCCCGACGCTCGCCCGGATGGCCAAGCGCGCCGCACCGGCAAAGCGCGTCATCGGGGTCGCGCGATTCTCCGACAGCGACTTGCGGGCCCGCATCGAAAGCTGGGGCATCGAGACCATCGCCTGCGACCTTCTGGATCGGGATACGGTGCAGGCCCTGCCCGAGATTCCCAATGTCGTCTACATGGCGGGCAAGAAGTTCGGCACCGAGCAGGACCAGAGCTTTGCATGGGCAATGAATACCCATGTGCCGGCACTTGTCGCCGAGCGCTTCCGCAATTCCCGCATCGTCGCGTTCTCGACCCTGTGCGTCTATCCCTTTGCGCCCTTCGTCGAGGGCGGCTTCGGCGAGGAGACCGAACCCGGCCCGAGCGGGGATTATGCAACGAGTTGCGTCGGACGGGAGCGCATGTTCAGCTATTTCTCTCGCAAATATTCGACGCCGGGCCGCCTCGCGCGGCTGAACTACGCGATCGACATGCGCTACGGCGTGCTGCACGACATTGCCGGCTGGGTGATGCGCGGTGAGCCGATTCCCATCGGCACCGGCTTTGCCTCGGTCATCTGGCAGGGCGATGCCAATGCACAGATCCTGGGCGCCCTTGCCCACACCACGGTTCCGACCAGCCCGCTCAATGTGGGCGGCCCGGAGCATATGAGCGTCATTCTGGCGGCGCGCGAATTCGGACGCCATTTCGGCAAGGAGCCGATCTTCGAGGGTGAAGTCCAGCCCGATGGCTGGTACAACAATACGCTCGCGGCGCAGCGCCTGTTCGGCTACCCTTCCGTACCGCTCGCGGTCATGATCGACTGGGTGGCAGACTGGATGGCGCGCGACATGCCCAGCCACCACAAGCCGACATGCTACGAGGAACGCGGAGGAGCATTCTAGAGAGACTGGTCCGGGGAAGCAGAGTCCGCTCTCCGGAAAGGACCATGCACAGGCAAGGTGCCGGGTCGGGATGCGGATTCAACCTGAGGGCATCTTGATCGGGGAACTGCAATCGCTGGCAATGCGCAGGCGGACATCCGGGCCCGCGCGGAGGCTGCATCAAGCGCCGGATGTTTCATGGGAGGTCAGGAAATGAAGCGAATTCTTCTGGTTTCGGCCCTGGCGCTGTGCACCGGATCCGTTCCGGCACTGGCGCAGGACCGCATCACATTCATTCTCAATTGGGTGACCGCAGGCGAACATGCGGCCGTCTACTGGGCCGAGCACGCCGGCTGGTTCGACGAGGCCGGCATCGATTTCGTCATCGAGCAGGGCCAGGGGTCGGGTGTCGCCGCGCAGCGCGTCGGCGCGGGCGCATCCAATATGGGCATTGCCGATCTTGGCACCGCAATGGTCGCACGGGGCGCTGGCGCCGATCTGAAAGCCGTGATGAATATCTATGCGCGCACGCCCTACCAGTTCTACTGGCTGGCAAGTTCCGGCATCGAGGACCTCGAGGATTTCCCGGGTCACAAATTCGGCAATCCGGCAGGCGATGCGGCGCGCGCGATGTGGCCTGCCCTTGCAGGGGTGAATGGCCTCGATCCGGATTCGATCGACTGGGTGAATATTGCGCCCAATGCCAAGACAAGCGCAATGGCATCCGGCACGATCGACGGAACGACCTATTTTGCCAATTATCATCACATCATGATCAATGCGTTCGGTGACGACCTTCGCTGGTTTGCCTGGTCCGACAAGGGCGTGAACCCCTATGGGAACTCGATTCTGGTCCATGGCCCCTTCCTCGAAGAAAATCCGGAGCTGGTCGAACGGGCCGTGAAGGTCCTGCAGCGCGCGCATCTGTATTGCGCAGAGAATCCGGAGGAATGCGTCGGGATCCTGTCTGAATATGCGTCCGGACTCGACATCGAGGGCGAACTGGCCAACTGGATGGTCACCATCCGCCTCATGTCGGACGAGTTCTCGACCACCAAGGGACTCGGCTATTTCGATCCCGACCGAATTGCTTCCGACTATGAGCTGGTCAGCACCTATTTCGACATCGCAGAACCCTTCGACCCAGAGACGATCTACACGAACGAATTCATCGATCCGTCTGTCGTCATGTTTGAAGTCAACGAATAGGAGCCTTCTCCGCGCTTGCGCCTCCGGGCGTGAGCGCGGACGACTCATCATGAACCGATTCCAGACCCTCCTGCCGGATCTTCTGAGCCGCGGTTACAGCGGCGCAATCCTGGTGCACGTGCTTCTTGTCCTGATCTGGCAATTGGCGGCCGATCATGGCGGCATGCCTTCCTACATGCTGCCCTCGCCGACGGAAACGCTGGCGACCCTTTTCCAGCCGCGCAATCGCTGGATCGAGAACAGCTGGGTTACGGCCACGGAAATTGTCGGCGGCTTCGCCCTCGCAGTTGTGATCGGGGTGGCGACCGCGCTGGTCTTCAGCTGGAGCCGGATGGCGCTGATGCTGTTCATGCCCCTCCTGGTATCGCTGAACATGATCCCCAAGGTAGCGCTCGGGCCGCTGATCATTGTCTGGTTCGGCTACGGGATCTGGACCAATCTGCTGATCGCCTTTGCGATCTGCTTCTTCCCGATCGTCATCACTACGGCGCGGGGGCTGAGCGAGATCGAGCCGGAACTGCTCTATCTTGCCCGGACCGTCAATGCCACCAAATGGCAGATTTTCCGCAAGATCCAGTTTCCGGGCTCGCTGCCCTATATTTTCGCCGGCATGAAAGTCTCGGCGATCCTGGCCGTGGCCGGCGCCGTGGTCGGAGAATTCATCGGCTCCGAGAAGGGGCTCGGCTATCTCATGCTTCAGGTGCAGGTGAACCTCAACACTGCGGCTATGTTCATGGCCGTATTGCTGATCACCTTGATCGGTGTCGTGCTCTACGGCGCCGTCGCATTGCTGGAATGGTTGCTCGTCAAGCGCGGAGGGCAGGCCTGATGACCGAGCCCTTCATCCATATCGAGGGTCTGCGCAAGATCTATGGCGGGAGCGACGGCAAGGAAGGATATCTGGCGCTGTCGGACGTCACCATGGATGTCATGGAGGGCGAGCTCGTCTCCATCGTCGGCCCGTCCGGTTGCGGAAAATCGACCCTGCTGATGATCGTCGCCGGCCTGCTGGAGCCGACTGCCGGCACGTTGCGGATCGGCCGCCAGGCCGGGGATTTCGACCCGCATCGCCATGTCGGCATCGTCTTCCAGCAATCGCTGCTGCTGAAATGGCGCACCGTACTCGATAATGTCCTGCTTCCGGCGGAATTTCTCGGCCTGCCGATGCGCGAGAGCCGCGAACGGGCCCGCGACCTGCTCCATCTGGTCGGACTTTCCGGCCAGGAGATGAAATATCCCAGGCAACTTTCCGGTGGCCAGCAGCAGCGCGTGTCGATTGCCCGCTCGCTCATTCACGATCCGAAGCTGATCCTGATGGACGAACCGTTCGGCGCGCTCGATGCCCTCACCCGCGAGAAGATGAATCTCGAATTGTTGCGGATCTGGGAGCAAAGCGGGAAGACCATTCTCTTCATCACGCACGGAATCAGCGAAGCGGTGCTGCTCGGCTCCCGGATCGCGGTCATGACGCCCGGACCGGCCCGCCTTGCGGAAATGATCGAGATCAGGCTTCCCTATCCTCGACGGCTCGACATGAAGACGAGCGAGGAATTCGGAGCCTATTCGCGAAGGATCTATGCATTGCTGGGGATGGAATGACGATGAAGCCGGAGTATGGAAGCGGCCTGATGGCGTTCTGGGCCGATGTGGAGGAAGCGCACGTCCTGTTTTACCAGCAATGGCACAATTGCGAGCATATTCCCGAGCGTGTCTCGATTCCCGGTTTCCTGCGCGGCCGACGCTATCGCGACATTGGCGGGGCGCCGCATTTCCTGATGATGTATGAAACCCGCGATCCGTCGGTACTGGCTTCCGACGCCTATCTGGCGCGGCTCAATCAGCCGACTGAATGGACACGAAAGGCGCTTTCGCATTTTCGCAACCCGTCGCGCGGCATCTATTCCCTGGCCGAATCTGCCGGCGAGGAAGGGCCGTTCTGCGCCGGCTGGCTGACGACCCTGCGGTTCAGTCTCGACGGCGGCGCCGACAGTGCGCAGGTTCGCCGCTGGCTGTCGGCCATGTCCGCCCAGCCCCATATCGGGCGCGTCCAGCTCTGGCAGGCCGATGTGGCCGTGTCCGGGATCCAGACCTCCGAACGCGGGATTTATGGTGGCAGCGCGCCGGGCGATCATCTGCTGCTGATCATCGAGGCAAGCGAACCCCACGCGGCGCAAAGCGATCCGCTCGCCGCGGGGGATGCATCCGTGCCGGAGCTTGCACGCCGAAGCCATGAAATGCGGGGTTGCTATTTCCTTGAGATCTTTCATCATTCGCCCGCATTTTCTGGAGAATCAGTATGAAGCTTGTGAGATTTGGCCCCGCTGGAAAGGAGCAGCCGGGCATCGTGGACGCAGAGGGCAGGATCCGCAGCCTTGCGGACCATGTCGCGGATATTGACGGCGAGGCCTTGCAGCCGGATCGGCTGGCCGCGCTCGCCGCCATCGATCCCTCGACCCTGCCGCTCGCGCCGGAAGGCGCCCGACTCGGACCTTGCGTCGCCCGGCCCGGCAAGCTGATCGGCATCGGCCTCAACTATTCCGATCACGCCGAGGAAGCCGGCATGCCCATTCCGAAGGAGCCGATCGTCTTCCTGAAGGCGACATCGGCGATTTCAGGTCCCAATGACGACGTCGTGCTGCCGCCGGATGCGACAAAGGCGGATTGGGAGGTCGAGCTGGCCTTCGTCATCGGCCGGCGCGCCCGTCGCGTCAGCGAGGCGGAGGCCATGTCCCATGTAGCGGGCTACACTATCTGCAATGATGTTTCGGAACGCGCATGGCAGGCGGAGCGCGAGGGTCAATGGACCAAGGGCAAGAGCCATGACGGCTTTGCGCCGCTCGGACCCTGGCTCGTGACTGCCGACGAGATCGCCGATCCCCACGCGCTCGAAATGACGCTGGATGTCAGCGGGGTTCGCCGCCAGAGCGGTAATACAAGGACCATGATCTTCCAGGTGCCGACGCTGGTTTCCTATCTCAGCCAGTTCATGACCCTCGAACCCGGCGATGTGGTCACGACCGGAACACCCCCAGGTGTCGGGCTCGGCATGCGGCCCCAGGTCTGGCTGCAGGATGGGGATGTGATGCGCCTCGAAGTGGAAGGGCTGGGCTGCCAGCAGCAGCGTGTCCGGAGGGAGGAAGGCTGACGCCATGGGCCGGCATGAAGCAATGGCGGCAGATCTCGGCACCTATGATTTCATCATTGTCGGTGCCGGTTCGGCCGGCTGCGTGCTGGCCAACCGGTTGAGCTCCGATCCGGGGCGGCGCGTCCTGCTGATCGAGGCAGGCGGCAGCGACAATCATCTCTGGGTGCATGTCCCTGTCGGCTACATCCATGCCATCGGCAATCCGCGGCTCGACTGGTGCCTGAAGACCGAGGCCGAGCCGGGGCTCAACGGCAGGGCGTTGAACTATCCGCGCGGCAAGGTGCTGGGCGGCTGCTCCTCCATCAATGGCATGATCTACATGCGCGGCCAGGCGCGCGACTATGATGGCTGGCGCCAGATGGGCAATGCGGGCTGGGGGTGGAGCGACGTCCTCCCCTGGTTCCGCCGTTCCGAACGCTATCATGGCGGGGCGGATGAGATCCATGGCGGCGACGGGGAGCTGCATGTCGAGCGCCAGCGCCTCTCCTGGCCGATCCTGGAAGCGGTGCGGGCGGCGGCCATCGAATTGGGAATCCCGCCTACCGAGGATTTCAATCGCGGCGACAATGAAGGCGTCGGCTATTTCCCGGTCAATCAGCGCAATGGCTGGCGGTGGAATGCGCGCAAGGCGTTTCTCGATCCGGCGCGCGGCCGGTCCAATCTGCGCATCCTCACCCATGCCGAGGTGACCGGCATTACCTTTGACGGGCTGCGGGCGACGGGCGTCAGCTTCCTGCACCGGGGCAAGCCTTGCAATGCGCAGGCCAGTTGCGAGACTATCCTTGCCGCCGGCGCCATCGGCACGCCCAAACTGCTCGAACTGTCGGGTATCGGCCCCGAATCGGTGCTGCGTCGCCATGGCATCGAGATCCGCCATCACTTGCCCGGCGTCGGCGAAAACCTGCAGGACCATCTACAGATCCGGACCATCTTCCGGATTACCGGCGCGAAGACGCTGAACGAACTCTACGCCTCTCTCGCCGGGCGGTTGCGCATCGCAGCGGAATATGCGCTGCGGCGGAGTGGCCCGATGTCGATGGCCCCCAGCCAGCTCGGCATCTTCACCCGATCTTCCCCCGAACACGAGACCGCCAATATCGAATATCACGTCCAGCCGCTGTCGCTCGACGCCTTCGGACAGCCCCTGCACCGGGAGCCTGCACTGACGGTTTCGGTCTGCAATCTGCGTCCGCACAGCCGGGGAACCTGCCATATTCGCAGTGCGGACCCGCTCGATCCGCCAGAAATCCGGCCCAATTATCTTGCCGATACGGCCGACCGGATCGTCGCGGTGGAGAGCATTCGCCATGCCCGGCGGCTGATGCAGGCAAAGGCGCTCGAGCCCTATCGCCCGCAGGAAAGACTGCCAGGGCCGGACATACAGGATGACGATGCGCTGGCGCACGCGGCAGGAGATATCTCAACGACCATCTTCCATCCGGTATCGACCGCCCGCATGGGGTCTGACCCAATGGCGGTGGTGAGCGACCGTCTGTTGGTGCACGGCCTCTCCGGTCTCTCCATTGCCGATGCCTCGGTCATGCCGACCATCCCCAGCGGAAATACGCATGCGCCGGTGACCATGATCGCCGAGCGCGCCGCACAATGGATTCTGGAGCGCAATCCCGCATCATGATGCCGGCTGCCTGAACCCGGCGCATGATGCGGATCTGCATGATCTGTTGCGGAAAGTGGAAGCCATCTTACCGCAGGAGAAACGGGGCGCGATTCCTCTCGCATCCCATCCGGTCGCGAAGAGGCTGGCGCGCCCCCGCATTCAGGTTCAGCTTCTCACGGAAATGCGCCTGACCCGGGCCTTTTCCTGCTCGCTCTTGGGAAGGGTGACCGTCAGTACGCCATTCTTGAAACTGGCCTCGACCTTCTCCGCATCGACTTCGCAGTCAAGGGGAATCCGGCGCTCGAAACGGCCATAGTACCGTTCGGAATATTGCTTGTCCTTGTCCTCGGTCTCGGAGCGTTTCTCGCCCTTCAGCGTCAACATCCCATCGCTCAACAGGACCTCGATGTCCTTCTCGTTCATCCCCGGCACTTCGGCGGCAATGCGAATTTCCTTCTCGTCATCGGAAATCTCGAGGCTCGGCCAGCCGCCCTCGGGACCATTGCGAAACGGGCTGATGCCGAAATTGCGAAAGGTCTCGTCGAACAGGCGATTGACTTCCCGGTGCAGGGCCAGGAACGGATCGCGCTCATCATCCCGGAAGAGGCCTGGCAACTGATCGCCGTTCTTCCGGCGCCACGGAAGCAGGTCACGAACACTCATCACTCTCTCCTTTCTTTCCTTGCAGTTCCTTGCGATGTTCGGGCGGACTCGAACAGCATAGATGCGTACTGTCCCGCCCGGATGAAGCCTGTATTCTACGTATATCTGCCAGCCAGCTGCAGTGACTGGCGGAATCCGTTTCCTCTTGACACCCAATATAGCAAGAAGAGCATACCCTGATTTGATCTGGAGCAATTACGTTGGCGATTCCAGTGTTACATATGTCATGATGTGCAGCTTTCTTGGCGCTGCTGCGCTGGCAAGAGATGCCGGCCCATGACGCGGGGGAAGGGAGAGGAAAGTATGAGCGAAATCACAACAGTCGAAGCATCGGGAAGATTCCGTTTCCCCACGGCTTTCACCATCTTGTTCGTGATGATCATTCTCGTCGCTGCCCTGACCTGGTTAATTCCGGCCGGAGAGTATCAGCGGGTCGCGAGCGAAGCATTGGGACGCGATGTACCGGTCGCCGGGACCTACCAGACCTCGGAGCCGGCGCCGCAAGGCTTGTTCGATGTGATCATGGCGCCGATCGCCGGCTTCTATGATCCTGGCAGCTATGAGGCCAATGCCATCGACGTTGCCCTGTTCGTGCTTGTTCTGGGCGGATTCATCGGCGTCGTGGCCGCGACCGGCGCAATCGACTCCGGCATCACCACTGCCATGCGGCGCATGGAGGGCCGGGAGAAGTGGATGATCCCGGTGCTGATGGCATTGTTCGCGTTCGGGGGCACGACCTATGGCATGGCGGAAGAGACCATCGCCTTCTACGTGCTGCTGATCCCGGTGATGCTCGCCGCGCGTTACGATGCGGTGACGGCAGTGGCCGTGATCCTGCTCGGGGCCGGCGTCGGCGTGCTCGGCTCGACCGTCAATGCCTTTGCCACCGTCATCGCCTCGGACGCCGCCGGCATACCGTTCACCGATGGCATGGTGCTGCGCTTCGTCATCCTCGGCCTTTGCTGGCTCGCCTGCGTGATCCATGTCATGCGCTATGCCGAGCGCGTCCGACTCGATCCGTCGAAATCGCTCGTCCATGACCGCAAGGAAGAGATCGAAGCGCAGTTCCTGATCGGCCGCAACGGGCAGGCCGGCAAGGAAATCGAGTTCACCACCCTGCACAAGACCGTGCTGGCCATTTTCGGCCTGTCCTTCGTGGTCATGATCTGGGGGGTCCTGACCGCCGAATGGTGGATGGGCGAAATGACCGGCCTGTTCCTTGCGGCGGCCATCCTGGTCGGAATTGTCAGCCGCCAGGGCGAGAAGAATTTCGTCAATTCCTTCCTCGATGGCGCGCGCGACCTCCTGGGCGTCGCCCTCATCATCGGCCTGGCGCGGGGCATTGTCGTCATCATGGATGCCGGGAAGATCACCGACACCATCCTGCATGCGGCGGAACAGTCCGTCGCCGGCCTTGGCGAGATCGCCTTCATCAACCTCATCTACTGGATCGAGGTGCTCCTGTCGTTCTTCGTGCCGTCCTCTTCCGGCCTTGCCGTGCTGTCGATGCCGATCATGGCGCCAGTGGCCGACTTTGCCGGCGTCGGCCGCGATCTGGTCGTGACCGCCTATCAATCAGCGAACGGCATCGTCAATCTCATCAATCCCACTTTCGCGGTGGTCATGGGAGCGCTCGCCATCGGACGCGTGCCCTATGAACGCTGGTTGCGCTTCATGTGGCCCCTGCTTGTCATTCTCACCCTCATCATCATGGCGTGCCTCAGCATTGGCGCCTTGATTTTGTAAGCTTCCGAAGGAGCTCCCTGCAATGTCCCTGATCTATGGCGTTCATTCGGAAGTCGGCAAGCTGCGCCGGGTGCTGGTCGACCGTCCCGGCGCGGCGCTCAGTCGCCTCACGCCCTCCAATTGCCATGACCTCCTCTTCGACGACGTTCTCTGGGTCAAGCAAGCGCGTATCGAGCACATGACCTTTGTCGACGCGATGCGCTATCGCGGCGCCGAGGTGGTTTTCCTGCGCGAAATGCTGGCCGAGACGATGCAGGACCCCGAGGCACGACGCTGGCTGCTGGAGCGGCGGGTCAACGAGAATACGGTCGGCGTCGGCCTGGCAGACGAGCTACGCGCCGCCCTGATGGAGATGGATGCAGACTCCCTCTCCATGGTGCTGATGGGCGGCATGAACCGGGTCGAATTGCCTTTCGAGCCAAGAGGCGTCGTGCCGCTGGTCATGCGCGCGGAAGACTTCATCCTGCCGCCCCTGCCCAATCATCTGTTCACGCGCGACACGACATGCTGGATCTATGGTGGCGTCACCCTCAATCCGATGCGCTGGGATGCGCGCAAGCTGGAAACCTTGAACGTTACCGCGGTGTACCGTTTCCATCCGGATTTCCGAGATGCCGGTTTCCCGGTCTGGTGGGGCGACCCCGATCTGGATTACGGGCTTGCGACACTTGAAGGCGGCGATGTCATGCCGATCGGCAATGCGACCGTACTGGCAGGCATGGGCGAGCGCACCACGCCGCATGCCGTGGGCCAGCTTGCCCGCGCCCTGTTTGCGCAAGGCGGTGCGGAACGGGTCATCGCCTGCCGGCTGCCGATCGAGCGCGCCTCCATGCATCTCGATACGGTCTTCACCTTCTGCGACCGCGATCTCGTCACGCTGTTTCCCGAGGTGGTCGACGCCATCACCTGCTACTCGCTGCGGCCTGGGGAGAAGGACTGGGAAATCGACGTGCGCGAAGAGACCGGCCATCTGACGGAAATCGTCGCGGAGGCGCTCGGCCTGAAGGCGCTGCGTACGGTCCAGACCGGCGGCGATGCCTATATTGCCGAGCGCGAGCAATGGGATGACGGCAATAATGTCATTGCACTGGAGCCGGGCGTGGTTGTCGCCTATGATCGCAATACCTATACCAACACGCTGTTGCGCAAGGCAGGCGTCGAGGTCATCACCGTACCCGGTTCCGAGCTCGGGAGAGGGCGTGGCGGCGGTCATTGCATGACCTGTCCCCTGATCCGGGACCCGGCCTGATTCCGGCGGCGAGGAGAAGGAAAGTGCGCATGCGTGTCGTGGCGGCCTTGGGCGGAAATGCCCTGCTCAAGCGCGGCGAGCCGATGACCGCAGAGGTTCAGCGCGCCAATGTGCGCAAGGCAGCGCAGGCGCTGGCCGCGCTTGCCCGTGAGCATGACATCATCATCGCGCATGGAAACGGGCCGCAGGTCGGCCTGCTGGCGCTGCAGGCGGCGGCCTACAAGGAAGTGGACCCCTATCCACTCGACATTCTCGGCGCCGAGAGCGTCGGGATGATCGGCTACCTGGTCGAGCAGGAACTGACCAATGCGCTGCCGGCGGGTACGAGGCTCGCCACGCTTCTCACGCAGATCGAGGTGGACCGGGAGGATCCGGCCTTCCACCGGCCCGACAAGCCGATCGGTCCGGTCTACACGAGCGCCGAGGCCGCAAAGGCGAAGGCGGCGCATGGCTGGCCGATGGTCGAGGAAGCGCCGGGCAATTGGCGCCGCGTGGTACCCTCGCCCTTGCCGAAGCGCATCACGCAGATCGAACCGATCCGCCTGCTGGTCGAGGCCGGCGTCATCGTCACCTGCGCCGGTGGCGGCGGCATTCCTGTCATGCGTGATCGCGAGGGTAATCTTGTCGGCCTGGAAGCGGTTATCGACAAGGATCGCGCCGCCGGCCTGCTGGCAGGGCAGCTTGGCGCCGATGCCTTCCTGATGCTCACCGATGTCGATGCGGTCTATGAGGGCTGGGGCACCGACCGCCAGCGCGCGGTTCGCCGGGTCGATCCCCGTCGGATCTCCCCGCAGGGGTTTGCCGCCGGCTCGATGCGGCCGAAGGTGGAAGCCGCTGCCGAATTTGCCAGCGAGCCGGGGCGGCTCGCCGGTATCGGCCGGCTGGAGGATGCCGCCGCAATTCTCGATGGGCGGGCAGGCACCTTGTTTTCGCTGTCCGCATGAATTCCACAATCGCCCGAGCGGAATTCGGCGGGCACGAGGCGCGAGACGCCGGGAGCAGCAGATGAAGATCCGGCAGGAACAGGACTGCGATATCGAAGCCATCCGGCAAGTGACGAAGGCCGCCTTTGCAGGCGCACTGCATGCCAGCGGCACGGAAGCCACCATCATCGACGCCTTGCGAGAGGCCAACGCGCTCGCTCTGTCGCTCGTCGCGATCCTCGACGGCGAGCTGGTGGGCCATGTGGCCTTATCGCCGGTCACGATTGATGGAAGATCGGGCAGCTGGTTCGGCCTCGGTCCGGTTTCGGTGCGGCCGGACCTGCAGGGACAGGAGATCGGCAGCAAGCTGATCAGGGAAGGGTTGCGCCGGCTTCGGGAAACGGGCGCCGGTGGCTGCGTCGTCCTCGGCGAGCCGGGCTACTACGGGCGATTCGGGTTTTGTCGCGAAGAGTCGCTGCATTATGACGGCGCGCCGCCGGAATATTTCATGACGCAGGCATGGGACGGGCCTGTTCCGACGGGCCGCGTCGAATATCATCCGGCATTCGAGGGATCGTGATCTGCCTGGTTTTTCTTTCCCGGCTTTCCCCGGCGAGAGGATGTGTTTTCCAGGGATTGCAGCTGATCGGCATGAACAGGCGCCTTCAACATGCGTTTTGCCCGATGGTCGCCGTCTGCAACGGATTTTCCGGAGGGAGAGACGCCCTTCAGGTAGAACTTCTGCCACTTCTGCTCGATCGAGACTTCATCGCCAGCATGCAACGCAGCCCGGAACTTGACCCGCTCGCTCCGCCAGACCTTGACTTCCCTGTGAAACTCCGGATCCGACTCGATCGGGCGGATGACTGGCTGAACGTGCTCGATGGCTACACTTGGAACCAGCGTGATAAAGCAGAACGGCTCGCCTGCTTCGAAGGTCACCGAACATGGCCGGGTAAATCGCCAGTTCATCGTGAAGGTGAATGGAAGCCAATTGGTTTCCACGATCCCGTCCAGGGGTCCGATGCCATCCTTTAGCCGGTTCGGAGACCCGCGAGCCCAAACCACCCAACCTGGATCTGTCCGGAAAATGTAGCCGGGATGGAAAGTAACGATCCCATGCCCGAACATGGAAGTCACGTGAGGATTGCTTGCGCCTCGCTCATTGATCCGGATGGTTACGTCCCCGATCCCATCATATCCATTCCAGGTTATCGTCACGCTGACAGGATTGATGAGTTCCCATCCGCTTGAATTGGCGATTGTCAGCGGGGTGCAGCGATTTGCAAAATGCTGATGAGTTGCATCCATCCACTCTCGCCTGCCGTCTGCAGGAACGAGCCGTGGCGCATTCTGGTTGAGCATCATGCAGTCCAGCCGCGGACCTTTCATTGATTGTCGCTCCCGAATCAATCTCATCCGTCAACAAGCTGAACACGCCGATGGCTGGCAAGGTGAGGCCAGTGGCACGGACAGAATTGCCCCGCGCCTTGTCTCAAAGGCGCGGGGACGAAGGGTTCAGCCTCCTCCCGGCGGACCACTGGGCGGTCCA
>CAYLGY010000004.1:43311-61260 GCA_964383325.1 uncultured Rhizobiaceae bacterium
CTTCTGAATAGCCATTCTCGGTGATCGCGCCATTCGAGTGCTCGCCGGTACTGTGCAGGAAGCTACCATAAAGGCCGATCGAACCAAACTCCGGATTGCGATGAAACAAATGCCCGGCAATGCCTGCAAAGCCGTCATTGTTACCGGCGCCAGCCTAATTTCTGGTAAGTCATTCTGTATATAAAGTCATTCCAAACTACAGAATCCAGAGCTGAATGTGCGTATCCTCATCATTATAAGACAAGGCACTGGTTTGCATGTATTGAGGGAGCGCTGTCGTCACCTTGGAGATCCGGAGTTCGTCGCGGGCATGGGCTCCCAGCCGCCCTTCGCCATCATCTGATCCGCCACCTGACGCGCGAGCTCGGGCGATACCGCGCGGTCGACACAGATCTGCGCCAGTCCGCGCGAACGGGCCGAACTTGCATCCAGCCCGAATCGAACGGGAGGAGATCCGCCTGTTTGGTGTCGGGCCGCTGGGTGACGGAAACGTACTCGCCCGCTGCCACGGACATGGCGCCCGCCACCAGCACCTCGGCATTATCTGACAGCGCGAACAAGGGGATTCTGCGCTAGCCCCCACCCGGCGGGGTCGCATCCTCTGCGCGCCCGCCCATGCCGATCCCCATCCCCATTCCGCCACCACCTCCGCCACCCCCACCGCCTTCGCGACGGCCGAGGCCCTGCTGACCACTGCCTCGGCCGCGTCCGCCAGCGCCGGCCGGCCGGGTCGGTCCTTGCATGGGGATCTCCAGATTGTCCGGAATCGCGGCAAGATCCAGGGCTTCCCGGATGAAATTGCGCAGCGACACGACGAGTTCATGGGTGTGGACATGATTGCCGGCCACGAGTTCGCGCGCAGCCTTCACTGCGAGCCGGACCTGCTCTTCCGTGCCCAGCAGGATGATGTCGGACAGCGCAGCCTCCACCGCATCGCGTACCTGGCGGACCCGTTCGAATGTCTCGTCGCTCATCGTGCGCGGCACGGCCGCTTCGCCACCTTGCTCGGCGGCCAGCCTTTCTGCTGCCCGGATGTCGCGCAGGTGGCGCGGATCGACCGAAAGCCTTCCGGTAAACGAGCCGCCCAGCACCTTGTAGGCCGCGATCAGGGTCTTGAGGCGCTCGTTGATCTGCCGGTTCTGCCGCTGCTGGCGCTGCTGGATCGTGGTCAACATGATCAGCCGAAGCCCGATCCCCACCAGCGCAAACAGGGCGATGCCGACAATTGTGGACAGGACACCCTGCCAGGAAGTGAAGTCGAAACCGCGCATGCTGCTCTCCTGCCGCCAAAACAAGATTGCCATGCGAGACAGGTCGGTGCAAAGCAGGAACAGGGGCGTCCAGCATATTCTTTCCCGGAGATCGCAGACCATCTTGCAGTCAGGAGCGGCTGCCCGTTCAATCAGGACTCGCCCTCAACCGTCCTAGTACAGGTCGGGATGGAATTTGACCTCGGAACGACAGGCCGGGAGGATGAACAAATGCAGAGCAATGCCGTGAACTGGTTCGAGCAGGACGGCAGTAACTATGCCCGCTTCCGGCCGCAATACCCGCCAGCGCTCGCGGAATTTCTGGCCGGGACCGCGCCCCGCCGCATGCGGGCGCTGGATGTCGGCTGCGGCACCGGCCAGCTTACGATGCTACTGGCCGGGCAGTTCCACAAGGTCACCGGAACGGACACCAGCGAGGAACAGCTGTCCCATGCGGTGCGCCATCAGCGGATCACCTATCTTCGCGCGCCCGCCGAGCAGATTCCGCTTGCCGGAGGCAGCGTTGACCTGATCACGGCGGCGCAGGCGGCCCACTGGTTCCAGCTTGAGTCATTTTACGGCGAGGTCCGCCGCATTGCCTCGCCCGGTGCCGTGCTGGCACTGATCAGCTACGGTGTCCTTGCCCTGGGTGACCTCCGCCTGAACCGGCGGTTCTCCCGCTTCTATCATGAGGAGATCGGACCGTTCTGGCCGCCCGAGCGCAAACTGGTCGAGGCTGGCTACGCCGGGATCGATTTCCCTTTCGCACCCTTGCAACCGCCTGCGCTGACCATCGAACGGGACTGGAATCTCCAGCAGCTGCTTGGTTATCTCTCGACATGGTCGGCGGTACGCCATGCCGTCGCGAAAGGAAGGCAGGGAATCCTTGCCGGATTTGCGCGGGACCTCACCGCAGCTTGGGGCGACTCCGAGCGCCTCCAGCGCGTCGTCTGGCCAATCAGCATGCGTATCGGTCGAGTGAGAATACCCTGAACCCGGCTGAATGTTTCGTTGGCGGACCTGCGTATCCCTGTTGCGCGCAGTAGGGCTGAGGCACGGCAACGAGCCTGGAAGGATCCCAAGCGCGATCATCTCGCCGCCTGCCAGCGGAATTGCATGGCGCTTGTGCGTAAGTCGCCATTCCGAGAGGATGGAAGGGGCGACCAGCGACGGTTATCAGGATGGTGGCTCGCTGCTTATCATCGGAACATATGCGCGGATGAACGGAAGCCCTGGGGCAGGGTGCAATCCAGCGCGCCCTGCCATCATAAAGACTGCCGGATTGCACTCCCAGCGTGGGACAGTGATTGCGGCCGACGTCCGCCATTTCCAGGGAAGTAGCGGAGCGAAGCCCGATTATGCCGTTCTGGCCGCGGCGCCGCGCGGTTCATCCATCAGTCCGCGGATCAGCGCATAGCAGCCGAGCAGCAGCACGATGGCGAATGGAAAGCCGGTCGTCACCGAAGCTGCCTGCAATGCGGCGAGGCCGCCGCCGAGCAGAAGGGCAATTGCAACCAGACCTTCGAACACCGCCCAGAAGACGCGCTGGGCAGTCGGCGCATCGACCTTGCCGCCAGCCGTGATCGTGTCGATCACCAGTGAGCCTGAATCCGAGGAAGTGCAGAAGAAGACGATCACCAGGATGATCCCAACAAGGGAAGTCAGGTTCGTTAGCGGCAGGTGCGAGAGCATGGCGAATAGTTTCAGTTCCAGCGCGGCTTCCGAGATGTCACTAAAGCCAGCGCCGATCAGGCTGATCGCCGTGCCCCCGAAGCTCGTCATCCACAGCACCGAGACCAGCGACGGAATGAGCAGCACCGCGATCATGAATTCGCGCACGGTTCGGCCACGGCTGACCCGGGCGATGAACATGCCGACGAAGGGCGACCAGGAAATCCACCATGCCCAGTAGAAGGCCGTCCAGCCCTGCCGGAAATTGTCGTCCTCTCTGCCAAAAGGATTGGCGAGTGCCGGTAGATGCTCTGCGTAGGCGCCCAGATTGCGGAAGAATCCCGTCACGATCGCAAGGGTCGGGCCGGTAAGAATGACAAAGAGCAGCAGGAGACCAGCCAGCACCATATTGATCTCGGACAGACGGCGCACGCCCGCGTCCAGTCCCGCAACGACCGAGACAGTGGCAATGGCAGTAATCCCGACGATCAGCAAGACGCGGGAAGTGTCTGAGTCCGGCATTCCGAACAGGAAGGACAGCCCGGCATTGGCCTGCTGTGCACCGAGGCCGAGCGATGTTGCGAGGCCGAACAAGGTCGCGAAGACGGCGAGAATGTCGATGATATGCCCTGGCCAGCCCCAGATCCGTTCGCCAAAGATCGGATAGAAGATCGAACGCATGGTCAGCGGCAGCCCCTTATTATAGGCGAAGAGCGCCAGGCCCAGGGCGACCACGCCGTAAATGGCCCAGGGATGCAGGCCCCAATGGAAGATCGTCGCAGCCATGGCGAGCCGCCGCGCTGCCTCCGCCTCTCCTTCCGCGCCGCTCAAGGGTGCCCAGTCCATACGCGCGCCCCCTTCTGCCGAAATGCCGGCGATTGCCGCATCATAGTGGCCGATCGGCTCGGCGACGCCGTAGAACATCAGGCCGATGCCCATGCCGGCGGCGAACAGCATGGCGAACCAGGCAGAGTAGGAGAAATCGGGCGTTGCCTCTCGGCCGCCGATGCGAACGGAGCCCCAGGGCAGAACGATCACCGCGAGGCAGACCAGCACAAAGATGTTGCCGACAATCAGGAAGAACCAATCAAGATTGGCAGTCAGCCAGTCACGCAGACCTGTGAAGATCGCATCGGCCTGATTCTGTAGCGCCAGGGTGATGATCACGAAGGCCACGATGACTAACCCGGAAATGGCGAATACAGGATTGTGAATATCAAAGGCCAGCGGCCCGAGGGCTCGTCGAATATTGTCCTGCCCGACCTCGTAATCCGTATCGATGATATCGGTAGGACCCTCGGGCGCGGGAATGCCGCTTGCTGATGTGTCGCTCATGTTGTGGCCTCCCTTCCACAATGACAGATGTCGACTCGCCGGATTAGGCTAACATGATGGAATGATAACAGGAAAGAGTTTTTATGAGAATGCAGTACCAAATATTGTGTTCTGAAGAATCTTGTAATTTTACTTATCGAAAAGGAATACTTACAGGAAGCCATGCAAGTTAGGCTTGATATGATCATCTATGCTGATCTAAAGTTTAAGACAAAATTTTCGTCTGGATTCGTCGAAGGTGGACGACAGTTCTCGCCGGGTGGCTGCCTGCGCTTATGGGCGCTATCTCTCAAAGGGTACGCAGATGACTGCGCAGCAGACGGCTTCGCGCATCGATCAGCAGTATGGCTGGATAGGGTGCCGCCAATTTCGGGTGCCCCAACCGATCCGGATGTCGGTGCTGCCCGTCCGATCCGGAATGGAGCGGAGAAGCCCGAAGAATATTCTCGGTGTCACACGGCCTGCCAGCGTTTCCGCTCTTTCGCGGCATCGGTGAAGACCTGACCCTGCCTAACCCATTGAAATTCCTTGGAGCGGGCGATGGGGATCGAACCCACGACATCAAGCTTGGGAAGCTTGCGTTCTACCACTGAACTACGCCCGCGACAGCACTGCTTTTCAGCTTTCCTCGGGGTGGATGTCAAGCGTTTTGCGACGGAACCTCCCCTTGCCCTCGTGCTTTCCCTGTCCGCGGGGCGGGTGGAGAAATTGGGCTGTCGCTTCTCTGCCGCAATGCTGTAATCATATCAGGGCGCGGCGCGACAGGGAGAACGGGATGCGATCGATCGAAGACCAGGTGTTCCTTTGGTTGCTAGCCGCGACCACCTTTGCCTTCGGGATGATCATCTGGCCTTATTTCGGCGCGGTCCTGTGGGGAGTAGTGGCAGCGATCGTCTTTGCGCCAGTCTATCGGCGCATGCTCTTTCTTACCGGCAGGCGCCCCAATCTCGCGGCAACCATCACGTTGCTGCTCGTGCTTCTGCTGGTCATCCTGCCCTTGATGCTGATCGCGTCCTCCCTCGTCCTGGAGGCAAACAGCCTCTATCTCAGCGTCCAGTCAGGCGAGATGACCGCCTATCTGCGCAGCATCGGCACATTGTTGCCGGACTGGCTTCATGAATTGCTGGACCGCTACGATCTCGGCAGCTTCGAGGCCCTGCGCGAAAGGTTGTCGCGGGTTTTCTCGCAATTCCTGCAACTGATCGCATCGAGGGCCGTGACCGTCGGTCAGAGCACTTTCGGCTTCGTCGTCGGCCTGGGCGTCATGCTCTACCTGATGTTTTTCCTGCTGCGCGATGGCGCCGGCCTCACCCGCAGGCTCAAGCAGGCGGTGCCCCTGCGCCCGTCGCAGCGCGACCAGCTCTTCGAGCGCTTCGTCACCGTCGTCCGGGCAACCGTGAAGGGCACCATCCTCGTCGCCGCGCTTCAGGGGCTGCTTGGAGGGCTGATCTTCTGGGCGCTCGACATCAATGGCGCGGTCCTGTGGGGAGTGATGATGGCGATCTTCTCGCTACTGCCGGCGGTGGGCGCGAGCCTCGTCTGGCTGCCCGTGGCGATCTACCTGCTTGTCGCCGGCGCGATGGGCAAGGCCGTCATCCTCATCCTTTTCGGCGTGCTCGTGATCGGCCTGATCGACAATCTCCTGCGTCCCATCCTCGTCGGCCAGGCGACCCGCATTCCCGATTACGTCATCCTGATCTCGACCCTGGGCGGCATCTCGATCACCGGGCTGAACGGGTTCGTGGTCGGCCCGATGGTTGCGGCAATGTTCATTACAGTGTGGGGGATCTTCACGGTCAACCGCAATGAATCCCGCGAGGCAACCTCCGGGGATCCGGCCGTGCCGTCAGAACGGAAAATCCCGGGATGATCCGTCGGCGGAACAGCCAGGGAAACCCGAATAACATCCCGGCTATTCGATCGCAGTTTTCTGTCGTTTCAAGCGAATGGCACGCAGGCGGGCAGTCTTCTGCTCACGTTCCATCCGTTCCTGCAGAAGAATCTGGCTTGCGATCCGGTGGGCTCTTTCATCGCGCGTCTCGCGGCGTTCTCTATGGCTGTCAGACATGAACTCTCCTGTAAGCTATTGAATTTATATATAGGTTACTGCCAGAAAAATTCAAGTTTCACAAAGCATACAAAAAAAGACGCCGCAGGCATCTTGCCCACGGCGTAAAGTCTTCGTTCAGATCTGAATTGGGTTCTAGAAGTGGAAGTTCAGACCCAGCCGTACTGTGTGGAACCGGAAGCTTGTATCTGCATGTACATGCACACCATTTTGTGTCCAGTCGACCAGATTCCACTTGCCGAGATCGGTATATAGATACTCGCCCTTGAGGGACAGCTTGTCGGTGAAGGCATATTCCGCGCCGGCCCCGACCGTCCAGCCGACCTTGGTCTTGGACATCGAGCCGCTCCAGAGCGGCGTATTGTTGCCGAAAAGATTGGCGTAGACCTCGGTCCGGCCATAGGCGACACCGCCCGTTCCATAGACCATGAAGCGCTCGACGGGCGTATAGCCTATCCGCAATCTCGTCGTGCCATACCAGGTGATCTTCGAGCCGAGATCGGCGCTGACCGTGTCGGTACCGTCCGTGACATAACCGGACAGCTCGGCCTTGATGCCGGACCACTGGATATCGGTCTCGATACCGTAGACCATGGAGCCAGATTGCCAATTATAGCCCGCCTGAACGCCAGCGACAAAGCCGCTGCCCGTATTGCTGAGACCGGCGCCCAGATAATTGTTGCGGCTGTTCAGGATCCTCCCGAGGATCTCGCCCAACTCGCTCTCGGGATCCATCACCAGGGCGAAACCGTTCAAGTCCTGGGTGCTCGCAATTTGCGCGTTCTGGTAGTCGATGTGGCCGTCCACCTTGGCCTTGCCGCCGCCATAGCCGCCATTCACGCCGACATAGAAGCCGGTCCAGCTGAAACCTGGCGCGTCAATGATCGGTGCCGGCGCCGCCGGCTCGTATACAAAGGGATCGGCTGCATAGGCCGCAGTGGAGGCGAACAATGCTGCCGCAGCGGAAATCAGGATACGCTTCATGACTGAACCTCCAAAGGGGCGGGAACTGATGGTGCGGAATATAGCACATCCCTACTATCCTACTATTGCATATTCGCAACACCTAAGAGTCAAACATAGTACCGGGATAGTTTCGATTAACGCATTCCCTCCTTTCACAGTCGCCATCGCCGCCTGACCATGGCTCTATGGAAATTCTGCAAAGCATTCGATCACGAAGTATTTCATCAGGATGCGACACTGACTCGGTTTCCAGATTCCCACCCGATATTTAACAGGAAAAGGATTGATCGTTCGCCACGCTGAATCGAAAATCGGCGTCGCACGCCATTCCTGTCGCATTGGCTCTTTTTCCTCGCGGGATGATTCCACCTTCGAGAAAAATGCTCTAATGCGATCGACAAACGGTCGTTAGCCGAATTCGGCGGCGAACGCGGTTCCCAGGTAGGAGGATGAGAAGTTGAGGCGATTTTTCCTGAAAGGTCTTGCGGCGGCATGGCTGATCGCCGCAGTCTCGGGCACGGCGGCGCTCGCACAGGAGGTGACGCTGCGCCTGCACCAGTTCCTGCCGCCGCAATCGACCGTACCGGCGGAGCTGCTGACACCTTGGGCCAGAAAGGTCGAGGCCGATTCCGGCGGCCGCATCAAGGTGGAGATCTATTCCTCGATGGCGCTGGGCGGCCAGCCGGCTGATCTCTACGACCAGGCGCGCGAAGGCATCGTCGACCTGGTCTACACGCTTGTCGGCTACACGCCCGGAAGGTTTCCCCGCGTCGAGGTGCTCGAACTGCCTTTCATGCTGACAAATGCCGAGGCGACCTCGCGCGCCTATTGGGATCTTTACGAAAGCGAGCTGAAGGATACCGATTATCGCGATGTCCACATGATCGCCACCTGGGTGCATGGGCCGGGCCTGCTGCATGTGCGCGGCGGCGCCATTCGCAGGCTCGAGGACATGCAGGGGCTGAAGCTGCGCGGACCGACGCGAATCATCATCGAAATGCTTGGTGAACTTGGCGCAACGCCCGTCGGCATGCCCGTCCCGGCCGTTCCGGAAGCCCTCTCGAAGGGCGTTATCGATGGCGCTGTCGTTCCCTGGGAGGTCACGACGGCCCTGAAACTGCCCGAACTCACCGACAGCCATACGGATTTTGCCGGCGACCAGGCGCTCTATACCGCCGCCTTCGTGCTGGCCATGAACCGGGACAGATATGCGAGCCTGCCGGACGACCTGAAAGCGGTCATCGATGCGAATTCCGGACCGGAAGTCTCGGCGATGTTCGGGCGAATCCAGCAGGGGGCGGACGCCAGGGGCAAGTCGGTTGCGGTCGAGCGCGACAACGAGATCATCACGCTGGACGAAGCGGAAACCGAACGCTGGAAGGCAGCAGCCCGGCCGGTCGTCGAGGATTGGTACGCCGAGATGGAGCAGAAGGGTATCGACGGGCGCGCCCTGCATGCAAGGGCGCAGGAGCTGATCGCGAAATATACGGCGGAACTTGCCGATCGCTGACCGGCGCGCCGCTGGAGCGGCCTTATCTTCGCTGAAACAGGCGCTCGATATCGGCGAGCTTGAGTTCGATGAAAGTCGGCCGACCATGATTGCAGGTGGCGGCCTCGGGAGTCGCTTCCATCTGACGCAGCAGGGAATTCATTTCATCCGGCTTGAGGCGCCGTCCCGAGCGCACCGATCCGTGACAGGCGATCCGCGAGGCAACGGCGTGCAGGCGCTCGCGCAGGCCGCCGGAATTCTCTGCCGCCAGCTCATCCGACAGATCGCGGACCAGCGCCGCGGCGTCCACTTCACCAAGCATTGCCGGGGTCTCGCGAACCAGCACCGCGCCGGGACCGAAGCGCTCGACCGTCAGCCCGAAACGCGAGAGATTGTCCGCTTCGGACATGAGCCGTTCGATCTCCTCTTCCTGCAGGTCGACGATCTCCGGCAGCAGGAGGCTCTGCGCCGCGAGCGGCCGCCGTTCCAATGCATCCTTCAGCGCCTCGTAGACCAACCTTTCATGGGCCGCATGCTGATCGACAATGACCAGCGAATCTCCTGTCTGCGCGATGATGTAATTCTCGTGAATCTGCGCGCATGCGGCGCCGAGTGGAGCGAATTCCCGGTCAGGCAGAGTTTCCAAGGCCGTGGCGGCACGCATGTCGGCGCTCGTCATCTCGCCGGCTTCGAACATGGCCTGCGCCGGCTCGCCGAAGCCCATGGGCTGCGACAGGGGCGCGTAAGGCCGTTCCTGCATCCGCGACGGTTGCCCGCCCGGGCGAAAGGCGCGCATCATGGCCGCCGCGCCGGTGCTGGCACTGCGAATGGCGCCGCCTGACAGGACTTCGCGGATCGCACCGATGATCAGCCCGCGCACCAGCCCGGGGTCGCGGAACCGTACATCGGCCTTTGCCGGATGCACATTCACATCGACTTCCGCCGGATCGATCTCGATCTGCAATGCGACCAGCGGGTGCCGGTCACGCGGCAGAAAATCGGCATAGGCGGCACGAATCGCGCCGGCGATCTGGCGGTCGCGAACCGGGCGTCCATTGACATGGACATATTGCTGTAAGGCATTGCCCCGATGAAACGAGGCGATCGAGACATGGCCGCGCAGGACGACGCCTTCCCGCTTTGCGTCCACGGGCAGGGAGTTTGCCGGAAAGTCGGGACCGAGAACCTGGGCAATCCGGCCAAGCCATCCGATCGCGCCGGGACTTGCGGCAGGGAACTCCAGCGTCTGCCGGTCGCTCCCCGACAGAAGGAAATCGACTTGCGGAAAGGCGATGGCGATCCGGCGCACCATCTCCGTGATGGCATTGCTCTCCGCGCGCACCGATTTCATGAATTTCAGCCGGGCTGGCGTCGCATGGAACAGGTCGCGCACCTCGACCAGCGTGCCGCGATTGCATGCCGCGGGCCGCACCTCGGAGAACCGGCCGGCCTCGGCGGAAATCTCCGCGCCATGAGGATCCTCTTGTCGGCGGGAGCGGATCGTGACCCGGGACACCGAGGCGATCGAAGGCAGGGCCTCGCCCCTGAAGCCGAGCGTATGGATGCGGTGAATGTCGTCGCCGAGTTTGGAGGTGCAGTGACGGGAAAGGGCCATCGGGAGTTCCCCGGCGGCCATGCCGCCGCCATCGTCCCGCACCCGCATAAGGTTGAGACCGCCGCCGGCCGTGGCGATCTCGATACGCGACGCGCCTGCATCCAGCGCGTTTTCGATGAGCTCCTTGATGACGCTTGCGGGCCGCTCGATGACTTCCCCGGCTGCGATCTGGTCGATCACCGTATCGGAGAGTTTCCTGATTCCCATCCTGCCATCCCACCGGATCTGTCGCCGCGCTCCAGTCACGTCATGCATGCGCCAGGGATTACCGGTCCGGAACAAACGACCCGGCCCGGCAGGGAGCTTGTCCCGGCTCCGGAGCGCTGCCGCTGGCGCGCGAGATTCAGCGCGGCGCCAGGACCATCATCATCTGGCGCCCTTCCATCTTCGGCTCGGCTTCCACCTTGGCATAGTCGGCGGTCTCTTCGCGCACCCGGTTGAGCAGTTCCATTCCGAGTTCCTGATGCGCCATTTCGCGGCCCCGGAAGCGCAAGGTCACCTTGACCTTGTCACCGTCCTCGAAGAAGCGGCGCACGGCCTTCATCTTGACCTCGTAATCATGATCATCGATGTTCGGCCGCATCTTGATCTCCTTGATCTCGATGGTCTTCTGCTTCTTGCGTGCGGCTGCGGCCTTCTTCTGGCTCTCATATTTGAGCTTGCCCAGATCAAGAATCTTGCAAACGGGGGGAGTGGCGTTGGGTGCAATCTCCACGAGGTCGAGTCCGGCCTCTTCCGCCATCTGAAGCGCGGTCTCGATCGTCACCTCGCCGTGATTCTGGCCTTCATTGTCGATAAGCTGGACGCGCGGCACGCGAATCTCCGCATTGGCCCTCGGTCCGTCCTTGACCGGCTGCGGCGCTCTATGTGGTCTGCGAATGGTCGTATTCTCCTCAAATTGTTGACAGGAATGCCTGCAGCCTGCACATCCCGGCGGGCTACAGGCAAGTCAATAACATAGGTTCTAGCCGAAATCACCGCTTTCCTTGGCCCCATATGACACAGTTTGCGGTGTGGTGAGAACTTTTCGTGCTGCCGCAGCATAGGATCGCGGCAGCAATCACCAGCAGGAGATATGGATGAACGCAGGATTTGCAAGTTCCGCCGAGATTGACGGAGAGTCCATCGCCTTGCGGATCCGTCCCGGACGCGAGCCCGGCATCGTCTGGCTGGGCGGCTATCGCTCGGACATGTCCGGAACCAAGGCGCAGGCCCTCGACCGCTGGGCCGAAGAAAACGCCCATGCCTGCTTGCGTTTCGACTATTCGGGGCATGGCGAAAGCTCGGGCGCCTATACTGACGGCACCATCAGCCGCTGGCTGACGGAAGCATTGACCGTGCTACGCAAATATACCGAGGGGCCCCAGATCCTCGTCGGATCGTCCATGGGCGGCTGGATCGCGCTGCGCCTCGTGCAGGAACTGGCGCGGCGTGGCGAAAGCGGGCGACTCGCCGGGCTGGTACTGCTCGCGCCGGCGCCCGATTTCACCGCCGAGCTCATCGAGCCTTCGCTGACGGACGAGCAGCGGCGCGTCCTGGAGGAAGTCGGCCATATCGAGGAGCCCTCGGAATATTCCGACGAGCCGAATGTCTACACCCGGGCCCTGATCGAGGACGGCAGGCGGAACCGCGTGCTCACCGGGCGGATCGACACCCATTGCCCGGTGCATATCCTCCATGGCCAGGCCGATCCGGACGTACCGCACGAACTCTCCCTGCGCCTGGTCGAGCACCTGCCCGCCGACGATGTCACGCTGACCCTGATCCGCGATGGCGACCATCGCCTGTCGCGCCCGCAGGACATCGAGCTGTTGCTGGGCGCCGTCGCGCGCATGGCGGCGCAATTTGCGGCGCGCGATTCTTGACGGGGGGCAGCAGCGTTCCCATTTCTCGAACATGGCGGCGTGACGCCGCAGCCGAATCGAGAGGACCTGCACGATGACGACAACCAGAACCACCGCGCTGATTCGTCCCGCATGGACGCCGGCCACCATTGCGCTGATGGTGCTTGGCTTCATCTTCTTCTGGCCGTTGGGCCTTGCCATGCTGGCCTATATTCTCTGGGGCGACCGTTTCGAAGGCGCTGCCGGTGAGGTGCGACGCGCGGCGGACGGCCTGTTCGCCGGTTGCCGGAGGGAAGGCCCGGTGCGCCGTACCGGCAATGTGGCCTTCGACGAGTGGCGCGAGAAGGAGTTCGAGCGCCTCGCCGAGGAACGCCGCAAGCTGGATGCGATGCGCGACGAGTTCGATGCCTATCTGCGCGAGCTGCGACGTGCCCGCGACCGCGAGGAATTCGACCGTTTCATGAATTCGCGCTCCGCCCCGACAGCGCCGGGTACGCAGGCCTGACCCTGCGCAAGCGCAAGCTGAAGACGGACAGGGCCGGTTATCCGGCCCTTTTCCATTGGAAAGGCTGATGCAGGCGGCGCGAATCGGCTAGATCTTCCCCATGAGCATCTGGAAACCATCGCGCGGCCCTGCCCCGCACCGGCTGGAGGTCGCCGGAAGGATCCTTCCCCTCACCGTGGTGGAAAACCGGCGTGCGCGCCGCCTCATCCTGCGGATCGAGCCGGGAGGCCGCGCCCTTCGCGTCACGGTGCCACCGGGCATCGCAATGACGGAGGTCCACCGCTTTCTGGCGCGCCAGCAGCAATGGATCGAGACGAGGCTGAAAGGGCTTCCGG
This sequence comes from uncultured Rhizobiaceae bacterium, assembly GCA_964383325.1. GTDB lineage: Bacteria > Pseudomonadota > Alphaproteobacteria > Rhizobiales > Rhizobiaceae > CAYLGY01. Next base: position 56,390 of record CAYLGY010000004.1, read on the forward strand.
ACCGGTCCTGGCTAGAAGCGGGCATGAAGATTCCGTTTCGCGGCGTACCGCACCGGATCGAACATCGCGGCGGGCGGGGCCTGACCGAGGCGACCAAATCCGATGGCGAGCCGGTCATTGCGGTCCATGGCGACGCGGCGCATCTCGGACGCCGCCTTGCCGATTTCCTCAAGCGGGAGGCGCGGATCGAACTCGCTGCGAGGGTCGACCGCCATGCCGCCAGCATCGGCGCGCGTCCCGGCCGCATCACGCTGCGCGACACCAGGAGCCGCTGGGGCTCCTGCAGCTCGTCCGGCGCCTTGTCCTTTTCCTGGCGGATCATGATGGCGCCACCGGCAGTGATCGACTATCTGGCCGCGCACGAGGTCGCGCACCTGCGGGAAATGCACCATGGCCCCACCTTCTGGAAGCTGTGCCGCCAGCTCGCGCCGCGCACCGACGAGTGCCGCGACTGGCTGAAGCGCAATGGCGCCAGCCTGATGGCCATTCCTTTCGACGGCGCTGCCGATTGACCGCAATCGTGCATCCATGTAACTCCCGACCGACAGCACGCAGCAGGGTAGCCGGATGAGAACTCCGAGAATCGTCGTCCTGGCCGGGTCGATTCGCACGGGCGCATATAGCGGAAAGACCGCCGATGCGGCCATGAAGGAACTCGCCATCCAGGGTGCGGAAGTCAGCCGGATCTCACTCGCTGACTATCCTCTGCCGATCTATGACGCCGATCTGGAACGCACGGACGGGATACCGGAGAATGCCCGGCGGCTGGCGCGGATCCTGGCCGCCCATGACGGCCTGCTGATCGCGACGCCGGAATACAACAATTCCGTCCCCGCATTGCTGAAGAATACGCTCGACTGGATCAGCCGCGTCCGCGAGGATGGCGGCCATCCGCTGCGGCCCTTTCGCGGCAAGGTGGCGGCGCTGTGCTCCTCCTCCGACGGCAAGTTCGCCGGCATCCGGGCGCTGAACCATTTGCGGCCGATCTGCGTCACCCTCGGCATGGAGGTGATTTCGCCGCAATGCGCGATCCCCTTGGCGGGCGACGCATTCGACGAGAATGGTGCCATTCGGGACGAACGCACCCGCAAGATCATGGAAAGAGTATGCCGGACGTTGTGCGAGCACGCCGTCCTGCTTTGTGCCCGGAGTGAAAATTGAACCCGCCCCTTGCCCTTCGTGACCGCCTGATTGTCGGACTGGACGTGCCCACGGTGGCCGAAGCCGAAGCCATCATCGCAGACCTCGACGGCCTGTGCCGCTTCTTCAAGATCGGCCATCAGCTCCTGATGGCTGGCGGGCTGGAACTTGCCCGGGATTTGGCTTCAGGCGACCACAAGGTCTTCCTCGACGTCAAATTGCTCGACATCGACAATACGGTGGCGCGAGCCGTCGAGAATGCGGCGCGCATGGGCATTTCGATGCTGACCGTTCACGCCTATCCGAAGGCGATGCAGGCTGCGGTCGAGGCCGCGAACGGGTCGGATCTCTGCCTGCTGGCCGTAACCGTGCTGACCTCGATGGATGACGCCGATCTTGCGGAAGCCGGCTATGCCGAGGGCGCCGATGCACTGGTTGTCATGCGCAGCACGCAGGCGCGGGCCGCAGGCATGGGCGGCATTGTCTGCTCCGCTGCCGAGGCAGAGCGCGTGCGAGGACGGGTCGGCGAGGCGATGGCGATCGTCACGCCCGGGATCCGGCCGCAGGGCGCGGATCATGGCGATCAGAAGCGCGTGGTGACTCCGGCCGAGGCGATTCGGCGCGGCGCCAGCCATCTCGTTGTAGCCCGGCCCATCATCGCGGCACCGGACCGGCGGGCTGCGGCCAGCGCGATACTTCAGGAAATGGATCACAGCTGAAAGGGAGAAAGCTGATGGCGAAGACGTACTGGATTGCCCGGGTCGATGTGAAGGATCCGGAGCGCTACAAGGACTATATCGCAACCGCGAAGCCGGCCTTCGAACGCCATGGCGCTCGCTTCCTTGCCCGTGGCGGCGAGGCGACCCCGCTCGAGGGGCAAAGCCGCGCACGCAATGTCATAATTGAATTTCCTTCGATGCAGGCGGCGCTGGATTGCTACAATTCCGAGGAATACCAGGCCGCCAAGGCCATTCGCGTGACCGTGGCCGATGGCGAAATGATCCTCGTCGAAGGGATCGAATAGGCGTTCGCTGCGTTGCAACATGGAACGGAATTCGCTAGCGTTTTTCCGTAAATCACTCGGGATACGGGTTCTGACATGCGAGAGTGCGCCAATTGTTGATGTATGAGTTCTACGAACTGAACCATTCGGTCCTGCGTCCCTATCGCGCCCTGGCCGATGCAACGCGTCTCTGTTACCAGAATCCGCTCAATCCCTTCTCCGGCACCGCTGCCGGTCGTTCCGTAGCGGCGCTGGCCGAATTGTTCGAACGGACGACCCGCCGCTACCGCAAGCCGGAATTCGACCTGCATGAAACGCGGGTCGATGGCCGGCTGGTCCCGGTGGCCGAGCGGGTAGTCTGGTCGCGGCCATTCGGCCGCTTGCTGCATTTCGAGCGCGCCCTGCCGAAAGCAAGGCCGCAGGATGAGCGCATCCTCCTGGTCGCGCCGATGTCAGGCCATTACGCAACATTGCTGCGCGGCACGGTCGAGGCGCTGCTTCCGCATGCGGAGCTCTATGTCACCGACTGGATCGATGCCCGCATGGTGCCCCTGTCCTGCGGCAGGTTCGACCTCGACGACTATGTCGACTATCTCATCGAGATGCTGCATGTGATCGGCAAGGGCTGCCATATTGTCGGCGTCTGCCAGCCCGCAGTGCCGGTCCTGATGGCAACCGCGGTCATGCAGCGCAACCGGGATCCGTTCTCCCCAGCGAGCATGACGCTGATGGGCGGGCCGATCGATACGCGCGTCAATCCGACCGCCGTCAACCGGCTTGCCGAGGAAAACGACATCGGATGGTTCCGGCGCAACGTCATCATGCCGGTGCCGTGGCCCAATCCGGGCTTTCGGCGGCTGGTCTATCCCGGATTCCTGCAGCTTACGAGCTTCATGTCGATGAACCTCGACCGGCATATCAGCGCCCATCGCGACTTCTTCCTGCATCAGATCGAGAATGACGATCTTTCGGTCGAGAAGCATCGCAAGTTCTATGACGAGTACATGGCAGTGATGGACCTGACTGCCGAATTCTTCCTTGATACGGTGGAGCGGGTCTTCATTCGCCATGATCTGCCGCGCGGGCGGCTCACCCATCGCGGCGAGCCTGTCGATCCCGGCGCCATCCACGAAGTCGCCCTGCTCACGGTCGAAGGCGAGAATGACGACATTTCCGGCGTCGGACAGACCGAGGCGGCGCATGGATTGTGCACCGGAATCCCGGACGCCATGCGCCATCATCATCTTCAGCGCGACGTCGGACATTACGGCGTGTTCAACGGCTCGAAATTCCGCAGGGAGATCGTGCCGGTCATGCTCGATTTCATCCGCACCCATTCCGGCGCCGGCCGGTCCTGACGGCTCCGGTAACCTTAACGGCAATCTCGCCACACCCCGCATTGACTTGCTCGACCCTCAACGGTTAACACATTCTTAACGAGCTTGATGGGGATTGTGAGAGGGCGGAATGGCTGCGGCGAGGGCAGGGGTGTGTGGCTTGTTGGCCGGCGCGGCGATGTGGGCTTCCGCGGCGATGGCCCTTCCAGCTTCCATGATGACCGGTGACTATACGTCCCAGCCCATCGGACATTACGATTTCTGCGAACGCTACCCGGTCGAATGCCGCATCGAGATTGCCGACAAGGGCCCCTTGCAGATGTCCCGGGAGATCTGGGAGCTCATTGTCGACGTCAATGTCGGCGTCAATGAATCGCTCACGCCCATGGATGACCTCTCCCTCTACGGAACCGAGGAATTCTGGGAATATCCAACCGATGTCGGCGATTGCGAGGACTATGTTCTCGAAAAGCGCCGCCTGCTGCATGCAGCCGGGATTTCGCTTTCGAACCTGCTGATTACTGTCGTCCGCAAGCCGGACCGGGAAGGTCATGCGGTGCTCACCGTGCGCACGGACCATGGCGATTTCATTCTCGACAATCTGACCGATACCGTCCTGCCCTGGCAGGAAACCCGTTACAGTTTCCTCAAGCGGCAGGCTTCGACCCATACGGGGCGATGGGTGGCCATAGACGGATATCTCAATCCGCTGGTCAGTTCGCTCGACTGAGCGTCCGCACGGCCCTTCTGATTCGGCAGCGCCTGGTTGGTTGACGGTTCCGTCCGGCAGCCTATGCGTGCATCTTTTCCCTGGTCGTTACTCGCTTCATTGCATTTTCGCCACCTGTTGCATTCGAGCTACAGCGATGCATTTGCCCAGCCTGGCGCTGAAATGAAAAGGGCGGCATTGCTGCCGCCCTTTTCACATTCTGTCCTGCAAGGAGAGTGGATCAGAAGTCCATTCCGCCCATACCGCCGCCGGGCATTGCCGGAGCTGCGGCTTCCTTCTTCGGCAGTTCCGCAACCATGGCCTCGGTGGTGACCAGCAGACCGGCGACCGAAGCGGCGTCCTGCAGCGCATGGCGAACCACCTTGACCGGGTCAACGATACCCATGGCGATCATGTCGCCATATTCGCCGGTCTGGGCGTTGTAGCCGTATGTGGTGCTGTTCTCGTCCAGTACCTTGTCGGCCACGATCGACGCTTCCGCACCGGCATTGCTCGCGATCTGCCGGATCGGGGCCTGCAGGGCGCGGCGGATGATGTTGATCCCCGCTTCCTGGTCGGCATTGTCGCCCTTCACGGTGATGGAGCGCGAAGCGCGCAGCAGCGCGGTGCCGCCGCCCGGAACGATGCCTTCCTCGACCGCGGCGCGGGTGGCGTTCAGCGC
>CAYLGY010000005.1:0-32204 GCA_964383325.1 uncultured Rhizobiaceae bacterium
GCTTCAACAGGGAATTGCCAGGATCCCGGAAAGTGGCCTCCGCTTTCCGGCCAAGGTGCTGCGGCAAGGGGAACCTGATCCGGGCTGCCGGAACGCCGGCGCCGCTGGATGCGGTCGCCCGGCTCTCCAGGCGAGGGCAAGTTGCGGTTCCGGGGCATTCAAGAGGCAACCGGATATGCGCGCTTATGGCGGCTTCAAGGAAAATGGAGCTGGTTCTTCTCGCGGATTTCGAAATGGATGATGCTGCGATTGTCGTCCTGCGTCAGCTTGCTTTCCCATGCCGAGAAGGTCTTCCCCTGATGGCGGAAGTTCCAACCGTCAATCTCCCAGAAAAGATCCAGCTCGTTCTCGCGCGCCTGTAGCAGACCCTTCAGCAGGGGAGGATTACGCTTGACGATCTGCGAGATCGCATTGCGAGCCCTCCGGATCTCCCCGATCGGATCGCGGGAGACCTTCCAGTTCTCGTCCACATCCGACAGCTTTGCGTATCTGGTCTGGCTCTGACAGGGAATCAGCTGCTGGAGCTTCTGTTTCCAGACCGTCATATGCGGCGTGCCTCCGGTGTCTTTCTCGCCGGGCAGGCGAGGTAAGGCCGGAAGATAGGATCATCACGCAAATTCTTGTGTAATCTTCAGTACAGATTACTCGGAGGAAACAGAATAATCCGCCGGTGTCGGGTCATTCAGTGCCGGTATTGTTGCAGGCGGGTGGTTCTGAGCCCGGCAAGACCATATTCATCTATGGATGCCTGCCAGGAGAGGAATTCCTCCACGGTGAGCTTGTAGCGATTGCAGGCCTCCTCGAGGCTCAGCAGTCCGCCGCGCACGGCTGCGACCACTTCCGCCTTGCGCCGGATCACCCAGCGCCGCGTATCGCTCGGCGGCAGGTCGGCGATCGTCAGCGGGCTGCCATCCGGGCCGATCACATATTTCACACGCGGTCTCATCAGATCGGTCATCGTACTCTCTACATTTCAAGGACCCAATGCCGAAAACCTAGCCCCGCAGTTTTAAGAAAGCTCTAAGCGGCCGGTAACACACGGGTAACCGAGATGAATCGCCGTTTACCATCCCGGGGACCCTTTGCACGGGCGGCGCATCGCCCTATATAGAAATCCCTGGCACCGGCGAATTCCCATGAACAGTCTCGACATCGACCGACCCCCGCAGAATACCCGCATCGTCGTGGCGATGTCGGGCGGCGTCGATTCCTCCGTCGTGGCAGGCCTGCTCGCGGCGGAGGGCTATGAGGTGATCGGCGTGACCCTTCAGCTCTACGATCACGGCAGCGCCGTGCATCGGCCGGGCTCATGCTGCGCGGGCCAGGATATTGACGATGCCCGCCGGGTGGCGGAGACACTGGGCATTCCGCATTATGTGCTGAACTATGAGCGCCGTTTCCGGGAAGCGGTGATCAATCCCTTCGCGGCCAGCTATGCGGCGGGCGAGACGCCGATTCCCTGCGTGACCTGCAACCAGACCGTGAAGTTTTCCGACCTTCTGGCGACCGCGCGCGAGCTTGGCGCAGATGCGCTCGCCACCGGCCATTACATTCGCAGCCGTCCCAATGGCGCCCATCGGGCGCTGTTCCGCCCGGTCGATGCCGAGCGTGACCAGAGCTATTTCCTTTTTGCGACGACGCAGGAGCAGATCGACTTCCTGCGCTTTCCCCTCGGTGAGATGTCGAAGCAGCAGGTGCGGGAACATGCGCAGGCAATGGGTCTTGCCGTTGCCGACAAGCAGGACAGCCAGGATATCTGCTTCGTGCCGCAAGGCCGCTATTCCGACATCATCGCGCGGCTGCGGCCCAATGCGGCGCAACCCGGCGAAATCGTTCACCTCGACGGACGGTCCCTCGGCACGCATGAAGGCGTCGGGCATTTCACCGTCGGCCAGCGGCGCGGCATCGGCGTCGCGACCGGCGATCCCCTCTATGTCGTGCATATCGATGCGCCCGCCGCGCGCATCATTGTCGGACCGCGCGAGGCGCTGGAAACGAAGCGCGTCTTTCTGCGCGACTTCAACTGGCTTGGCGACGGACCGGTGGCGGAGATCGGCCGGCAGGGAATGGAACTTCATGCCCGCGTGCGCTCGACGCGTCCGCCGTCGCAAGCCGTGCTTCGGTGCGAGGATGGCGGCCGCATCTCGGTCGAGTTCCAGCAAGGGGAGCCGGGCGTCGCGCCCGGGCAGGCCTGCGTGCTCTATTCCGACGGCAGCGCCGGGGCGCGCATCCTCGGCGGCGGCTTCATCGAGCGGGCCGAGCATTCTGCCGGGATCGAGGCCCGGTTGCAGCGCCTGATGGCAGTGGACCGCGCGCGCAGCCCGTCCTGCTGAGCGGTCGAAATCGAGTCTTAGCAGGCCTATTCAGCCGCCAGCACTTCCGGCCGGACCGCATGCTGGCGAATCATTTCGATGATCCGGTCCTGATCGGCCTCGGCGAGATAGGGATGCATGGGCAGGCAAAGGATGCGGCCCGGCAGGCTCTCCGATACCGGCAGACCTCCCGGCTGGCGCGGAAAATCGCGATAGGCCTCCTGCAGATGCAGGGGCTTGGGGTAATAGACGACCGAAGGGATGCCATTGGCGGCAAGGCTCGCCTTCAGCCGGTCGCGCTCCTCGACCTCGATCGCATATTGCGCGAAGGCAGAGCGGCGCTCCGGCCCGATGCGCGGCACCTTGACCAGATTTCCTAGGGCCTCGCCATAACGCGCCGCAATGCGCTGCCGCGCTGCCATTTCCTCTTCGAGCACGGTCAGCTTGACGAGCAGGATCGCCGCCTGGACCGTGTCGAGACGTGAATTGATGCCGACGCGCACATTGTCATATTGCCCGTCGCCCTTGCCGTGGAAGGCGAGGGAGCGGAGCTGCCCGGCCAGCTCGTCATCATCGGTGAACATCGCCCCGCCATCGCCATAGCATCCCAATGGCTTTGCCGGGTAGAAGCTCGTGCCGGCAACATGGCCGAAACTGCCGCATTTGCGGCCGGCCAGCGTGCCGCCCATGGATTGCGCCGCATCGGAAATGACCATCAGGCCCTCGCGCGCGGCGATGCGTTCGATGGCGTCATAGTCGGCGGCCAGCCCGAACAGATCAACCGGGAGGATGGCGCGGGGCGTCAGCCGGCCCTCGGCCCGTACCGCCTCGATCGCCGCTTCCAGGCCGGATACGCACAGATTGTAATTGTCCGGATCGACATCAACGAATACCGGCTCGGCGCGGCGCAGGGCCACGGCTTCTGCCGTGGCCGCAAAGGTGAATGCCGGGCAGAAGACCGCATCTCCCGGTCCGATATCAGCCGCCATCAGCGCCAGGACCAGCGCATCCGTGCCATTGGCGCAGGCGACCACATGCCGCACGCCGACATAGTCGGCAAGCTGGCGCTCCAGCTCCGCGACTTGCGGCCCCAGAATGTATTGCCCGCTCTCGAGAACCTGGTCGATCGCTTCACTCAGCTTCGGCTCCAGATGGCGGCGCTGCGCGCCCAGATCAATGAACTGCATGTGTTAGCCTACCATCATGGCCGCTTGCGGTGGCCGGGAATATCAGACGGTGATGAATGACTTCTAGGCGCTTTGCAAATCCGGTGCCACCGCGCCGGATTCAATCCGCGGCGCAGCATGTAACATTATGTGATCTTCCCCGGTCGCGCCTGGCCATGCGTCACCGTGCCAGCGGTCAGGATCTTCAATACGGCAATGGCCTCGGCCCCGTCAGTGCGCGGGTGGGCGCGCGTCTCGATGCAGGAAATGAAATGCTCAAGCTCCCGCGTCAGCGGCATGCCCTGCTGCAATGCGACATAGGCAGGCTCGTTGGCCGTGAAGGCCCACTGGCCGCTGTCCTGCCAGACGGCGTGACGATAGACGGCGAGCTTGCGCTCCCAAGGTTCGACATCGTCGAACACGGCCATCGCCTTCGTCCCGACCACGGTCAGACGCCGCTCGCGATAGGGATTGAGGCGCGAAGTGAACAGATGGCCGCGAATGCCGCCGGCAAAGACCATGTGCAGATGGGCGAAATCGGAAAGATGGTCGAGCAGCGCCGCACCTTCGCCGCGCACTTCGACGGGCAGGCTGCCCGTAATGGCAAGAATCATCGACAGGTCGTGCGGCGCAAGATCCCACAGCGCGTCATTCTCGGTATGGAACTTGCCGAGGCCGAGCCGATGCGAGTGTATATACCTGACCTCGCCCAGCTCGCCCTGCCGGATCAGTTCTTCCAGCATTTCGAAGGCGGGATGAAACCGCAGGACATGGCCGACCATGAACAGGCAGCCGGCTTCCTCGGCGGCCCGGACCGCGGCTTCGGCATCCGCGACATTGAGCGCCACCGGTTTCTCGACCAGCATGTCCTTGCCGGCGCGCGCCGCTTCCATCGCAAAGCGCGCATGATGCTGCGGCGGCAGCGCCATGACGATCGCATCCACGTCCGGGTGGCTGCACAGTTCTTCGGGCGCAATGGCAAGGCAATCCTGTTCCGAGGCAAAGCCTTCCGCACGGGCGCGGTTGGCATCGGAAACGGAATGGAGCGCGCCCAGCGATTTCAAGGTGCGGATGTGATTGCTGCCCCAGTAACCACACCCAAGTACTGCAATTCGCGGTGCCATGACACCTCGGCAAGGTGAAAGATGGAGCGAGACATATCCATGCTGCATCTCGAACTCAACCCCTTGCTGCCCGAGTTTGCGGCAATTTCCCCGGTGGCGGGGCCGGTCCGCAAAAGCGTCGCGACTATGCTGGAACAGCGCTTGACATGTGTCTGCCTCCAATCTTATATCCGCGCGTCCCGATGGAATCCGTTCTTCCCATTCTGCCGGGCATGCCGCATCTGCAGATGGATGATCTGCGGGATAGTGATGGCGCGGCGGGGTAGCTCAGTTGGTTAGAGCAGCGGAATCATAATCCGCGTGTCGGGGGTTCAAGTCCCTCCCCCGCTACCATTCTGGTAGTAGTTCATTGGAATCGCGACATAACGACATTCAGGCGAGCTTTTGAATCAGGCTCGCAGGAGAGGCTGATCCTGCCGACCCAGTGCGCAAAGACGGGCAGGGAGATCGGAGCCTTGACCCCAAAATCCTGAACCTCGTTCTTGCCGATTCCGCCTCGTGCAAGTAAGAGGTTTCCCGTCACACGGCATACGGGGTTGGGGTGGAATACCGCAGAGAGATTGACGGGCTGCGCGCGGTCGCAGTTCTCCCGGTCATCCTGTTTCATGCCGGGTTCGAGATGTTCAGCGGCGGATTTGTCGGTGTCGATGTTTTCTTCGTCATCAGCGGTTTCCTCATCACCGGCATCCTGATCGAAGAGCTGGCGCGCGGCGATTTCAGCATCGCGCGCTTCTATGAACGAAGAGCAAGGCGAATCCTCCCTGCGCTGTTCGTCGTGCTGTTCGCCTGTTTCCCATTCGCGTGGATGTGGATGCTTCCTTCCGAATTGAAGGATTTTGCCGAGAGCGTTGCTGCGACGGTCCTGTTCTCATCCAATATCCTGTTCTGGAGCGAGAGCGGATATTTCGATACGGCAGCAGAGCTGAAGCCGTTGCTTCATACCTGGAGTCTCGCGGTTGAAGAGCAGTATTATCTTCTCTTTCCGTTGCTGCTGCTTGCCTTCTGGAAGTTCGGTCGCGCTCGCGTCCTTACGCTCATCGTCGCAATCGCCGCATTCAGCCTGCTTGGGAGCGAGTATGGGTCGCGAAACCATCCCAGTGCGAACTTCTTTCTCGCGCCGACGCGCGCATGGGAACTTCTCGCAGGGTCGATTTGCGCCTTCCTGACCGCACGACGGGCGCATGGAAGCAACGATGTGCTTGCGATGGCAGGACTGGCGCTCATCGTCTTCCCGATGCTTCACTACGACAGGAACACACCTTTCCCGAGTGTCCATGCGCTCGCACCTGTCGGGGGAACCGCGCTCGTTCTGCTCTACGCTCACAGGGAGACGCTGGTCGCCCGTCTTCTTTCGACCGGACCTCTGGTCGGAATCGGACTGATTTCATATGGCGCGTATCTTTGGCATCAACCGCTATTTGCTTTCGCCAGGATTCGCAGTCCCGGAGAACCTTCGCAAGCGCTGATGGGAGGCCTCGCGATCGCGTCCCTGCTGCTCGCAATATTGACCTGGAAATATGTCGAGCAACCGTTTCGCAAGCGGTCCCGATCCCTGCTTCCCACCCGCAAGGGCGCCTTCCTGGCAAGCGCTTCTCTCGGATCCCTGCTGGTTCTAGTCGGGATTGTTTTCGCAGTAGACCCCGGCAAGGCGGAACGATTGATGACCCGCGCCTCAGCTCCGGTTTCCTTGTTGCAGAGCAATTTCATCGTTATCGGCGATTCACATGCAGAACATCTGCTGTCAGGACTGCAGAATATTACAACAGGCACGGTCGAGAATCGGACCAGCTCCGGGTGCATCCCGTTTCGCGACGTGGATCGGTACGATTCACGATCAAGAAAAGGGGAGTGCGCAAAGTTCATCAATGCGGCGCTGAATGAAATCATATCCAGAGATCCCGATGCGGTACTCGTTCTTTCTTCCATGGGCCCGGTATATCTGGACGGAACGACGTTCAAGGGGAAAGACGAGGCCAGAGTTACCGGCCTGGGCGTCGAGCTGATCTCCGACAAGGCCATTGCCGATCACTGGGAAATCTATGAGACAGGGATGCGGAGAACCTTCGGCGAGTTGAGCAAGCTAAGGAATGCGAAAGTCATCTTTGCGATCGACGTTCCCGAGCTTGGCATCGATTCCGGATGCCGGCGTCCGTGGATTTCCCTGAGCGACTGCTACGTGGATCGTGCGGAATTCGAACAAAGGGCATCCGGTTACAGGTCGCTCGTGTATTCCATTGCATCGGATTATCCACGAATTGCAGTCTTTGACCCCACATCTGCCTTTTGCAATGAAGAGGTATGTTCAGGATACAGGAAGGAAACAGGATACCTCTACCGCGATGCCGATCACTTGAGCGAGGAAGGAAGCCTGTACTTCAGCATGAAGCTGGCCGAGTGGATGAAGGGGCGTCCATTCTAGCGCCGGATGACGATGCCGTCCGGCCGGGATCGGCATCGCGTCCGTCGCCCGTCCTCTACGCTGCCGTACCCGGGACAGTCCTTTCCATCAGGGCGCGGATATCCGGGAGTTCCTCCAGCGCGCCCAGCCATTCGATGAGTTGACCGGCATTGCCCTCGCCAAGAACCGGATCGGCGAGCATGTGGAACTTGCCCTGCATCTCGCCCTCGCTCATCGGGTTGGCGATCGAGCCCTTCGGATGATCGACCTGCGCTTGCAATCTCGTACCGTTCGCCGTCTCGACTTCGAGCGCGCAGGAGACGCCGCGCGGCAGCGTCGGGTCCGGCTCGACGGCAAGCAGTTCGCTCAGCCGGACGATTTCTGGCGCCTGGAGCTTGTCGTCCTGATATTGCGGCGGCAGCGCGTTGCCTTCGACCAGGGCAATCGCCACGGAATAGGGCAGGCTCATCTGCGCCTCGTGATAGGTCTGCGGCCGGGCATTGAGATGGTAATGCGCCCAGGCAGGGTGGCGGCGCATCTTCATCGCGCGGATGGAGGCGATGGGCGCCTGCAACTGCCTGCGGATCTCGAGGGCGCAATCGATGGCATTATGTATGGGCCGGGCGCAACTATAGGGCTTGTATTCGATGTCGATCGGATAGGCATTGCCGAGATTGCGGGTCAGCTCGTCAATGCGGTACTCTCCGGCGAAGGCCTTGCAGAATCCTCGCTCGCCCTCGAAGATCGTCGCCGCGCCGGTATAGCCGAGTTTCGCCATCGCCGCTGCCGTCACGCCATTGCGGGCCGCCGGTCCGGGATTGAACCGCTTCTGCATCGAGGGTCCATACATCTCCATGAGGCCGGAAGCCTGCGCGCCGGCAAGGCCGAGCGCCGAGACCATCTGCGATTCGTCGAGCTTCATCAGCATTGCCGCCGCGATGGCCGCGCCGAAGACGCCGCAGGTCGGCGTCGTATGATAGCCGCGATTGCGGAGCGCGAAATTCGTCGCATTGCTGGCTCTAGCCATCATGTCGCAGCCGGCGACCGCCGCGGCAAGAAATTCGCTGCCGCTCGACCCTTGCGCTTCGGCAACCGCGAGCGCGGCAGAAATGACCGGCGGGCTGAAATGGTAGAGCGCCAGGATGTCGACATCGTCCAGCTCGATACTGTGCGATGCAATCGCATTGGCGAAGGCGCCATGTATCGAGGGCACTTTCGCGCCATCACCGATGATCGTTGACTGCGCGACGCCGCCGCAATCAATGGCGAAGCGTGCCGCAATCCTGGCGCTGGACGTGCGGCTGCCGGCGATTGCAACGCCGAGATAGTCGCGGACCAGGAGACCGACATCGGTTCTCGCCTTTGCCGGAATGTCCTGCAGGCGAAGGCTGGAATAATGTCCGGCGAGGATTTCTGCCGCTGTCCTTGTCATTTCGGCTCCCGATTGCTGCTGCTGCACAAATTACGTTCCGGTGGTTCCTGCCCGGCGCATGGGCTGTCCGGCCGATGGCGGCACATCGAGACGGACGGCGATTCCCTCCGTCCGCGCATCGGGCGCCGGGTAGAGGGCCATGACCAGCGGGTCGTGGCCGGGAATGATGTGGGTCTCGTCCGGTGCTGCCGCGAGAAGACGCTCGAAGCCTTCCAGCATCTCCCCGACATGAAACGCGGTCGGGAACGGACGCCCGGACGCCAGGTTCTCGTAGAAATGGCTCACATCCGAGGCGAGAAGGACGGGTCCGCGCGCCGTCTGCACGCGCACGAATTGCAGCCCGTCCGAGTGCCCTCCGGCGGCATGGACAGTAATGCCCGGCGCAATTTCGCCAGTACCCGAATGAAAGACCACGCGCCGGTCATAGTTCAGGCGGACGACCCGGCACACATCCTCGACCTCGAAGGAGTGCGAAAGACGTGGAAAGCGCATGTAGCGCCCGGTCGCGTAGGCCAGCTCCCGTTCCTGGATGTGAAAGCGCGCCTTCGGGAAGCGGTCGAAATTCCCGGCATGGTCGTAATGCAGATGCGTGACGACCACGTCCTCGATGCCGGCCGGATCGATATCGAGCAGCGCCAGCGAATCGACCGGACAGCGCAGGAAGGATCGGCCGCGCTTCCCGGCCACCGCTGCGGTGAAGCCGGTGTCGACGATGATGCTCCGTTCGCGGCCCTTCGCAATCCAGATGTAGTAATCCATCGGCATCGCCGCATCATGCGGATCGCCGCCGAGAAAATGGTCGCGCCGCCTGGCATCGCGCGTGGCATATCGCAGTGCGAACAACTCGTAGACGGGATCTGCGATGGCCATGGCGATCCAGCTCTTCAGAGGGGCGGGGAGCAGATCCGGTCGGGCACGAAGACCTGGCCCTCCATGATGCGCCGCGCGGTGCGTCCGAGCGTTGCGCGCCGGACGGTGAGGGCGAAATCCCCGGACAGAATGCTCGTTTCCGTCTCGATCACGCCAGCAGGGTGGCCGATCCGCACGACGAGCCGGTCGCGGCTCTCGGGCCGGCTGACTTCGTGGACGAGCGTCCCGGGAATGCGCGCCGCGACGCCCGTGCACACGGTACTCGTGCCGGCATAGGTCTTGTGCGTTCGCTGCATGAACTGCAGCCGGGACAGGAGGTCGATCCCGCTGGCGGCGACGTCGCGACCGGAATTCTCATCCCGGTAATCGGCCGGCGGGGCGACAATGCAGAGAATGGGCGTCGCGGGCGTAACCTCGCTTGCCCGCGCCGCCCGGTCCACCATGCCGATGCGCTCCGCTCCTGCGGCGCGAATCCGCTCCAGCCGTTCGAGAAGCCCGGCATCGCCATCGATCTCCCGCGCCGATTCCGTTCCCCGCATCCCGACATCGCTGGCACGGATGAAGACATGCGCATTGCCGATATCGACGAGCGAAGCGTCAATGGCGCCAAGACCCGGTACGTCAAGCCGGTCCACTACATTCCCGGTTGGCAGCAATCTGCCGGTAGCCCCGCCGGCGGTGGCGGCGAAGTCGACCAGGATGCGCGCTCCCGTTCCCGGTACGCCCGGAACCGCATAGTCGCCTTCTTCCTGCGGCTCGCCCTCGCGAACCGGCACTTCGATGGTCAGCATCCTTGCCAGATTGGTATTGTAGACGCGCACATGCGTGATCGGCTCGACCGCCCGCACGAAGCCCTCCCGGATGGCATAGGCGCCGACGGCAGCGCTGATATTGCCGCAGAGGCTGTGCCAGTCGACATTGGCGCGCTCGATCTCAACCTGGCCGAACGTATAGCGCAGATGCGCGCCGGCGGAGGCGGGCTCGTCATCCCTGGCGGCGCCGATCAGGGCCAGCTTGCTGGTAAGGGGATCTGCGCCGCCCAGTCCGTCGATCTGGCGACGGTCAGGCGAGCCGAAGATGGAAAGAATGACCGCCTGGCGCTGCGCTTCCTGTGCCGGCAGGTCGTTTTCCTTCAGGAAAACGGCCTTGCTGGTCCCTCCGCGCATGATGGTGCATCTGATCTGGCGAACCATGAGCGATCCCTTTGCGCTCTGCCTATCATTGTTGACCGTCAAATGTCAACAATCTGCATCTGGCGAATGGCCATATATGTAAGCTGCCATCCAGTCAGGATGTCGGGGCGCCGGCCGCCGGGGAAGCCGCGCCCTCCGGGTCGCTTGCCGCGTCGGCGCTCTCGGTTTCCAGTTCGTCGCGGATCGATTGCAGCGCATTGCGCAAATGGAGCCGCATTGCGGCTTCGGCGGCATCGGGGTCGCGCCGCTTCATCGCCGCGACAATCGCCTCATGCTCACGAAATGCTTCCATGGCGCGGCCAGCACGGGAGCTGGACCGGTAGCGGTATACTCGCAGGAGATAATAGAGATCCTCCAGGAGCAGCTCGATGAGCTTCTCGTTCCGGCTTCCCTTGATCAGGCGAAAATGGAAATCCCGGTCCATCGGCTTCTGGTAATAATCATCGCCGGACTGGAGATTGATCTGGCTGGCATGCGTCCGCAGCAATTCCTCCAGATCTTCGAGCTCGGCATCGCTCATATGCTCTGTCGCGAGGCGGCAGGCCATGCCTTCAAGCGCTTCGCGGACATGCAGCAGGTTGATCAGCCCGGAAGATCCGAGCCTGGCGACACGCGCTCCGACATGCGGCACTCGCTCCACCAGCTTCTTGCCTTCCAGCCGGCGGATGGCTTCGCGGACCGGGCCCCTGCTGATGCCGAAGGACTTTGCCAGCAGCACCTCATCCAGCTTGGTTCCGGCCGGATACGTGCCTTTGATGATGGCTTCCTCCAGCCATTCAAAGGCGCGATCGGCGAGTGTCCTGCCGCCGAAATGCGGGGGTTCGAGATTGTTTTCCAAGCGTCCTCTCCATGTGAGGAATCAGATCCCGTCTGATCCTATCGGGAATGTGAACTGTCAACAACTAATTCGCCATTCGAGTCGGCGCTTCTCTCGTATAAAGTTGACATTTGACAATTCATGCCTGAATTTGCGCGCGATCGCGAGGCGCGCCGCACCTTTCGGGTGGGCCAATCGAGGAGGCCGGACATGACCATGCGCGAAACTCTGGGCTTTGTCGGGCTGGGGGTGATGGGCGGGCCGATGTCCGGGCATCTCGCGACGAAAAGCGGGCATCGCGTGATTGCTTTCGATGCCATGCCGGACAGGTTGGAAGCCTGGCTCGCGGCCGGAGGTCCGGCGGCGGCCTCCGTGGCGGAAATCATGCAGGCTTGCGATATCGTCTTTCTCTCCCTGCCGAGCGGGCGCCACCTCGAAGCGCTGTGCCGGGAAGAAGGCGGCCTGCTCGCCCATGCGGGGCCGGGAAAGCTCGTCGTGGATCTGGGCACCAGCCCGCCGGCCCTGAGCCGGGAACTTGCAGAAGCCTTCGCGCAGGCGGGCACCGACTATGCCGATGCGCCCGTGGCCCGGACGCGAAAGGCCGCCGAGGAGGGCACGCTCGCGGTCACCGTGGGGGCATCGGACCGGGTTTTCGCCCGCCTTGCACCGCTGCTGCGCTGCTTCGCCTCCGAGGTCACCCATTGCGGGGAGGTCGGCGCCGGCCAGCTTGTGAAGATTCTCAACAATATGGTGGTGGTGGGGACGGTCGTCGCGCTGTGCGAGGCCGCGGCGGTGGCCAATGCGGCCGGCATGGACACGAAGACCTTGTTCGACGCCTTCGCCAAGGGTTCGGCGGACAGCTTCGCCTTGCGCAACCATGGCTACCGGTCGGTCTTGCCGCAGCATTTTCCTGAACAGCAATTCTCGACCGACTACATGCTGAAAGACATCGGCTATGCGCTCGAAATGGGCGCAGAAGCCGGGATCGACATGGCGCAGGCGACGCTGAGCGCCGATCTCCTGCGCACGGCCAGCCAAAGGGGCCTCGGCGAGCGCTACTGGCCGGTGATCTTCCAGCTCATCAATGGCTCGGTGCCTGCCGATCCTCCGGCTTCGAAGTGAGGGTCCGGCGGCGTCAGCCCTGTTCCTGTGGCGGCCGCAATCCGCCATAGGCCGGCCAGAGCCCGCCAGCCATCCAGCCGCAATCGACCACGAGATCGGTGCCGGTGATTGCAGAAGCGCGCGGCGACAGGAGAAACTCGATGGCCTCCGCCACCTCTGCAGGTTCGACGCAGCGTCCGAGCGCCATCTGGTCCATGAGATCTGGCGGATAGCGCGTACCGGCCTCGATCCGCTCCCGGACCCTCGGCACCAGCGTGATGCCGGGTGAAACGCTGTTCACGCGCACGCCCGAACGTCCGAATTCGCCCGCGAAGGACCGCGCCATGTTGATCAGCCCCGCCTTGGAGGGGCCATAGAGATTGAGCGGCGTCGAGACATGTCCCACTACCGAGGCGACCGCCACGATGCTGCCGCCGCCCGTTCGCGCCATGGCCAGCCCGAAATGGCGCAGGACATGATGGGCGCCGGCCAGATTGACGCCGAGAATGCGCTCGACGCCGGCTGGATCGCTGTCCGCGACAGGAACATTTTCCTGAAATGTGCCGGAGGAAATCACGAGGCCGTCGAGGCGACGGGCCGGATCGGCAAAGGGCGCCGCCGCCTCCGCCACCCCGGCGGCATCCGTCACGTCGAGATGGATTGCCTCGCCGGAAATCTCTTGCGCAAGCGCCGTGCCCGCAGCGAAGTCGCGATCCGCGACAATCACGCGCCAGCCCCGCGCCGCCATGAGCCGGCAGCATGCCGCGCCGATGCCATTGGCGCCGCCCACCACCATGCCCAGAGGTTGCATGCGTCCTGCCTGCATCGGAGTCCCTTTCCGGTGACCTATCCGTCCCGCAACTGGGCGGCGGCGTGGATCGCTGCCGAGGCCCCGTCGGCAAGTGCATGGACACCCTGGCCGTCATGGGCGGAGCGCAGCGCCCCGGCGGCAAACAGCCCCGGATGCGACGTTTCGAGATGCCCGTTGACGAGCACTGCGCCATCCGCGTCGCGCTGGACCGTCTCCGGCAGGGCATCCGCCTCCGGAACGAGGCCCGCATAGACGAAGATCCCCGTGCAGGGGAGCGTTTCGGTCTGGCCGTCGCTGTCGCGCAGGGTGACCCCGGTCACGGCATCGCTTCCCTCGATGGCGAGGATCGTCGCTGCCCAGTGAAAGGCGACTTTCGGATTGTCCGCCACGGCCGACACGTAGCTCTGGCGCGCCCGGATGGATTCGCCCCGAACCAGCACGTCCACCTGCGCGCAGAAATTGACGAGGTGCAGCGCAGCCTGCATGGCGCTGTCGCCCGCGCCAACCACGGCAACGCGCTGGTTGCGGTAGAGGCCTCCATCGCACCAGGCGCAGTCGGATACTCCGCGCCCGGCCAGTTCGCGCGCGCCGGGCACATCGAGACTGCGCAATCGGGCCCCGGTCGCGGCGATCACCCGGCGGGCCGCATGGGTGCCCGCCTCGCACGCGACCTGCATGCGGCCGGCCGGTCCGGAGATCGACAGCACCCTGTCCTCGATGAATTTGACGCCGGCATCGCGGCCCATCGCGATCATGGCCTGCGCGACGGCGGCACCCGGCATGCCGGCAAGGCCGGGCATGTCGTCGACGGAGCCGACATTCATCAGCAGGCCGCCATAAAGTCCGCCGGGCTGGATGCAGGCAACCTCCATGCCCCGGATCGCTGCCTGGAAAGCTGCCGACAATCCCGCCAGCCCGCCACCCGCAACGACAATATCGAAGCTGTCCGTCATGAAACGATGCCTCTTCGCATTTCCCGCAATTCCTCCTCCCAATCGGCTGGCAGCCGGATTTCCTTCGCCACCGGATAGCCGAGCATGCCGTTATGGGTAAGGATCTGGCAATTGGTCCGAAGCGGATCGCCCGAGACGGCGATCAGGATATCGTCCGGTTTCACGACGACGGGGACCTTTCGCTCCGGATCCCGCGATTTGCCGAAAAGCTTCGGCGCCTTGCCCAGCATGGCCATGTCGTAGAGCGTTCGCTTGCCGGGAACGAGATCCGTCCAGCCGCTGATGTATTTCTCGAACAGCCATGCCGGAATCCGCGCATGCTCGAACAGGAACTGGCGGATATCCGCCTTGGAAAAGCCGCTTGCGGCGATGGTCCGCGCCAGGATCGGGGTCAGCACCACCAAGGGCCGGTAGGTGCCCGTGGCAAGGCCGACCGTGAAGATCAGTTCCCAGCCCGTATGCTTGGCGAGACCGTCCGCAATATAGGGCAGGATCTCCTCGGCCGTGCTGCCCACCACCGTCGACAGGACGCTCGACCCGGTATAGCGCGCCGCGCAAACCGCATTCCCGCCCGGCTCCAGTCCGAGATCGACGCAGAGGGGCTGCCAGCCCAGCTCGTCGAGCACGGCCTGGTTCTCCGCCAGCACGACCCGCCACGTGCCGCCAAAGGTTCCCTTGTCGTTCTGGTGCAGGAGAAAGCCGGCCAGGTTGCGCAGGCAAAGCCGCCAGAATCGGCCGATCGAAGTATTCGCCATCACCCCGTCGCGCAGGGCGCCCTGCTCGTAGTTGAATTCGAGGTCGCGGATGATCGGCCCGTCAATGACGATCTGGGTCTCCGAGCCGGGCGTGTTGCCACTGTGCTCATTGCCGTAGCGCGGATCGACCATCAGCTCGGCAAGCGCCAGCAGCACCGGCATGTATTCCGGCCGGCAGCCGGCCATCACGCCATTGACGGCAATGCTCCACACGGTCACGAGCCGGTTGTCGGGCAGGGCGGTTCCGATCCGCTCCTCCGGCATCCGGTCGGTGAAGCGCAGGAACGCCTCGATCCGCTCCCTCGTCGGCGGCGTGATCGGCAGGCCATCGCTCCACAGATTCCTGTAGAAATGCGCATTGATCTCGTCATATGTCCCCTCGAACACGACTTCGCTGGCCGGGGGTTCGGGTGGCGGCGCCTCCCCGGTGGATCCCGCGGTCAGGCAGGCGAGTACATCGGGCAATGTCTCGTTCATCACGACATTCCGCAATTCGTCCTTGCTCAGGGCATCCACATGACCCCTGACGATCCCCAGGGGCAGGGTGGAGAAACCGAGCCCCGGAGCGAGTGTCCTGGCCTGCCCGGCAAAGCCTTCGCAGACCAGGGACGAGGAAGGGATTCCAAGCCCTTCGGCAATAGCGCTTACCCGCAACACGGCGGGAGTGCATGCTCCTCAGCATCCCATCCCCGAGATGACGGCGTCGACGCCCAGTCGGGGAAGCTTTTCCGGCAATTCGGCGAGAATCCGCTGCTCGTCGCTGCCATGGGTCGAGCCGAAGGTTTCATGGGTGATGAAGCTGACCGACGGATATCGCGACCGGATGCCTTCCTGGAGGAGGGCGAAGATCTCGTCGCCGCGGAACAGGTCGTCCCAGAGAAAGGCGACGGTCTTGCCGTCAAGTGTTTCGGGACGCGGCGCCGGCTGCCGGACGGCATCCGCTCGTTCGGCGCGTGGCCAGTACACGCGGTATCGGGTTTCATGCGTCATGTCGTTCTCCTTGTCGCGATCGGGATCCGTTCATCCGATGGAAAGACTGGAATGGGCGGGTCGGATCCACGCCGGTCCGCTCGACTGCTTGCCGGAATTTGCCATGCATTTCTCGCCGCTTCACGCATCCTGACGGGTCCTGCCAGCTACTAGATCAGGCGCGGAATCAAGAGCGCCAGGTCCGGAATGAGGCACAGGATCAGCACCATCGAAAGCATGATGAGGACGAAGGGCAAGGATCCCAGCACGATTTCCGAAAGTGGCGCGCCGGCCGCGATCGACTGGATGGTGAAAAGGTTCAGGCCAAGGGGAGGCGTGAGCTGGCCCACTTCGATCAGCACGACCAGCACCACGCCGAACCAGATCGGGTCGAAGCCGAATCCTTGGATGACCGGGTAGAGAATGGGCAGGGTGAGGTAGATCATCGCGATCCCCTCCACGATGCATCCAAGCACGAGATACAGGGCGACGAGCGCCAGGAAGAATTCCCATTTGGAAAGGCCGAGGCCGAAGATCCACTGGCTCACGCCGCGGCTGATGCCGCTATAGGTGAGCGCGGCGGAAAGGAACTGCGCCCCGATCACGATCAGCAGCAGCATGCTGGAGGTGCGGGTGGCGGAAAGGACGGCCCGGCCGAACGCCTTGCCGGTCAGTTCCCGGTTGAGCAGCGACATGAGCAACGCGCCGGCAACTCCGAGCGCGGCGGCCTCGGTCGGCGTCGTGAAGCCGGTATAGATGCCGCCAAGGACCACCGTCATCAGCGCCACCACAGGCAGGACATGCACCGCTTCCCGCAAGGTTCCCCGGCCTTCCTCGCGCTCCGGAGGCGGGGCGATCTCGCCATTGAACAGGACGCGCGCGATGATGTAGGCGCTGAACAATCCGCTGAGTACGAGCCCTGGCAGGATGCCGGCCATGAATAGCTTGGCAACCGATTCATCGACCAACGCCCCGTAGAGGATCATCGGAATGCTGGGCGGGATGAGGATGCCGAGCGCTCCCCCGGCTGCCACGGAACCGTAGAGTAGCCGCCGGTCATATCTGCGGCGGGTCAGTTCCGGGATGGCGACCGTGCCGATGGTCGCCGCCGTCGCCACGCTCGACCCGCAGATTGCGGCAAACAGGGCGGAGGCGCTGATATTGGCGTGCAGCAAGCCGCCCGGAAGCCAGGAAATCAGCACGGCCATGCCGCGGAAGAAGCGGGTGCTCAATCCGCTGCGCAGGATGATCTCGCCCATGAGAATGAAGAGCGGGATGGCGATCAGGATATAGCTGTTCGCATTGTTCCAGACGATGGAGCCGATGCTTTCCAGCCCCAGAAAGCCGCGGGAAATGGCAAGCAACAACATGCCCGTAAAGCCGAGCGCAAACGCAATCCATTGTCCCGCCAGCAGGGAGACGGCAATCGCCAGAAAAAGAATAGCAAACAGCAGGTCCCAGGACATGGGCAAAACCTCGAACTACGGCTCAGGGAATATTTCGGCAGCGATCGATGACATAGGCGACCAGGACCAGCAAAACGATGAATGTGCCAATGAGAACAATGATTTGCGGAATATATTGCGGAGTAGCGGAAATATTGGTCGAGACGGTATGAAACCGATATGAGTACAGCGTGTATTTTGTCATGTAGAACAAGATCGCCAGTATATAGATAAGGCTGGCGAGAACGATGTACCATTGCGCGACGCGCCTGGCCTTTCCCTTCAGCAGGTCATAGATCAGGCTGACGCGGATGAAGCTGCCGCGCGTGAGCGCATAGCTGAAGCCGAAGAACACGACGGCGACATTCAGATAGCCTGCATACTCCTCGGCAATGAGGGTCGAGCGACCGGCGATCGCGCGCATCAGGATCTCGGCCATGACCAGGAGAAAGATGCAGATCAGGGCGAGGCCGGCGATCCAGCCGCTCCAGTCGGAGAGCCGGTACGCAAAGCGTGACAGGGTTCCGGCAGGGGGGCGGGGTTCGGCGGCGGTCTCGGATTCATGCGACATTGCGAGCCTTCATATGCACATTGCCTCAAGGCCGGGGCGTGCGGGCGGCGCAAGGATGCGGGTCTTGCGCTGCCCGTTTGCCGTTGCCTGGCCTCAGCGCCCCAGCTCGGCGCGGATTTCCTTCATCATTTCCGCGCTTTCGGGACCGAGTTCCGAAGCCCAGGAATCCCAGTAATCCTGGAGCTTCGCGGTCAGTTCGGCGATGTCCTCGGGGCTTGCGTCGATGAGCTCCATGCCATGCTCATCGGCAAGCGCCTGAAGGTCGGCTGCGTCGCGGGCGCCGATGTCCTGGTTCATCTTGTCCGACCATTCCGCCGCGACCTCGTCCAGAATGCTCCTGATTTCCGGATCGAGCGCCTCATAGGCCTGGATATTGACGAGCTCGTAGTTCGGCCCGCCCATATGCAGATGCGACACCCAGATGTAGCCGAGGAAGTCGAACCATTTCGATCCCCTGACATTGAAGGCTGCCGAGATGAGACCGTCCGCCATGCCGCGCTCCATCGCGACCGGGACTTCCGGCGTCGTCAACGCAACCGAGCCGGCGCCAAGGCGCTTGAGCATCTCGTTTTCCTGCGGCGCGACGGTACGCAGCTTGCGGCCGTCGAAATCGGCCAGGGTGCGGATCGGCTCGGCGCTGCGGGTGACGAAGACATGCTGGGTCGGCCAGTTCCAGTGGAACAGCACCTTGGCCCCATGCTTGCCGAATTCCGGCGCGGTATATTTCTCGATGATCGGCCAGACCCTGGCCATGTCTTCATAGGTCCGGATCAGGCCGACATGATTGCCGACGGTGGCCATCGGCACCGAGGCGCCGACGAAGCCGGGCGAGGCGGAGCCCAGCTGCACCTGTCCGTCGCCGACGATCTTGACGACTTCGGTTGCCTTGAAGGGCAATTCTCCCGCCGGATAGACATTGATGATCAGTTCACCATCCGTGCGCTTCTTTACCTCTTCGGCAAAGCCCTGCAGGAGCACGGTGACAGGGTGCGTGACCCCCGTATAGGCATAATGATCCCAGGTCGTCGCCGCCAGGGCGGGCATTGACAGCGCCATCGCGGTGGCCAGCGCGGCGCCCCATTTGAGGCCGTTCCTCATCTTCCGTTCCTCCTCCTCAGTTCAACTTCGCCGAAGGTTTATCCTTCTGTATATTGTCAACATCTGACATTAAACCCGATGAATTCGATGTCAACCGGCGCAGGCCGACAAATGCCGGCCGATCGCTTGCCGGCCCGCGCTCATGCCGGCAGTACCGACCGGATGATGGTCCGGTCGAGCGTTTCGTATTCGTGGTAGTCGATCAACTCGTAAAGCTGCGCGCGCGTCTGCATGTGGTCGAGCAGGGCCTGCGTGCTGCCCTCTGCAAACAGCGTCTCGTAGAGCCGTTCCTGCGCCCGGGCGGCAACGCGGAGCGCGCTGACAGGCCAGATCACCATCTTGTACCCCATCTCCTCGAACTCGCTGGCCGTGAAGAAGGGGGTCTTGCCGAACTCGGTCATGTTGGCGAGCAGCGGGGCCCGTACCCGTTCCGCGAAGGTCCGGAACATTTCTGCATCGGTCAGCGCTTCGGGAAAGATCGCATCCGCGCCCGCCTGCAGGTAGAGATTGGCCCGCGCCACGGCGCTGTCCATCCCCTCGCTGTCGACGGCGTCGGTGCGGGCAATGATGTAGAGATTGCGGCGGGCCCTCGCCGCGGCAGCGATCTTTGCCGCCATGTCCTGCGGATCGGCGAGCTTCTTGTCGTTCAGATGGCCGCATTTCTTCGGCAATAGCTGATCCTCGATATGGACGGCCGCCGCCCCTGACTGTTCGAAGCAGTGAACCATGTGCATCACATTGAGCGATTCGCCATAGCCGGTATCGCCGTCGACCACGATCGGCAGGTCGGAGGCTCGCGCGATCTGGCGAATGAAGAAGCAGACTTCATCGACAGTCAGGATGCCGACATCCGGCAGGCCCATGGATGCGGTCATCGCCGCGCCGGACAGGTACAGCGCCTCGAATCCCGCCTTCTTCGCCTGGATCGCCGCCATGCCGTTGTGCGCGCCGGGAATGCGCACGGCGCCGGGGCGTTCGATCAGTTTCCTGAATCTGGCCCCGGGCGCTTCCCGGGACCGATGTGCGCCGACCAGGTAGGTCATGCTCTCTTCGTCTCCAAACTGGCGTCCTGCCGGCAAGTCCGGTCCGGCAACAGCTTCCTTCCTTCCCCCACGCACAAAGCCAACTATGCCGGAGATATTTTGTCAACATTCAACGTTGAACATTTTAACTGACGCTCGATCCGTTGCGCGCGCCGCTGCGCGAAGTTCTCGGGAGGGCTGGCGAAAACGCGCTGCGTGGCGTATCTGGTCAGTTTCGCTCTCCCGCAGGAAGGGAACTCATCAGATGCTCGATCCGAACCGGAATTTCCTGTCTCGTGGCCTGCGGCGGATCGGCAGGAGCCTCGCATCGCCCTTTCGCGCGGGAGGACAATGGTTTGCGCGCCGGGGCTGGATCGTTCGCACCCTCGCGGCAGCGCTCCTGATCCTGCTCGTTTTCTTCTATGGCTATTTCTTCTACGTCACGCAGTTCTGGAACGATTTCGATCCGGATTATCCTGTCCACACCGTCGCGGCGGCCGAAGGCGACGAGCCAGGCGCGCCTGTGAGGCAAGACGCCGGCGGCGCCTGCGAGCCCTCACAGATCGTGGCAGTGACGGCGCAACTGATCGATTTCAACGTCAACCGCAATGCGTGGATCTCGTCCATGCTGGCCTCGAAGCTCGGCCTGTTCGGCCTCGACTGGCGCCGTACGCCGTTCTTCGACAACAAGGCGGCCTTCCAGCTCGGCATCAACCAGGTCGTGCGCCGCACCACGACAGAGCTGGTCGATACGCTGGGGCGCGTGCGGGGTACCTCGCAGATCGATCAGAACCTGCAGGATGCCCGCACCAACATGGCCTGGTCCGAAACCGCGTGGTATGTCGGCGCGCGCGGCCCGACCCGGCCGACGCCCAGCGTCTATCGCGAGGCAATTACCAATCTGCGCGCCTTCAATGCCAGTCTCGAACGCTGCCAGGCGACCTTCGATGCGCGTGCCGACAATCTCATGCAGTATCTCGACCGCATGGCAGGCGATATCGGCTCGACCTCCGACATCCTGCGCCAGCGAATCGAGGAATCCGATGCGGGCTGGTTCGATCCGCGCGCCGATGACCGGTTCTGGTTCGCCTATGGCCAGCTCTATGCCTATCATGGCCTGCTGATGGCGACACGGACGGATTTCGCGCGGGTGATTGCCGAGCGCAACCTGACTGCGCTCTGGGGCCGGATGCAGGACAATCTGCGCGCCTCGCTCGATGTGAGGCCATGGCTCATCTCCAATGGCAACCAGTCGAGCGCCTTCTTTCCCTCGCATCTCGCGACCATGGGCTTCAACCTGTTGCAGGTGCGCTCCAATCTGGTCGAGGTCAGATCGGTGCTGGATCGATGAAGGGTTGTGGTTCCACGCCGACGCGACGGTGCGCGCGCGGTGCAATTTCACTTGCGCGGGGCCGCTTGCGCAGCTATCACAACGCCATGAAAACGCGCTCGAATGCACTTGCCTGGTGGTGGCGGCCCTGAAAGGCGGCCCGGGCAGGTATTGCGCTTTTTTGGATGGCCGCAACGGATGTTCCGGGCGGCCCTTTTCATGTGCAGGCGATCCGCTCCCGGAACGAAATGGGAGAGACGGAAATGAATGCAGCAAGATCGTCTGATTCGGTCGACAATTTCGTGACGGAGGGCGGGATCCGGATCAGCCGGGAGCGCCATGAGACCCCTTATGCCGGTGCGATCGAGAACTATCTCGACCGGCTTGACCGGCGGCTGGGCGCCGTCTTCTCCTCCAATTACGAGTATCCGGGGCGGTATACGCGCTGGGACACTGCCATTGTCGATCCGCCGCTGATGATTTCAGCCCGTGGCCGCGACATGCGCATCGAGGCGTTGAACGGGCGCGGAAAGGCCATGCTTCCGGCGATCGGCGCGGCGCTTTCCGGCCTTGAGGATGCCGAACAGGTTTCCGCTTCGCCGGAGGCCATTGCCCTGAAGATCCATCCGCCGCGTCGGCCCTTCGCCGAGGAAGAGCGCACGCGCATGCCATCCGTCTTCAGCGTCCTGCGCGCGCTGGTCGGGCTGTTCCGCACCGCAGAGGATGCGAATCTCGGGCTGTATGGCGCGTTTGGCTACGATCTCGCCTTCCAGTTCGAACCGGTCGAGCTGAAGATCGAACGGCCAGCCGATCAGCGCGACCTGGTCCTCTTCCTGCCCGACGAGATCCTTGTGGTCGACCATCACGCGGCACGGGCATGGCACGACCGCTACGATTTTTCCGGCCAGGGCTGGACGACTGCGGGCTTGCCGCGCGAAGGCCGCGACGAGCCCTTCGTGCCGGCGCAGTCCGACCCTCCGCGAGGCGATCACGAGCCGGGCGAATATGCCCGTCTGGTTGAAAGGGCCAGGGAAAGCTTCCGGCGCGGCGACCTGTTCGAAGTGGTCCCCGGCCAGATGTTCTTCGCACGCTGCGACGGCCCGCCTTCGGCGATCTCCCGCCGGCTCAAGGAGATCAACCCGTCGCCCTATTCCTTCTTCATCCATCTCGGGCAGGGCGAATTCCTGATCGGCGCCTCACCGGAAATGTTCGTGCGCGTCTCCGGCAGGAGGATCGAGACCTGCCCGATCTCCGGCACGATCCGGCGTGGCGAGGATGCGATCTCCGATTCGGAGCAGATCCTGAAACTGTTGAATTCGAAGAAGGACGAATCAGAACTGACCATGTGTTCGGATGTCGACCGCAACGACAAGAGCCGGGTCTGCGAGCCGGGATCGGTGCGCGTCATCGGGCGGCGCCAGATCGAGATGTACTCGAAGCTGATCCATACGGTCGATCACATCGAGGGCAGGCTGCGCGAGGACATGGACGCCTTCGACGGTTTCCTGTCGCATGCCTGGGCGGTGACGGTGACCGGGGCGCCGAAATTATGGGCGATGCGCTTCATCGAGCAGCATGAGAAGAGCCCGCGGGCCTGGTATGGCGGCGCGATCGGCATGGTCCATTTCAATGGCGACATGAATACCGGGCTGACGCTGCGGACGATCCGGATCAAGGACGGGATTGCCGAGGTGCGTGCCGGCGCGACGCTGCTCTATGATTCGGTTCCCGAGGAGGAAGAGGCCGAGACCGAGCTGAAGGCTTCCGCGATGCTCGCCGCGATCCGCCTGTCGAAGGCGCCCGATGCGATGGCGGCGCCGCCGCCTGCAAGCGCGGCCGGGCAGGGGCGACGCGTCCTGCTCATCGATCACGAGGATTCCTTCGTTCACACCCTGGCAAATTACCTGCGCCAGACGGGCGCGACCGTCTCGACCGTGCGCGTGCCGCTGGCGGAAGAGGTGCTGGACCGTTTCCGCCCGGATCTCGTCGTGCTGTCGCCCGGCCCGGGGACGCCGGAGGATTTCGATTGCTCCCGCACGATCGCGGCCGTGCGGGCGCGCGGCATTGCCATTTTCGGCGTCTGCCTCGGGCTGCAGGCGCTGGCGGTGGCCTTTGGCGGGTCGCTGGCGCAGCTTTCCGAGCCGATGCACGGCAAGCCGTCGAGAATCCGGGTCGCGAAGCCCGGCATCGTGTTCGCCGGCCTGCCGGAGGAGGTGACGGTCGGCCGCTACCATTCCCTGCATGCCGAACGCGCCACGCTTCCGGCCGGATTCGAGGTCACGGCGGAAACCTCCGACGGCGTCATCATGGCGATCGAGCATGTGGAGGAGCCGATTGCCGCGGTGCAGTTTCATCCTGAATCGATCATGAGCCTCGGCAAGGATGCGGGCATGCGCATGATCGGCAATGTCGTGGCGCGGCTGGGGGTGGAAAAGCGCGCCGGGATTGCGGGATGAGCTAAAAGGGACACTTGCGGATTGTCAGGGCGGGTAGGGTCCCGGGGTCGATTCGATGATTCGACCTCGTGACCCTCCCATTTCCCTGACCCAGGTGCCTGCCATGACATTCTACTCCCGGATCGACCGCCAATCTCCCTCCCCACCGGTGAACCCTGTCCTCAACCCGCCGAAATCGCCGGACTGGAAGAAAATCGTGAACTTTGAATATTCGATGAAGCCGGATGAGCTCATGCGGTTGCAGTTCAAGGCGGAGTGCCGGCTGTTCCGGCCCGATCTGCCCGAACTCAACACGTCGGTATTTCAGGAGACGGGCAAACCGCTAGACGAATACATGACTGTCCGGACGGTCTTCTACAATTATCGGCATGTCGACAACCTGCGCTGCGCGCAGGCCGGCAAGCTGGTGCGGGAACTCCTGCGATGGATCCGGCCGGGAAAGCGGGACGAGCTGGTCTACGCGGCGCTCTGCCACTATCTGGAATCCCATATCAACAGATATCTCGAAGCGCTTTCCCGGTATCCCGACAGTCAGCTCTTCAAGCCTTCCATGCTGGAAATGTATCTGGCCCTGCATTTGATCCCGGACCAGTTGAAGCAGGAAAACAACCAACAGAAAGGCTACATCGAGTTTGCCCGGACTGATTGCGGACTCCGGGAGGATAGACCTGTTCTGACGGATCGGGACCTGGACCGGCTTTCGACGCGGCTGGACAAATGGATCGAGGATCTGGAGACGATTGCCAGATACGCAAGCGAACTGAATCGCGACGAACCTGAAACGGAAAGGAGCGTCGGCAAGCCGGGCAAGGAGGAAATGCCGGAGATGCCGGATAACTGGTTCAACCATGTCGG
The DNA here is from genome assembly GCA_964383325.1 of uncultured Rhizobiaceae bacterium. Taxonomy (GTDB): domain Bacteria; phylum Pseudomonadota; class Alphaproteobacteria; order Rhizobiales; family Rhizobiaceae; genus CAYLGY01. The sequence continues at coordinate 24,679 of CAYLGY010000005.1, forward strand.
CCAGACATACCGGAAATTCGTGCACGACACGGAGATGTTCGAGAATGGGACGCCGGAAAAAGTGCAACGCACCAAGCGCCAGCTCGACGAGATCGACAATATTGACGATCTGCAGGGAAGCCCGGACCTGCCACATGTGATCCTGCCGGATTCGAAGCGGCTGAAGGGAAATACCGGTCTCGTTCTGAATCCATTGTTGAGCGGGCTCCAGACCGAGCGCGACCTCCTCGACGATCTGAAGGAGGTCGAGACGAAGCTTGACGGGCTGAGTCAGCAGAAGGAGGAACTCCTTTCGCGAAGCCGTCCCGAAGTCGACAAGACCGGCAAGGACCGGGAAATTGTCGGCAAGTCGGTCTGGATGTCGGGAACCCATCCGCTCCCGCACCAGAAAGTCGTGCAGATCGTGGTTCCCGTTGAGCTCAAGGAATTGGGCTTCACCGAGGAGGACCTGATCCAGTCCTACCTCGCGCAGAAGGAGCATGATGAGCTGGCAAGCCGGACGAAGGTGGACACAGTCAGTTCCATTTCGCAGGAAATGTACTCCGAACCCTGGGACAATGACAGCGCGCCGGAGGAGACGACAGAGGTTCCATTCGAAAAGGATCCGCTGATCGACAACCGGGACGAGCCGGACGACCTGCCTTCCGATTGAGGCGCGATCCCTTCTTGCCAATGGCAGGATTTCCCGCTATCTGACGCACATGGATTCCAGTCGCTGTACAAATCTGTCCATTCCTGGTTTCGCGCTATTGCGCGGACGGCTTCTTCTTGGCCTTATCGGCGGCTGCCGGGCGAGCTGAAGGAGCACCCGGCGGTCGTAATCTGCGCCGCCGCCCGGCTGCTGCTCCTCATCCACCATTCCGTTCCCGAGAAGAGCGCGCCGAACCTGCTTTGAAGGCCGCGCTGGAGAGAGAAGACAGATGAACCGTTCCGAGAATCCCCGGCGTCGCGGCATGCCGGAAGCATCGACGAAATACCTGCCCTTTGCGACGGTCGACCTGCCCGACCGGACCTGGCCCTCGAAGCGGATCGAGCAGCCGCCGATCTGGTGTTCGGTCGATCTGCGCGACGGCAACCAGGCCCTGATCGATCCGATGGGCCATGACCGCAAGGCGCGCATGCTGGCCCTCCTGCTCGACATGGGCTTTCGCGAGATCGAGATCGGCTTTCCCTCGGCCTCGCAGACCGATTTCGACTTCACCCGCTGGGCGATCGAGAGCGGGACGGTGCCGCAGGACGTGTCGCTGCAGGTTCTGGTGCAATGCCGTCCGGAGCTGATCACGCGCACCTTCGAGGCGCTGGAGGGCGCGGTCAATCCGATCGTCCATTTCTACAATTCCACCAGCGAATTGCAGCGCCGCGTCGTGTTCGAGAAGGATGTGGCGGGGATCAAGCAGATCGCCACCGACGCTGCCAAGATGATCGCCGACATGGCGGAACAGGCCGGCGGAGGCTACCGGTTTCAGTATTCGCCCGAAAGCTTCACGGGCACCGAGCTGGAAGTGGCGCTGGAGATCTGCGAGGCCGTCAGCGAGATCATCCGGCCGACGCCGGAGAACAAGCTGATCATCAACCTGCCGGCGACGGTCGAAATGTCCACGGCCAATATCTATGCCGACCAGATCGAGTGGATGTGCCGGCAGTTCAGCAATCGCGACAGCCTGATCATCTCGCTGCATCCGCACAATGATCGCGGCACGGCGGTCGCGGCGACCGAACTCGGCCTGATGGCCGGGGCCGATCGGGTCGAGGGCACGCTGTTCGGCAATGGCGAGCGCACCGGCAATGTCGATATCGTGACGCTGGCCCTGAACATGTTCACGCAGGGCATCGATCCGGGCCTCGATTGCAGCGACATTCCGCGCATGAAGGACGTGTACGAATATTCCAACCAGCTGCGCATTGCCGAGCGCCATCCCTATGTCGGCGAACTGGTCTATACCGCCTTCTCCGGCTCGCATCAGGATGCGATCAACAAGGGAATGAAGGCGCTGCGCAAGGCCAATCATCCGCGCTGGGAAGTTCCCTATCTGCCCATCGATCCGCGTGACGTCGGGCGCACCTACGAGGCGATCATCCGTATCAATTCGCAGAGCGGCAAGGGCGGCATCGCCTATGTCATGCAGGCGGATTACGGCCTCAACCTGCCGCGGCGGCTGCAGATCGAGTTTTCCGGCATCATCCAGGAAATCACCGATTCCGAGGGCCGTGAACTGCCTTCGGCGGAGATCTACCAGCATTTCCTGCGCAACTATGTGGAGCAGGCGGGCGCGAGGCTGAAATTCATCGAGCATCATACCGTTCCGGCGAGCACGGCGCGCCGGCATCTGGAAGCCACGATCCTCGACAATGGCGAGGAGCGCGTCATTTCCGGCGAGGGAACCGGGCCGATCGACGGCTTTGTCGATGCGCTGTCGCGCCATATCGGCATTCCGATGTCGGTGCTCGACTATTCCGAACATTCGCTGCAGCGCGGCTCGAACGCCTCGGCGATCAGCTATATGGAGATCGAGCATCCGGGCGGCAGGCTGTTCGGCGCCGGGATCAACACCAATATCGTCGCGGCCTCGCTGGAGGCGATCGTGTCCGCCGCGAACCGGATCCTTGCCATGCGTGAGGATGCATGAGCGACGCCCTTTTCGCTGAGGTCGCGGGCAGCGGCGGACCGGTCATCGTCCTCCTGCATGGATTCGGCAGCACGCATCGTACGTGGCGGGCCGTGCAGCCCGAACTGGCGGCGCACGCCACGACGCTTGCATTCGATCTGCCCGGTCACGGCGCCTCGCTTGCATTTGCAGGCGGGCGCTCACCGAGGAGCGCTGCCGAAGCGGTGGTGGCGTCGCTGGACGCGCGCGAGGGCGGCGCCGGCAAGGTGCATCTCGTCGGTCATTCCATGGGCGGCGCCATTGCCACGCTCATCGCGCTCGCCGCGCCGCAGCTCGTTGCGTCGCTGACCCTGCTTGCGCCGGGCGGCTTCGGGCCGGAGATCAACCATCGCCTGCTGGCGCGCTACGCCGCCGCGCGCCGCCGCGAGGAACTGCAGGCCGTGCTGGAGGCCATGTCGGGCTGGAACCATCCGGTTTCCGACGCGGTCCTCGACGATTACGTCGCGATGCGGGCCGTGCCGGGCCAGGTCGAGCAGCTGGAAACCCTCGCGGCAAACATGGTTCGTGACGGCAGGCAGGGCGTCATTGGCGGTCTTGCCGGGCTGCGCATGCCGGTCAGCCTGGCCTGGGGCAATCAGGACTGCGTGCTGCCTGCCCGGCAGAGCGAGGGGCTACCCGCCGATTTCGCCATTCATCGCCTTGAGGAAACCGGCCACATGCTGCCGGCAGAGCGGCCGGAGGAAGTCCTCCGAATGATCCGGCGCAATATCGGCAGCCACGGGTTGTAGTTTGTTTACCCCGTTTGCCGCCGGAAAGGCGCAGGACTCGCCTCTGGCGCGGCTTTCATGGTAGGGTGCCGTTCAACAGCGAGTGGCCCCAGCCATCATGAGTAGTCGTTTCGAGTACACCGAGCCGGAGGAGCTGGATCGCCCGCTCCGGCGGATGATCCGATTGGTGCGCGACCGGCGGGCCGACCAGCAGGATGCGGCCGAGGAAATGCGCGAGCTGCGTCTCGTCCGACTGGAAATGCTCGCCGACGAGCTGGATCCGGTTTTCGCCGAAGTGCCTGACGACGATCCCCAATTCGATTTCGTCATCTCGTCCGGGCTGCAACCGCGCCTGTGGATCGACGCGACGGTGCATGTCGCCATGGGGCGCGACGGCCGGACCTACCGGCTGCTGCGCGATACGCGCGAAGGGCGCGTGGTCCTGGCCGAATCCGACCGCACCGCGCCCATTGTCGAAGCCGTCACCCGCCATATTGCCGAGCGCGTGCAGGAGCGCCGCCGGATGCTCGAAGGCCGGCGCGAACCGGCCCGCTCCGGCTGGTTTGCCGGGACAGCCATGGCAGGCAGGCCTGCAGGCGTGCCGCTGGCCTGCTGGGGCGAGTATCTCGCCGGCGCCATTCTGGTCATTCTGGGCATGATCGCCGGCGCCAGCGTGCTGATCGTCCTGCTTTCCGATCGGTTTCCGGGGTAGGGGGCTTGCTGGGGATGGAACCAGGCGCCGCGCATCGGCTGCAATTCCATATTGACGGGGTCTGGACCCGACCGGCGACGCCCACCCTGGCCAATGTCATCGACCCGTCCACGGAGGAAGCCTTCGCGGAGATCGCGATGGGGGACGCCACGGATGTCGATCGCGCGGTCGCGGCCGCGCGCAATGCCTTTCCGGGCTGGTCCGCGACTCCGGTGGCCGAGCGCCTCGCATTGCTCGAGCGAATCGTCGAAATCTATCTGCGCCGCCGGGAGGACCTCGCGCTGGCGCTCTCGCGCGAGATGGGCGCGCCGCGCCGCTTTGCGCTCGAGAGCCAGGTGAGTGCCGGGATCGCCCATCTGCGCAAGCTGATCGAAGTGCTGCCCGCCTTTGCCTTTCGCGAGCGGCGCGGCACGGCGCTCCTGGCGCGCGAGCCGATCGGCGTTGCCGGCCTGATCACGCCGTGGAACTGGCCGCTCAACCAGATCGCCTGCAAGGTCGGTCCGGCGCTTGCAGCCGGTTGCACCATGGTCCTGAAGCCAAGCGAGCGCGCGCCGCTGAATGCGATCCTGTTTGCCGAGATTCTGGAGGAAGCCGGCGTGCCGCCCGGCGTGTTCAACCTTGTCCAGGGCGATGGCCCGACGGTCGGCCAGGCGATGGCGGCCCATCCGGGTATCGACATGATCTCGTTCACCGGCTCCACCCGCGCCGGCATCGCGGTCGCGAAGGCCGCAGCCGATACGGTCAAGCGCGTGCACCAGGAGCTTGGCGGCAAGTCGGCCAATATCCTGTTCGAGGATGTCGATCTTGCCGACGCCGTGCGCCGGGGCGTGGCCAATTGTTTCAGCAATAGCGGCCAGTCCTGCGACGCGCCGACGCGCATGCTGGTGCCCCGGCATCTGCACGAGACGGCGGCGCGGATTGCCGGGGAGGCCGCAGCCGCATTCCGGGTCGGTCCGGCCGATGCGGCGGATTCGCGCCTCGGCCCGGTCGCCAATGCGGTGCAATTCGAGAGGGTGCAGGCGTTGATCCGCAGCGGCATCGAGGAAGGCGCAAGGCTGATCGCAGGCGGCCCGGGCCGCCCGCCAGGCCTCGATCGCGGCTATTTCGTTCGCCCGACCGTATTTGCCGACGTCACGCCGGCAATGCGCATCGCACGGGAGGAGATTTTCGGCCCGGTCCTGTCGATCCTGTCCTTCTCAAGCGAGGAGGAGGCCGTGCAGCTTGCCAATGAGACGGTCTATGGCCTTGCCGCCTATGTCGAAACGAAGGATCCGGAGCGGGCCCGGCGGGTAGCAGGCAGGTTGCGCGCCGGCATCGTCTGCATCAATGACCCGGCCTGGGACCCGGGCCTGCCATTCGGCGGGTACAGGCAATCCGGCAATGGCCGTGAATATGCCGATTTCGGACTGGAGGGGTTCCTCGAGCTCAAGGCCATTGCCGGCTACGGGACCGGTTGATGGCCCGCGGCAGAAGCTCGGAAGGGTAGCCATGCGCTTTGTGGCAGTGCTGAACAGGGATGGCGGCAGCCTGCGCACGATCGATCTCGAAGCCTTTTCGCGCCGGCTGGAGCAATTGCTGCGCGAGCAGGGGCATGAGATCCGTATCGTGGCCGTGCCAGGCTCCGGCATTGTCAAGGCGCTGGAATCGGAGGCCGGGCGCAGGGACATCGATGTCGTGCTCGCGGGGGGTGGCGATGGCACGATCTCGGCTGCCGCTTCTGTCCTGGCAGGCAAGGCCACCGCGCTTGCCGTCCTTCCGGCCGGCACCATGAATCTCTTCGCCCGCAGCCTGGCGATCCCGCTGGACCTCGAAGAGGCAGTCGCCGGATTTGCCCGGGGCTCGATCCGGCAGGTCGACCTTGCGGCGGTCAATGGCCGGCCCTTCGTGCACCAGTTCTCGCTCGGCATGCATGCGCGGATGATCCGGCTGCGCGAAAACATGGCGTTTCGCTCCCGCCTCGGCAAGATCCGCGCGTCCCTTGCGGCCTTCCTGCAGACTTTCGCCAATCCGCCCGTTGCCGAGATCCGGCTCGATCTGGACGGGCGCGAGATCGTGCGACGCGCCAGCGCGCTCGCCGTCAGCAATAATCTCTTCGGCGAGCGGCAATTGCCCTATGCCGAAGATCCATCAGGTGGCGTCCTCGGTGTGTATATAACTGTCGCGCGCCGACGTGCGGATCTGCTGAAGCTTATGCTCAATCTCCTGCGCGGCAGATGGCGGATGAATGCGCAGGTCGAAAACTATTCGGCAAAAAGGGTGCGTCTGGAAATCCGGCCGTTGCGCCAGAAGGTCGATGTTGCGCTGGATGGGGAACTGATCGATTTCGAACCGGAAGTAGAAATCGAAATCCGTCCCGGCGGCCTCAATGTTCTATTGCCCGGATGATTCCGGCGGATCGAGGATCACGCCCGGTGCGTCGTCGGGCTGGGTCTCCGTGACGGTCGGCGTGCTCTCGTCGATGAGATTTCCGTAGAGTTCGACGCCCGCCCAGACGATCATCGCCAGAATCAGGGACACGACCAGGATGAGCAGGACGCGATGACCTGACCTGCCTTGCTTGGCCTGTTCCTGACGAAAGATCCTTGCCATGCGGCTCCTCCAGCGACTGTATCGGTATGCCGGTACAACGGGCGGGAGGCAGCAAGGTTCCAGCGCCGGTGCCTACCTTACGATCTGGACTGGTCGTTCGAGAGAACGTGGATCGCGATTGCGTCGGGACCGAACTGCTCGCCGTCGGCCATTTGCAGCAATTCCTGCAATCGCGTGCGCGCCCGGCTGACCCGGCTCTTGATGGTGCCGATGGCGCAACCGCAGATTTCGGCCGCTTCCTCGTAGGAAAATCCGGAAGCGCCGACGAGGATGATCGCCTCGCGCTGGTCCTGCGGGAGCTGTTCGAGCGCGACGCGGAAATCCTCGAGGTCGAGCTGGCCGTGTTGCGCGGGCGGGACGGCCATGCGCTCGGTAAGCAAGCCGTCCGAATCCTGGACTTCGCGCCCTCTTTTGCGCATCTGTGAATAGAATTCATTGCGCAGGATCGTGAAAAGCCAGGCGGTGAGGTTGGTTCCGGGACGAAAGCTCGTCTGCTTGTCCCAGGCCTTGACGAGGGTTTCCTGCACGAGATCGTCGGCCCGATCCGCATTTCGGCATAGCGAAATGGCAAAGGCGCGCAAGCTCGGAATTGCCTGGAGCAGGTCGCCCCTGAAGCCCGACGAAGTTGCCATGGATCAGTCCTTCTTGGACGTTTCGGCCTGCTCCAGCTGCGAAAGCAGCTGGGCGAACCGGTCCGGTACGCCTTCGGAGACGACTTCCTCGTAGAATTGCTTGAGCTTGCGGCCGATCTCCGAGTTCGGACCCAGGGGATCGGTGGTCACGCTGTTGCCCCGTTTCTTCCCGTTGTCATCATTTGCCATGTTGCCTGAAGCCCCGCCTCTGTTACTCGAA
>CAYLGY010000005.1:32304-53811 GCA_964383325.1 uncultured Rhizobiaceae bacterium
ATGCGTCCGGCAAAGGTTCCGCGAAAGGCTGCATTTTTTCTGGAACCTTTTGCAGGTCGTTACGTTGACACGAAATTGGGGTAGCATCCGGCTGTCCGTTCCGCAACGAGACACTTGCGAGATATTTGAGGGAGACAATCCATATGAGCCTGTCCACTGCAATCGCGCCACACCTGCCTTATCTGCGCCGTTTCGCGCGCGCGGTTTCCGGGTCGCAGGAAAGCGGGGATGCGCTGGTGGCGACATTGCTGGAGGCGATGATTGCCGATACCGGAATTTTTCCGCAGGCCTCCAATGATCGCATCGCGCTGTACAAGACCTTTGCCAAGATGTTCACGCCGGTCTCGATCCGCATTCCGGCCGATGAGAGCCAGCCCGGCTGGGAGCAGCGGGCGCTCGCCAATCTCGGCGCGCTGGCGCCACGCGAGCGTCAGGCCTTCCTCCTCGTTACGGTCGAGGGGTTCTCGCCGCGCGAGGCCGCCGAGGTGCTCGAGGTGGATGAAGAGGAGTTCGGCGAACTTCTCCAGCGCGCCAACCAGGAGATTTCGCGCCAGGTCGCGACCGATATCCTGATCATCGAGGACGAGCCCCTGATTGCGCTCGACATCGAGGAAATGGTCGAGAGCCTCGGCCACCGCGTCGTTGGAACCGCCCGCACGCATGGCGAGGCCGTGGCCCTCTTCAAGCAGCGCCGGCCGGGCATGGTACTCGCCGACATCCAGCTTGCCGACGGCTCCTCTGGCGTCGACGCCGTCAACGAGATCCTCGGCTCTACCAGCGTGCCGGTAATCTTCATCACCGCCTTTCCGGAGCGCCTCCTGACCGGAGAGCGGCCGGAGCCGACCTATCTGGTCACCAAGCCGTTCAGCCCGGAAATGGTGAAGGGCCTGATCAGCCAGGCCTTGTTCTTCGGCGCAGAAGCAAGAAAATCGGCCGCCTGAACGAGGAAACGGAACCAACGGGAAGCACGAGCATTATTCGCCAGGGTTAGCCAAGGAGATCATACCCATGCTGTACTGGACACTCGTATTTCTCGTCATCGCCCTGATTGCGGGCGTGCTCGGCTTCGGTGGAATTGCAGGCGCCTCTGCTGGCATTGCGCAGATCCTGTTCTTTGTCTTCCTGGCGTTCCTCGTCATTTCGTTAATCGCGGGATTCCTTCGGCGGACATGAACGCTTCACAACACGTAACGCGTATTCGTGGAGGGCAGGGCCAGTTGTCGCGCTGCTCTCCACATTGCGTTTCAGCTTAGCCGGAGGCCAGGTGGCGTGGCGCTTGCAGGTAGCCGGAAAATAGGGTCAGGAGACCGACTTTGAAGGGGCAAAGGATCGATGCGGCCGAACGGGTCTCCAGCGAACGGACCAGCGCACATGCCCAATTGGACAAAGGCAGGCTTGACATGGCGCGCGGTGGAACCCGTCGAAAAGGCGGAATGAGCGAGGGCAAGGCGGATAATGCGAACAGGGCCGACAGCGCCCAGGTCATCGATCCCGCCATCATGCAGGACGATTCCCAGCTTGGCGTCGCGCTGCTGCATGCATTGCGCAATGCCGGCGTTTCCGTCCTCTACCAGGATCGCGAATTGCGCACCGTCTGGGCGCGCAACATGGCGGCGCCGTGGATGCTGGGCGGAAAGCTGGATGGCGAGAACATCCTTTCGCCGGCCCAGATCGAGCGGATCGGCGGTTCGCGCCGCCAGGCGATCGAGTCCGGCCAGGCCGACCGGTTCGAGATCAGCGCGGTCGGCGAGGAGGATACGCGCTGGTTCGAGATCTGGGTCGATCCTGACTATGCCGAGGATGGAACGGTGCGCGGGGTGATCACCACCAAGGTCGAGACAACGGAGCGCAAGCATCGCGAACAGAGCCTGCGGGCGCTGCTGCGGGAGGTCAGCCACCGGTCGCGCAACCTGCTGGCCATCATCCAGAGCATTGCCAGCCAGACCGGCAATCATGCCGAGAGCATCGAGGATTTCCTGAGCTATTTCCAGGGGCGGCTGCAATCGCTTGCCTCATCGCAGGATCTGATCACCATGTCGAACTGGCGTGGCGCGCTCTTCCGCGATCTGGTGCGCGGCCAGCTCGACCGGCGCCGGGAATTCGAGGCGCGGCGGCTATCTCTCGAAGGGTCGAACCCCTATCTGACGCCGAATGCGGCGCTGCATATCGGCCTGGCGCTGCATGAGCTGCTGTTCTGCTCGCGGGCGCGGGGCGCGCTTGCCGATCCGGATGGAAAGATCGAACTGACCGCGACGCTTGCCGACGACGGGGATCAGGGCCGCATGCTGCGCCTGGTCTGGGCCGAGCCCTTCACGCAGCCGGAGCAGTATTTTCGCACCCAGAGCTTCGGCGTCATCATTCTCGAACGCGTCGTGCCTGCTTCGCTCGATGGCAAGGCCGAATTGCGCTTCGCCGATGACCGGGTCGAGTACCAGCTGGACATTCCCCACCGGAATTTCGAGCAGGAAGACGCGCTGGCGCAACTGTGACCGGCGCTACAATGCGAACCGGATCTCTACCTCGAGACCTTCGGGTCGGAAGTTGCGATCAATGGTTCCGTTCAGTTCCTTGGTGATGCTCATTTCGATGAGTCGCGTCCCGAATCCGGTCGAATCCGGCGACCTCAGCCCATCGACGCCCGATTCCTGCCAGTTCAGCACCAGGATGCGCTGCTTGTCCTGCGCTTCGATGCGCCAGCTGACCTGCAACGTATCCACGGCCTCGCCGGCCTTGCCATATTTCAGCGCGTTCGTCGCCAGTTCATGAAAGGTCAGGCCGAGGGCTTGCGTCGCCGTCGCGTCGAGTTCCACCCGCGGACCGGAAAGAAGCCCCTCCGGCAGTTCGCTGCCAAACACCTGGTGCAATTCACTGCGCAGCAATTCGCTCAGCTCGGCCCGCTGCCAGCGCGAGCGGGTGAGCAGGTCGAGCGAGTTGGACATGGATTGCAGCCTGGCGGTGAACGATGCGGAAAAATCCTCGATGCTCTCCGAGCCCGAGGCGGTCTGGCGCGCGATCGCAAGGATGCGCGTGATCTGGTTCTTGTTGCGATGCTTCATTTCCTGCAGCATCAGGTCGCGTTCCTGCAGGCTTTTTTCCGTTGCGCCATGCAGATGCGCCGCCGCCGCATAGGCCCGCTCGCGATAGCGGATCGCGAGCGCCATGGCAGAAGCGAGGAGCAGGCTGAACAGGATCAGCAGGATCAGGTCGACATGCAGCGCCCTTGCGTCGAAGGAACTGGTCGGGCGGAAGGTCAGCACCAGATTGCGCTCTCCCACCGTCATGGAGCGGATGTCGATCAGCCCGCCATGGCCTTTATCGGCGGGTGGCGCATTCGAGCGGAAGAGCAGGCGGTCGGGATTGTTGTGCTCGTCATGAACTTCGAGGGCCAGCGGCAGGAGCGGCCTTCGCTGCAGGGCGGCCTGGAACAGTTCCTGCGACCGGAATGCGGCGTAGAGCACCCCCCCGGCTTGCCGTTGCCCATTGCCGGAACCCAGCTCCGTGCGCAGGAATACCAGAAAGCCGGGCCAGCTCTGGCCGCCATCGGGCTGCTCGTGCAGGAGCACACGGCCGCTCGCATGCGCGGTGGAATCGGCGAGCGCGGCGCGGATCGCCTCGCGCCGCACCGGATCGGTGAACATGTCGAAGCCGATCGGGCCATTTGCATCCAGTGGCTCATAGAGCAGGACGGGCGTGCGCAGTTCCTGCGCCGAATCGGGATAGATCCCGCCCTCCTGCCCGTGATGGCGCTGGATGAACTGGCTGGCTGCGGCGATTTCCTCCGGCCGGAAGACACCCAGATAGCCGATGCCCCGCAATCCGGCGAAATTCTCGTCGATCTCCAGGGCCTCGAAGAACTCCCGGAACTCGCGGCTCGACACTTCGCCGCCGCGTGCCTCGAAAAAGGCTCGAGCCGCCCGCAACACGGAAAGATTGAGAACGATGCGGCTCTCGATCCGGTTATAGCCGCTGTCGACGATCGATTCGAAGCGGATGCGGTCTGCCTCCTGCCGCGCGAGATAGGCAAAGCCTGCAAGGGTAATGCCGACGAGCGCAATCGTCAGAAAGACCAGAATGGGCAGGAAGCGCTTCAAGATATCCAGATCTCCACCACTTCATGATCTTCTTATCAACTGCAGGCGGCAAGACAAGCGCAGCCTTGCTTTTCCCTGTCATGAGGCGGAATTTCAGGCGGCCCCGCCACTCAGCCAGCACTGCTCGACCGGGATGGCTGCTTGGCCCTCGCCGAGCCCGTAGCGGGTCAGCCGCGCATGCCAATTGCCCTGTCGCTCCTCGATCTCGAAGAGATTGTACTGGGCGGCGGGCTTGACCGCGCCGGGTGCCTGGCCTGCCGCGGCAACGCCGACAACCGGGACGGGCCCATAGGCGCCGGGAAGCCAGTGGAGCGTCGGCAGATGCGTATGGCCATGCAGGACCAGTTCCGCGCCCTGCCTCGCGATCATGTCCCGGAACCGGCGCACCCCGATCAGCCGGCGATGGAGCGGTCCGCTGCGCAGCGGCGGATGATGGATCAGGATCACGCGATAGAGGCCGCGGGTTTCGGCCAGCATGCGCTCGGCCTCGCGCGCCTGCGGCTGGAGGAAATAGCCCGTGGCCATGAACGGGGCGGTTGCCCGCGCCGAGGACAGGCCGATCAGGGCGATGTTCTCGCGAATGCGCAGATAGGGAAAGGGCGAGCCGGTCGAGTTCGGCTCGTCACCCTGCATGTAGGGTTGCCAGGCAGCATAGATCCGGGCGAAGGCGCCGGGCACATAGGCATCATGATTGCCCGGCACGACCGAAACGAATTCCGGCGCGCCGATCGTTGCCAGCCAGGCCCGCGCCGCCGCGATCTCACTGTCATGGCCGAGATTGATCAGGTCGCCGGTCAGCGCGACATGCGACGGTTGCGCCGCGAGGATCGCGGACAGGATCGCGCCGCTCACCCCCTCCTGATGATGTTTCCGGCGTCGCCCCGCATGCCAGTTCAGATAGCCGGTCACGCGCTTCGACGCGAGCTGGCGCAGCGTCAGCGTCGGCATCGGTCCAAGATGGACATCGGAGAAATGGGCGAGTTGGAACATGGGGGGGGGTTCTAGAGCATGATCCCGGAAAGTGGAACCAGCTTTCCGGACAAGATCATGCTTCAGCAAGAGCGCCATGATCCCGGAAAGTGGAACCAGCTTTCCGGACAAGATGGCCTGTCAGGCCGCAGCGGCCAGCCTGTCCCGGTCATGCGGGGCGGCCAGGTCGAGTTGCGGTCCGCGCGGAACGATTCCGGTCGGGTTGATGGTCGGATGGCTGCCATAATAATGCTTCTTGATGTGGAGCATGTCCACGGTCGAGGCAATTCCCGGAACCTGGTAGAGTTCGCGCAAATAGTTGGACAGGTTCGGATAATCGGCTATCCGGCGCAGATTGCACTTGAAATGGCCGACATAGACCGGGTCGAATCGCACCAGGGTCGTGAACAGCCGCCAGTCCGCCTCGGTCTGCTGGCCTCCAGTCAGGTAACGTCTGGTATCGAGGCGCGCCTCGAGCCCGTCCAGTGCTGTGAACAGCTCGTCGAAGGCTTCGTCATAGGCCTGCTGGCTGGTTGCGAAGCCGCAGCGATAGACGCCATTGTTGATTGCCGGATAGATGGCCGCATTCAACGCATCGATCTCGCTGCGCAGAGGCGCCGGGTAGAGGTCGACCGTCCGGTCGCCCCATTGGTCGAAGGCGCTGTTGAACATGCGGATGATCTCGGAAGATTCATTCGACACGATCGTGCCGGTGCGCGTGTCCCACAAGACGGGTACCGTTACGCGGCCCGTATAATGCGGATCGGCCTTCTGGTAGAGCTGGCGAAGAAATTCGAAGCCATGCAGCCGGTCGCCGGTCGCGCCGTCCTCGGCGAGGAAGGTCCAGCCTTCATCGCCCATGTAGTGATGAACGATCGAGACCGGGATCACCTCCTCCAGCCCTTTCAGCTTGCGCACGATCAGCGTCCGGTGCGCCCAGGGGCAGGCGAGCGAGACATAGAGATGATAACGGCCCGGCTCGGCGGCGAACCCGCCCTTGCCGCCCGGACCGGGAGCGCCGTCGACCGTTACCCAGTTGCGGAAACCCGATTCCGCGCGTTCGAACCGCCCGCCGGTCTTCGCGGTATCGTACCAGACCTTGTGCCATACGCCGTCGATGAGTTTGCCCATCATTTTCTCCTGAAGTTTCTCCGGAAAGATAGGCTGCCCGGGCCGCAACCCCAATGGCGCGCGCATCGAACAGTGCGTCACGCCGGGCAGGGCTGGCGTCAGTTTGCTGTGGACCCGGTGCCCTTTCGGTGATAGATGATGAGGCGCTGAAACGCGGACTGGACCCATCTGCTTGATCGGACAAGGTCTTTTCCGCAGGCGGCGAGCAGTTTCCGGCTTTGTGCCCTGGCGGGGCGAAACCGGCTTCGGGATGGTCCAGATGCTGATGGGTTGCGCGCGACGACGAATGAAAGTCCGCCCCTGAACCAAGGGTTCCGGCGGCGGTGCGCCTTTGCCATTCCCGAAGCTTGCAGTGATTCCAGGTCATGAACGCCGTCCACATTTCCTATCATGCCGAACAGCCGGAGGATGATCCGGCCATCGAAGCCATCAATGCCGAGGCCTTTGGTCCCGGCCGGTTTTCCCGCGCGGCGCACAGGATCCGCGAAGGCGGGCCGCATGATCCGCGCCTGTCCTTCGTTGCGCGCGCCGATGGCGAGATCGTCGGCTCGGTCCGCCAGAGCTGGGTCATGGCCGGATCGGTGCAGGCGGTGCTGCTCGGGCCGCTGGCCGTGCGTCCGCAATGGAAGAACCGCGGCATCGGGCGCCAGCTAGTCCGCATCGCCCTGGAGGCGGCCGAGCGCCACGGCGCGCCGGCGGTCATCCTTGTCGGCGATGCGCCCTATTATGCGCCGCTCGGCTTTCGGCCGCTTGGCCATCCCGGCCTTCAGATGCCCTGGCCGGTGGATCCGGGCAGGTTGCTCGTGGCGGTGTTCGACACGGATTCGCCCGCTGGCCTTGCCGGCAGGGTGCGTCATGTCCGGCAGGCGTCGCTGGCGGGGAACGGTGCCGTCAGCGGCCCTCCCGATACCACATCGCCCCCAGCGCCAGCAGCAGGGCAGCAAGACCGAGGAAGCCTGCGAAGAGTGGCAGCCGGTTGACGGATTTCAGCGTGCTGTCGGAAGTGACGCCGAGGCCGATCCAGTCCCTTCCGGTCGCTTGGCTGCCGCGCCGCACCGGCACGATGCCCGGCAGGGAAGGCGCTTCGGCATCGCCAATGCGGCGGACGCTCCCGCCGCTTTCCCGGGCCACACCCGCAAGGCGCTGCGTCGTCGATCGCGCATCGGCGAATTCCGGCGCATTCACCGGGCCGACATGCGCCAGCGTGCGCAGTTCGCCGTGGCGGATTTCATGGAGACCGATTTCCTCCGCATCGACCGTGGCGGCGAACACGCCCGGCTCCACCTGCGCGAGCGGCACTTCCACCTCGGCGCCGGAGGGGGTGACGAACCGCGCTGGCCCAACGGTTTCGGCCATGCTCTGGCGGCGGATTTCCAAGGTCATGCCGCGCCCTTGCGCATGCAGCCGCTCTTCTTCCAGGTCCGGCTCCTTCATCAGCCAGTGGGCAATGCGCCGGTAGAGCGAGACATGCGGACCGCCGCCCTCGAAGCCGCGTGCCCAGAGCCAGCCCTGATCCGACAGCAGCATGCCGACCCGGCCTTCCCCGATGCGATCGAGGACGAGCAGCGGCCTGCCTTGCGCGCCTTCCAGCACCACCGTCCCTTCCGGCTCGTCAATGCCGATCAGGCGAAACCAGCGGCTCCATTGCGGCGGCTCGGTCACGGACCCGTCGAGGCCGCGCGTCACCGGATGGCGCTCGCCGATCTCCGTCAGGCGGGGGTAGAAGGCGCGCTCGATGACCTCGCCGGTCGGCAGGCCGGGCAAGGCGGAAATCAACGGCGTGCGCGCGATGGTGTCGCGCCCGGCATATTCCGGCCCGGCTGCGATCAGCAAGGCACCGCCCTGCATCACATATTGGGCTATGTAATCATAATAGAGTACCGGCAGCACGTCGCGATGCTGGTAGCGGTCGAAAATGATCAGGTCGAAATCATGGATCTTCTCGACGAACAGCTCCCGCGTCGGGAAAGCGATCAGCGACAGGTCGGTTATCGGCGTCCCGTCCTGCTTTTCGGGCGGCCGCAGGATGGTGAAGTGGACGAGATCGACCGCAGCGTCGGATTTCAGCAGGTTGCGCCAGGTCCGTTCCCCTGCATGCGGCTCACCCGAGACGAGCAGCACGCGCAGATTCTCGCGAATCCCGTCCACCAGCGCGATGGCGCGATTGTTGACCAGGGAAACCTCATCGGGTTGCGGGTCGATGGCAAGCTCGATGATGTTGCGCCCGGCATGGGGAATTTCAAGCGAAAGCCGGGTTTCCTGCCCGGTGGCGGCACGCGCGATGCCGACCGGTTCCCCATTGACCGCTATGCTGACCGGGAGGACTTCCCCCGCCCTGCCACTGATCCGGTAGGTCAGGTCCAGCGGCTTGCCGGCAATCGCAAAGCGCGGTGCGCGGACGAATTCGATCCGGTAATCGAGTTCATCCTCCTTGCCGGTAATCAGGGCGTGCAGCGGCGCCAGGAACCCATTCCCCGCCTCGGGAACGTCGTGGATCTGCCCGTCCGTGACGAGGATGGCGCCGGCGACCCGCGATGGCGGCACGTCGCGCAGCAGGCCGTTCAGCGCTTCGAAGAGGCGCGTTTCCGTCCGGTCGGCGGCGCGCTCGGCCGTGCCCGCTTCGACCTCGCGAAGCTCGAATTGCGGAAAGCGCTGCAATTGCTGGCGGATCCGCGCAACCGCCGCATCGGTCTGCTGCCGGCGCCCGTCCAAATCCTGGCTCGGGCTGCGGTCGATGACCAGCGCCACGACGCCGGCGAGCGGCTCGCGCTCCTCATCGAGAATGACCGGATTGGCCAGCGCGGCGATCAGGGCAAGCCCGGCGGCCAGGCGAAGCGGCGCGCCGCGCATCCGGAGTACGAGGCCAAGGGCGGCGAGCACCAGCACCAGCACGGCGGTTGCGGCCACATATTGCCAGGGCAGCAGGGGTTCGAAGGCGACCGACAGCTCCATCCTATTGGCCCAGCCTTTCGAGGAGCACCGGCACATGCACCTGGTCGGATTTGTAATTGCCGGTCAGCATGTACATCATGATGTTTACTCCGGCCCGATAGGCGAGCATGCGCTGGAACGGGTCCGGCGGCACGGTCGGAAAGATCGGCCGTCCAGCCGTATCGATTGCCCATGCGCCGGCGAAATCGGCGGCGGTGATCAGGATCGGACTTACTCCGTCGCCGGCGCGCACTGGCCGGTCGGCTTCTTCGGCGCTGCGCGGCAGGGCCTCGACCCAGAGGGGAGCGTCCGCATAGCGTCCCGGAAACTGGCTGAGCAGGTAGAAGGCCTTCGTCAGCACGTGATCGTCCGGGACGGGCTCGAGCGGCGGAATGTTCATGTGCGACAGGATCTCGCGCAGGCGCAGCGTCGCCGGCGAGGCCCCGGCGCTTCGGTCGAATCCAGCGAGGTTCTGGTCGCGCGTATCGAAGAGCACCGTGCCACCCTGCTGCATGTAGGCATCGATCCGGGCGAGCGCGGCCGCGTCCGGGGTCGCGATGGCGGCATCGATCGGCCAGTAGATCAGCGGGTAGAAGGCAAGCTCGTCCGTCGCAATGTCGATCCCGGCCGGCTCGCCCGGCTCCAGCGCCGTCTTCTCGATCAGGAAGCGGTTGAGGCCGGCGATTCCCGCCCGGCTGATCGAATCGATCGAGGCATTGCCGGTGCGCACATAGGCGATGCGGGTCTTGGTGATGGCGGCGATGGCCTGCGCGTCGCCCGGGCGCGAATCATCTGCTTGCGCGAGCGCAGGGTCCAGCATTCCCGCTGCCGCGAGGAGCAGGGCGCCGGCCATTGCCGCGGCGGTACCGAGCGTGCGCCGGCGCCGGCGGGGAAGCTTGCCGCCGATCCAGAACAGCGCCAGCGTGTCGAGCGCGAGCAGCAATGCCGCCGCTGCAAGGAAATGGCCCTTCAGCCGCTGCGATTCGTCGAAGGCATAGGGCAACCGGGTGACCGGAATTGCGGCCTGCGGTGGCTCGACTGGCGTCAGTTCGGACTGCGGATGGAGGAGATTGTGCGCGACATAGCCGTCATCCGAACCGTACAGGCCGGGCGGATGGTCGAGCGTCACCGGCATGACCGGGCGGTCCGGCACCAGGGGGCGCGCCTGTGGCGGCGGGACGGTCAATGCGCCGTCGGCGCCGATCATCCGGTACGGCGCCAGCGCGACCGGGGTGCCGTCGCGCCGGGTTTCCAGCATGCCCTGATTGCTGGAAAGCTGCACGATGCGGCGCAGCATGGCGACAAAGCTCCCCGAGATCGGCAGGTTCGACCAGCTTGCCTCTGAGGGGACATGGAACAGGACCAGCATGCCCGCGCCGCGCCGCGCGCCCGAAACCAGCGGCGTGCCGTCGGCGAGGGTCGCCCAGCTACGTTCTGCGATGTCCGGCGTCGGTTCCGCCAGGACCTGGCGCTGCACGTGGACCTCGCGCGGCGGCTCCAGATCATGGAACGGGCCCTGTTCCGGGAATTCGGACACGGGCTGCGGCTCGGTCCAGGACAGCGCGCCGCCAAGTTCGCGCGAACCGCCACGCAGGCGCACCGGCAGCAATTCCGCGTCCTCCGCGGCGGCGGCAAGCCTCGGCCCGGCAAAGCGCAGCAGCGTGCCTCCGCCTTCGACCCACTCGGCCAGACGATCGCTGCTCTCCTGCGGCAGCGTGCCGATATCGGCGAGCACGATCACCGCAGGGCTCTGCTCGATGAGCTGCGCCAGGGCATCATCGAGCCGCTGCGTATCGGGTTCGATCAGGTCGGCATAGGGGGAGAGCGCCCGCCGGATATAGAAAAGCGGCGAAAGCAGCGGCTGCGCCCGGTCGCCTTCGGCAGCCGAGATCATGCCGACCCGCCGGCGGCGCGAATTTTCGTCCAGCAAGCGCGTGGCGGCGGCCTGGCGGGCATCTTCCACCACGATGCGGCTGAAATCATTGCGTAATTCGAAGGGCTGCGTGAATTCTGCGCGCGCCTCGGCCTCGCCGGGCGCGAAAAGGGCATTGGCCTCAGCGATGCGCCGTCCCTGCTCGTCGAGCGCCGCCAGCGTGACCATGCGCGATTCGCTCGCGGGCGCCCGGACCACGGTCACCACCATGGCCTCCGCATCGTTCTGTGCGCCGCGAATGCCGACCGCGTCCAGCCGGTCCGGCACGATCCAGACCAGGTCGCCGGCAGTGCCGGCGAGTTCATCGAGGGCCGCCGCATCGTCCGGCGTGGCGAGGCCATCGCTGAGGATCGCCACCGTAGCACCGGGCATGGCCTGCAGTTCCTGCGCCACGCGCGAGAACATGGCACCACGGTCGGGCGGCACCGGGCGCGGTTCGGCGACGTGCAGGCGGTCGATTGCAGCCTGCGCATCGAAAGGCCCGATGGCGGAGTTTTCCGGTTCCGCCGTCAGGGCGAGCAAGACCGGCTCGCCGCTGGGGCGCGATTCGGCAATGAGCCGTTCCGCCGTCGCGACGCGTCGATCCCAATCGGGCGCGGCAGCCCAGGAATTGTCGATCACGACCGCCAGGCCGTTGCCGCCCTGGCGCAGCGCCTGAACCGGATTGTAGACGGGCTGCGCCAGCGCCAGGATGATGCAGGCCGCGAGCAGAAGGCGCAGCAAGGTCAGCCACCACGGGCTCTGATGCGGCGTTTCCTCGCTCTTCAGCACGCGGGCAAGGATGCGCAGCGGCGGAAAGGTCTCTACCGTCGGCCGGGGCGGCGTCATCCGCAACAGCCACCAGATCACCGGCAGGGCGATGAGCCCCAGCAGCATCAGCGGTTG
The DNA here is from genome assembly GCA_964383325.1 of uncultured Rhizobiaceae bacterium. Classification (GTDB taxonomy): domain Bacteria; phylum Pseudomonadota; class Alphaproteobacteria; order Rhizobiales; family Rhizobiaceae; genus CAYLGY01. The sequence continues at coordinate 44,245 of CAYLGY010000005.1, forward strand.
CGCGAAGGCCAGCGGCACGAGGTTCATGGCCGGCCTCCGGCTCCGGGTTGCGCCTCGGCGGACAGCATCATGTGGACCCGCACCAGCGTTTCGGAGGCGGGACGATCCGTATGATTGACCGAATAGCTCCAGCCGAGGCCCGTGCAGCGCGAGATCAGCTCCTGGCGACGCGCCAGGTAGAGCGCCCGATATTCCTGGGCGATGGCCTCGGCCCGCCCGGCGGTCAGGCGCAGGCCGGTTTCAGGATCGCGGAATTCGGTCCGCCCGGAATAGGGGAACTGCTCTTCGGCGGGGTCGGCAATCTCGACCAGATGCACGCGCGCGCCGCGGCGGGCGAGGGGATCGAGCCACGCAGCCGTCTCCTGCGGCGGATCGAGAAAATCGCTGGCAAGGACCACATCGGCGCCACGCCGGATCTCGCTCCAGTCGGGCTTTGCCGGCGCGGCAACCATGTGCATCAGGCGCGCGGCAAGCCGCTCGGCTCCGTCGCGGGCCGCGAGGGGATCCGTCACTCCCGGCCAGCCGATCCGCTCTCCGCTGCGCGACAGCAATTCGGCCAGGGCGAGGACGAGTACGAGGCCGCGCGCTTCCTTGGACATGCGCGCCCCTTTCGACCGGTAGAGCATCGAGGGCGACGAATCGGCCCACAGCCAGACCGTATGGGCAGCTTCCCATTCGCGGTCGCGCACATAAAGGTGATCGTCGCGCGCGGAGCGGCGCCAGTCGATCCGCGAAAGCTGCTCGCCTTCCACATAGTTCCGGAACTGCCAGAAATTCTCGCCGATGCCGCGCCGGCGCCGGCCATGCCAGCCGGCGATCACCGTATTGACCACGCGCCGTGCATCGACGAGCAGATCCGGCAGATGCGCGGCACTGCGGCGTGCATCGACCAGCCCTTCGGTGGGCGTCGACCTGCGTGCTGCCTCGCCTATGGGTGCCATCAGCCCTGTTCTTTCACCAGCCCCGCAATCACGTCACGCACGCTCATGCCCTCGGCGCGGGCCGCGAAGGTCAGCGCCATGCGGTGCTGGAGTACCGGTTCGGCCAGCGCCATCACATCCTCCACCGAGGGAGCGAGCCTGCCATCATACAGGGCCCGCGCCCGGGAGCACAGGACCAGGGCCTGGCTGGCCCGCGGCCCGGGACCCCAGGCGACATGCCGGTCGATCGCACTGGTGCCGCCTTGGGGGCGCGCTGCCCGCACGAGGCGCAGCACGGCTTCGATCACGCTCTCCGGCACGGGCATGCGCCGGATCAGCATCTGGATTTCACGCAGCCGCTCGGCGCTGAGCACATTGCTGGCCCCCGCCTCCACGCTTCCCGTCGTTTCCGTCAGGATGCGCCGCTCGGCCTCCAGCTCCGGATAGAGCACGTCGATCTGCATCAGGAAGCGGTCGAGCTGGGCTTCGGGGAGCGGGTAGGTCCCTTCCTGCTCCAGCGGATTCTGGGTCGCAAGTACGTGAAAGGGGGCAGGGAGATCGTGGCGCGCTCCCGCCACGGTCACGTGATATTCCTGCATGGCCTGCAGCAGCGCCGATTGCGTCCGCGGGCTTGCCCGGTTGATCTCGTCGGCCATCAGGAGCTGGGCGAAGATCGGGCCGGGGATGAAGCGGAAGCTGCGCCGGCCCTTCTCGTCCTGCTCCATGACCTCGGAACCCAGAATGTCCGAGGGCATGAGGTCCGGGGTGAACTGCACCCGACGCGCGTCGAGCCCGAGCACGATGCCGAGCGTTTCGACCAGCTTGGTCTTGGCGAGCCCCGGCACGCCGACCAGCAGCGCATGTCCGCCCGCCAGCAGCGTCACCAGGGCGCGTTCGATCACCCGTTCCTGGCCGAAGATCACCTTCCCGACCGAATCCCGGATTGAGGCGATGTCGGCGAGGGCAGCCTCGGCGGCGGCGACCATTTCCGCCTCGCCCGGTCGTTCTTCCTGCTTGATGACGCTCATGTTTCGCGCTCCTCCGGAACCGGCGGGTGTGCATTGCCAGCCTAATTTACATAAGATGGCTGACAAGCGGAACAACAGTGACTATTTCGTGGCCATGATCAATTCGGAACTGAATGCGCCTGCCGGCGCCGGACCGGCCGGACTGGAAGCCCTGATTTCACGCGCGGCGCGCGCTGGCAAGGGGCCGCCGCCCGTCGAGCGCTGGAATCCGGAATTCTGTGGCGCGATCGACATGGAGATCCGGCGCGACGGCACCTGGTACTATATGGGGACCCCCATCGGGCGCAAAAGGCTGGTTCGACTGTTCTCGTCCGTGCTGCGCAAGGATGCGGACGGGCGCACCTATCTCGTCACGCCGGTCGAGAAGCTGGAGATCCGGGTCGAGGATGCGCATTTCATCGCGGTCGAGATGCATGCCTCGTCCCGCGATGGCGAACCGGTGCTGACCTTCCGCACCGATGCCGGGGATGTGGTCGAGGCCGGTCCCGATCACCCGCTGCGATTCGAGATCGAGGCGGGAACGGGCGGGCTGAAGCCCTATCTTCTCGTGCGCGGGCGTCTCGAAGCCCTGCTTGCCCGTCCGGTCATGTACGAGCTGGTCGGGCTTGGCGAGGAGGCCTGGATCGAGGGGAGGCGCATGTTCGTCGTTCGCTCCAATGGCGCCACCTTCCAGGTCATGCCCGCCGGGGAATTGCAGGAGGACAGGAATTGAGCGAAGCGGGCGTGGCCGGCCGGCTCGAGGATTTCCGCGCCCGGGTCCTGGCAGCCACTGACTGGGTGAAGGACGATCGGATGGTGGATCCGCATGCGGTCGCGGCCGACGGCTCCCCCATTTGCCGGTTGCGCGAAGCTGCCGTGCTCGTCGCGGTCGTCCCACGCGCCGGCTTGCCGCATATGGTCCTGACGCAGCGCACCGAGGGGCTGCGCACCCATGCCGGCCAGGTCGCCTTTCCCGGCGGGCGGATCGATCCGGGCGATGCTTCGCCGGAAGCTGCGGCGCTGCGCGAGACGCAGGAGGAGATCGGCGTGCGGCCCGATGCCTTCGAGATCCTCGGACGCATGCCGGATTACATCACCGGCACCGGCTTCGTGATCACGCCGGTTCTGGCTGTGGCGCGGCCCGACATCCATTACCGGATCAATCCGGTCGAGGTGGCCGCGGCCTTCGAGGTGCCGCTGGACTTCCTGATGGATCCGCGCAACCACAGAAGGGAGCACGGCACCTGGGGCGGCGTCAGCCTTTCCTACTGGAGCATGCCGTATGGGGACCGTCACATCTGGGGGGTTACGGCGCGAATCATCCGCACCATCTACGAAAGGCTCTATGCGTGACGGTTTCCATCGCCTCCGCCGCCTGGCTTGCCGATGCAGATCTCCAGCGATTGCTGGCCGGGCTGAACCGCGACGGCGAGGAGGCCCGCATCGCCGGGGGAGCGGTGCGCAACACCTTGCTTGGCGTGCCCGTCACCGATATCGACATTGCGACCACCGCCGAACCGCGGGAGGTGATGCGGCGGGCGGAGGCGCTCGGCTACCGGACCGTTCCGACCGGCATCGCCCACGGCACCGTGACGGTCATCGCCGGTGGGCGTCCTTTCGAGGTGACCACCCTGCGCGAGGATGTCGAGACCGATGGCCGCCATGCCCGCGTCCGCTATGGCCGCGATTGGGAGGTGGACGCGCGGCGGCGGGATTTCACCATCAACGGCCTCTATGCGCTCGCCGATGGCACCGTCATCGATCATGTCGGGGGCCTTGCCGATCTGGAGCTGCGGCGGCTGCGCTTCATTGGCGATCCCGAGGCGCGCATCCGTGAGGATTACCTGCGCATCCTGCGCTTCTTCCGGCTGTTCGCGCGCTATGGCGAGGGTCGCCCCGACGCGGCGGCGCTGAAGGCTTGCGCGCGGCTCAAGGCGGGCCTCGACGGGCTTTCCGCCGAACGCGTCTGGAGCGAGCTGAAGCTGCTCCTTTCGACCCGCGATCCCGCCCGCGCCCTGTTGTGGATGCGCCAGACCGGCGTGCTGACGCAGATCCTGCCCGAGACGGAGCGCTGGGGCATGGATTCAGTGCATGACCTTATCGCCGCCGAACAGGCCCTCGGCTGGGAGCCGGATGCGCTTCTGCGACTGGAGACGATGCTGCCGCCCAGGGTGTCGGTCGTCGAAGGGCTGGCGCGACGCCTGAAACTGTCGCGGCACGAGGCGCGTCGCCTTGGCGACTGGGCGCGGGCGGAGACGGTGGCGCCGGATCTGTCCGGCCCGGAACTGCGTCGCCTTCTCTATCGCAATGGAAATTCGGGACTTGCCGACCGGATTCGCCTCGATCTGGCGCGCGAGCTTGCCCGGGACAACCCGGCCGGGGTGGAGGGGTACCGCCGGTTGCTGGACGAAGCGCTACGCTGGCAGGCGCCGCGCCTGCCCGTGTCGGGCCGCGACCTTCGGTCGATCGGCATGGAGCCGGGCGAGGCCATGGGCCGCATGCTGGCGAAGCTCGAAGAGGCGTGGATCGCCAGCGACTTCAGCCTCGACCGGCAGGAACTGCTGGCGCGCGCGCCTTCCCTGTCGTCCTGAGCGCTTCGGAACCTGATCCTGTCCGGGTCGTATCGGCAACCGGCCCCGGCTGCCCTTCTGCGCAGGATCCTTGTTCAGACGGTTTCCGTCTCCGAAATGCGGGCGCGGATGGCTTCGATCATGCTCTCGCGAATGATCGTCTCGCCATGGGTGTTGCGCATGTGCTCTACCGCGCGGCGGATGATCTCCGCCTCTTCCTCATGACGTGCCTGCCAGTCGCAGCCGGGTACGAGCGTTCCACAGTGAAACTGTTTCATGGCCGTAACTCCTTTCCTCGTTCACTATGACCGGGCAAGGCCGGTCGATCAAGCTTCACAAGTAAATGGGTACGGTTTGGGTTCCCGGCAAACGCAAACCCGAATCGTTGATCCCTACCGGCCCTGTCAGGGCCATTTCACCTCGGGCGGCAGGGAGGACAGGATCGATTCGATATTGCCGCCGGTCTTGAGCCCGAACAGGGTGCCGCGGTCATAGAGCAGGTTGAATTCGACATAGCGGCCGCGCCGGACGAGTTGTTCCTCGCGGTCGGCCTCGGTCCAGTTCTGGTTGAAATTTCGCCGCACGATCAGCGGGTAGACGAGGTGGAAGGCGCGGCCGACATCCTGCACGAAGCGGAAATCGGCTTCCCAGCCGCCGGCCTCTTCCGGCGAATGCAGCCAGTCGAAGAAGATGCCGCCAATGCCGCGCGGCTCGTTGCGGTGCCTGAGGAAGAAATATTCGTCGCACCATTGCCGGTAGCGCGCATAATCGGCGACGGCCGCATGGCGGTTGCAGGTGAATTCGAGCGCCTTGTGGAAGACGACGCTGTCCTCGTCTTCCTGGGTTCGCCGGCGATCGAGCACGGGCGTCAGATCCGCGCCGCCGCCGAACCAGTGGCGCGTCGTCACGACCATGCGCGTATTCATGTGCACGGCGGGCACATGCGGATTCTGCGGATGGGCGATCAGCGAGATGCCGGAGGCCCAGAAGCGCGGGTCTTCCTCGGCGCCGGGAATCTGCTGGCGGAACTCGGGCGAGAATTCGCCATGGACCGTCGAGATGTGCACGCCGACCTTCTCGAACACGCGGCCGTACATCATCGACATCACGCCGCCGCCGCCATTCTCGCCGCGCTGCCAGGCCTTCGGCTCGAACCGGCCGGGCGCGCGCGAGGATAGCGGGCCTTCCAGCTCGTCTTCGAGTTGCTCGAAGGTCTCGCAGATCCGGTCGCGGATCTGCGCGAACCAGGCCGCCGCGCGCTGTTTCCTGTCCTCAATATCGTCCGGCAATCCGGCCGGGATCGTGGCGACGCTCAAGAGTTGCTCCGCTTGCTGGAATTCCTGCCATTATTCGTTCTGGCGATTCGTCGGGTTACCGGATCTCTCTAAAGCATGATCGGCGAAAGTGGAACCCGCCTTCTGGAAAAGATCATGCGCAAACAAGGAATTAGGTCGGGCGCCGATTCAACGGCACGGCACCGCCATGTAAAGCCCCATCGGCTGCGCCGGTCAAGACTTCGCGGCCGCGAGCTGGCGCATCGCCTCCCCGCTCGCAATGGCGACGGACATTGCGAGATTGAGGCTGCGCCCGCCGCCGGGCATCGGAATGGTCAGGCAATGATCGGCGGCCTGGTGGACCTCCTCCGGCACGCCGGCGCTTTCCCTGCCGAAAAGCAGCAGATCGTTCGGTTCGAAGGCGAATTCCGCATAGGCCCGCGCCGATTTCGTCGAAAACAGGATCAGCCGGCGCATGTGCGCCCGCCGCCATCGTTCGAACGCAGCCCAGTCGACATGCATCTGCAGCCGGGCAAGCTCCAGATAATCCATGCCGGCGCGGCGGAAGGCGCGCTCGGACGTGTTGAACCCCGCCGGCCCGATCAGCTCGACCTGGAAGCCGAAACAGGCGGCCAGCCGCAGGATGGCGCCGGTATTGCCCGCAATGTCGGGTTGGTAGAGGGCGACGGAGAAAGCCTGCTGTACCTGTGCGGCCACACTCATCTCGCATTCGTCATTTATGCACCGCCGGGCGATGGATCGTGTTCGTGCATCTCGTGTAATCGTCCGCCGGGCCTGATTCAATCCATGGTCCCGAATCTGCCCGAAGGTTGTCCATGTTTGCCTGGTTCGAGAAGAGACTGGATCCGTTTCCCACCGAGGAGCTGCAGACGCCGCCCGCGACGCTGGCCGGGTTCTGCCTGCATTTCACGCGTGGGGCATGGCCCTATATCGCACTGGATGCTGTGCTGGTGGCGGCCATCGCCATCACGGAAGTGTGGATGTTCGGCTTTCTCGGCTCGATCGTCGACTGGCTGTCGGTGCAGGATCGTGCGACCTTCCTGGCGACCGAGGGCTGGAAGCTTGCCGGCATGGGCTTCGTCGTGCTGGTGGGCCTGCCGGCGACGGTGCTTCTGCAGTCGCTGATCCATACGCAGACGCTGATGGGCAATTATCCCATGCGCATCCGCTGGCAGGTGCACCGCTACCTGCTCCGGCAGTCCATGGGCTATTACCAGGACGAGTTCGCCGGGCGAATCGCCACGAAGCTGATGCAGACGGCGCTCGCCGTGCGCGAATGCGTCATGAAGATGGTCGACGTCCTCAATTATGTCGTCGTCTATTTTCTCGGCGCGCTGCTGATCGTCGGCTCCGCGGACTGGCGGCTGGCCCTGCCGCTGCTCTTCTGGGCGATCGGCTATGCCAGCCTGCTCGGTTATTTCGTGCCGAGGCTGGGCAAGGTATCCGAGGAACAGGCCGATGCCCGTTCGATGATGACGGGCCGGGTGGTCGACAGCTATACAAACATCCAGACCGTAAAGCTTTTTTCCCATGCGCGGCGTGAAGCGGACTATGCGCGCGAAGGCATGTCGGCCTTCATGGACACGGTTTATCGTTCCATGCGGCTCGTCACCGCGCTCTATGCCTGGCTCTATTCGCTGAATTCGCTGCTGATGGTGGCGGTCGCCGGCCTGTCGATCTGGTTCTGGCTGCTGGAGATCGTCAGCATCGGCGCGGTGGCCGTCGTCATCGGCCTGGTGCTGCGGCTCTGGGGCATGTCGCAATGGATCATGTGGGAGCTCAGCGCCCTGTTCGAGAATATCGGCACGGTGCGCGACGGCATCAGCTCGATCTCCGTGCCGCGCGAGGTGACCGACCATCCCGACGCCGTCGATCTGCGCATCGCGAGGGGCCGCATCGAGTTCCGCGACATCCGCTTTCATTACGGCAAGGGCGGCGGCGTCATCGACCATCTGGCGCTGACCATCAATCCCGGCGAGAAGGTCGGGCTGATCGGCCGGTCCGGGGCGGGCAAGTCGACGCTCGTCAATCTTCTGCTGCGCTTCTATGACCTGGAGGATGGCCAGATCCTCATCGACGGGCAGGACATTTCCCGGGTTCGCCAGGAATCGCTGCGCGCTGCCATCGGCGTCGTGACGCAGGATACCTCGCTCCTGCATCGCTCCGTGCGGGACAATATCCTCTACGGCCGGCCGGATGCGACCGAAGAGGCCATGCGGCAGGCGGCGCGCAAGGCAAAGGCGGAGGATTTCATCGCCCAGCTCACCGATCCGGAGGGTCGGACCGGCTATGATGCCCATGTCGGCGAGCGCGGTGTGAAACTGTCAGGCGGGCAGCGCCAGCGCATCGCCATCGCCCGCGTCATGCTGAAGGACGCGCCGATCCTGATCCTCGACGAGGCGACTTCCGCGCTTGATTCGGAGGTCGAGGCGGCAATCCAGGAAAATCTCTACCGCCTGATGGAGGGCAAGACCGTGATCGCCATTGCGCACCGCCTGTCCACGATTGCCGCGCTCGACCGGCTGGTCATCATGGATGAGGGCCGAATCGTCGAGGAAGGTTCCCATGAGGAGCTGGTCGCGAGGGGCGGCCTCTATGCCCAGCTCTGGCAGCGGCAATCCGGCGGATTCCTGCTCTCCGACGACCGGAGGGGCGAGGCCGCCGCCGAATAGGCATGGGCGAATCACGGCTGCCCGCAGGCAGCGCGCGCGCCGCCCCCGGGCCGGGAAGGAAATGCCGCGACAAACTGCCGTCTTTCCTGCATGCGGTCTGGACAAGAGTGCGCATCACGCATAGAAACCAACGCCGAAAGCCGGGGATACCCTCCAGCCGCGCTTGCATCTGCGTGGCCGGTGGGGCAATTCATTCTGGAGAGGAATTGCCGGCGGCAATCGAGGCAAGAAGGACATCAGCCTGTGAGTGCGACCGAAACGAGCGAACCTTCCCGACGCGATTTTCTGTACATCGCAACCGGCGCGGCTGGCGCCGTTGGTGCAGCCGCTGCTGCGTGGCCCTTCATCGACCAGTTGCGGCCGGATGCCTCGACTTTGGCGCTGGCCTCGATCGAGGTTGATGTTTCCGGGATCGAGCCCGGAATGTCGATCACGGTCAAATGGCGCGGCAAGCCGGTCTTCATCCGCAACCGTACCGAGGCCGAGATCGAGGAGGCGCGCAAGGTGCCGCTCGAGGAGCTGAAGGACCAGGTGGCGCGCAATGCCAATCTCGCCGATAGCGCGCCCGCGACGGATGTCGCGCGTTCAGCCGGCGAAGGCATGGAGAACTGGATCGTGATGATCGGTTCCTGCACGCATCTCGGCTGCGTGCCGCTCGGGCAGGCGGGTGATTTCGGCGGCTGGTTCTGTCCGTGCCACGGTTCGCACTATGATACGGCAGGGCGCATTCGCCGCGGCCCGGCGCCGGAGAATCTGCATGTGCCGCAGTTCGAGTTTACCTCGGATTCCGTCATCAGGATCGGCTAAGGGTTTGGGAGAAATTCGACCATGAGTGAAGGGCACTCCACATATACGCCGAAAACCGGTCTTGGACGGTGGGTCGATGCGCGCATGCCGCTGCCGCGGCTCATGTATGATTCCTTCGTCGCCTATCCCGTGCCGCGCAATCTGAACTACACCTATACGTTCGGCGGCATTCTCTCGATCATGCTGGTCGTGCAGATCCTGACCGGCGTGGTGCTGGCCATGCATTACACGCCGAATGTCGCGCTTGCCTTCAATTCGGTCGAGCACATCATGCGCGACGTCAATTCGGGCTGGCT
>CAYLGY010000006.1:0-53401 GCA_964383325.1 uncultured Rhizobiaceae bacterium
GGTGCGCGTCATGCGAGGCAATCGTGCGCAATGCGTGAGACTAGCCCGCGCGCAGCAGGATCTCCTCGGCGCCGGCGCGAATGCCGATTTCCATGCCTGCCTCCCGCGCCAGCAACAGGGTGTAGTAGAACTGGACGGAGTGCGCGTCGATCGGCTCCTGCGCGCCTTGGCCCGAATAGAGCTCGAGAAAGCGCGCCGGCACGCGCATCATCGGGCCCGAGGCCGAAAGTTCGAAGCGGGTTTCGGGGGCGGCTTCCACCTTGACGTCGATGCGGCCGCCGCGCGGAATGGCGGCATGGGCAATCAGGAGCAGGTTCAGAAGCAGCTTCACCTGGTTCTTCGGCAGGAGCGCCCGGTCGCCGCTCCAGCCAAGTTCAGGCTTCTCGTTTGCCAGGAAGGACCGCGCCACGGCTTCGGCATCGCCCGTGTCGATCTGCATTCCTGCCGAGCCGGCAGCCCCGAACGCAAGCCGGGCAAATTGCAGCCGCGCCGAAGCATTGCGCGCACTGGCGCGGATCAGCGCCATCGCGTCTTCGTCGGCGCCGCCCTCGTCGAGCAGTTCGAGGCCGTTATTGATGGCCCCCACCGGCGAAATGATGTCATGGCACAGGCGGCTGCACAGCAAGGCTGCCAGTTCCGGGGCCGAAAGTGTGAGCGTACCGGGCAATTCTTCTACCTCCAGCATGGTCCTCGAATCGTGCAGACTGCAATCATCGAGGGATACATGCGCCGGGACAGCTCGGCAAGCTGGCCGGCAAACGGCAGGCGGTGGCGTCGATTGCGCCGGAAATTAATGGTTGAAAAAGGATTTCCGGTTAAGGTTTCCGTATCGTTGCCGGACCGCGGGATCGGCGCATCCCGGATGGCCGGCATTTTCCGAAAGGAGAGCGACATGACGATTCATGCCCTGACCCACAGGTTCCGGCGAATTTTTTTCGCGATCGCCATCGCCCTGACCGGGATCGGCCTCGTCAGCCTTGCCCCCGCCAGGGCCGACACCTACAGCATGGACGAGATCATCATGGCCGGGCACGATTTCTTCGGCACGACCTCGGGCGAGCTCGCCGCCGGAGTCGAACGGATCTTCGGCAATCTCGGCCTGCCCAATGGCTATGTCCTCGGCGAGGAAGGTGCCGGCGCCTTCATTGGCGGCCTGACCTATGGAGAGGGGGTCCTGCACACCAAGAATGCCGGAAACCATAATGTTTTCTGGCAGGGACCGTCCATCGGCTGGGATTTCGGCGCCTCCGGATCGCGCCTGATGATCCTTGTCTATAATCTGGATTCGATCGATTCGGTCTATCGGCGCTACGCCGGAGTTGCGGGATCAGCCTATGTCGTGGCCGGCCTCGGCTTCAACGTGCTGAAGAATGGCGATGTGCTGCTGGTGCCGATCCGAACTGGCATCGGGGCTCGCCTCGGCGTCAATCTCGGCTATCTGAAGCTGACGTCGCAGCCGACCTGGAATCCGTTCTGAGCCGGAGCATGCGATCGACGGCTTGAGGCGGCGGTCTTCGGTTCGACTGCGGCCAGGGGTCTTGCCGGTCACGCCAAAGTGAAGACAGAATGCCTCTGGATCCGCCGCCGCGTCCGTGCGACAATCAGTCCAGCGTTCCTATTTGCGGAATTCATCCTTGCTGCAACAGGTCCTGTTCTTCCTCTTGGGCTCCCTTGGCGCGGGCCTGCTTGCATTGCTCGCCGCGCCAGCCGTCTGGCGCCGGTCTGCCATGCTCACCCGCAAGCGGCTCGAAGCCTCGCTCCCCATGAGCCGCAACGAGATGCTTGCCGCCTCCGACCGGGTGCGCGCCGAGGCCGCCATGGCAATCCGCCGGCTGGAAGTGGAACTGAAGGCCGCGCGCGACCAGGCCACGGAAGCGCGGGCCGCGCTCGGCCGGCAGATCGAGGAGCTCGTTCAGCTGCGCAAGCTGCGCGACGAGAACAATGCGAGCGTGCCGGCGCTTGAGGAACGCATCGCGCAACTCGAAGCTCGTCTAGAGGAGCGCGACCGCGAGCTGGAGAAGGTTTCGCACGATCTTGCCGCCGCGCTTGACGAGCTGGAAAACCGGGCCGACCAGACCGAGCGACTGTGGCGGGAGCAGGAGGTTGCCTCGCTCGACGCCAGCAATCTGCAGCTCGAGCTCGTGGCGCGGGAAGCGCGGATCGATCAGTTGCTGAACGATATCCAGACCCTGAAGCGCGAACGGCGCGATCTCGAGGTGCGCGCGCGGGACCTGGCGGCCGAGACCGGCGCATTGCATGACAGTCTGCAATTGCGTCAGGCAAGGCTGGAGGAGACCGAGGCCAAACTGGCGAAGCTGATGGCGCAGCTTACGGATACCGAGGAGCGCCTCGAACGCCGCGAGAGGGAATTGCAAAGATTGCGGAAGCTGGATGGAAACATGGATGAAGGCGGCGCGGCGCAACTGATCGCCCAACTCATAGAAGAGCGAGATGCGCTGGAGGAACGGCTACGCCAGCTGATGGCGGAGAAGCTGCCCGCCGAGCCCGCCACCCCGGCCGGCCGGCCGGCGGAGCCTGCGGGAGATACTGCGCTGCGGGAGCAGATCCGCGCGCTTGCCGCGCAATTCGTACATCTGACCGCATTGCTCGAGAGCGAGGCGCCGGCCGAGCCCGGTCTCCACACGCCGGGGCGCAACCAGGTCAGCAATGGCATCGCCGAGAAGATCCGTGAACTGCGCGAAGCCGCACTGGAAGCTGCCGGGCGGCAATAGCACCTCAAGGGGCCATGTCGACCGTCGATCACCCCGTCCAGCCGGCGCAATGATGCAGCGCGATGGCAGACGCGGCGGCAACATTGAGGCTGTCGAAGCCCGGCGCCATGGGAATGGTCACCGTGGTCATGGATCGCATGATTTCCGCCGGCAAGCCCTTCCCTTCGCTGCCGAAGAACAGGGCCGTGCGCGGCGACGGTTCGAGATCGCGCAATTGCGAAGTTCCCGATGGCGAGAAGGCGAGCTGGCGAAAGCCTGCCGCATCGAGCTGCGCCAGGATCTGTCCGGCGCTCCCGCCGCGAGCATGGGGCATGCGCAGAACCGCACCTACCGAGACACGGATTGCCTTGCGATAGAGTGGATCGCAACATTCATCGTCGAGCAGGACGGCATCGGCGCCGAACGCGGCGGCATTGCGGAAGATCGAACCGACATTGTCATGATTGCCGATCCCGGCCAGCACGACGAGCAGAGCCCGGGCCGGCAAGGCGGCAATCAGCCCGGCGCTCGTCACGGGCGCGCGGCGGCGGCCGATCGCGAGAATTCCCCGATGCAGCGGGAAGCCGACAATCCGGTCCATCACCGCGCGCCCGGCCACATAGACCGGCACGTCAGCGGGTACCTGACCCAGCAGATCGCCGAGCCCGTTCAGCCGATTCTCCAGCAGCAGCAGCGATTCGGCTTCGAACCTGCTGTTGCGCAGCAGGATTTCGAGCACGACCCTGCCCTCTGCGACAAAGCGGTCCCGGCGGCCGACAAGGTCGCGCTCGCGAATATCGCGATAGACTTCGATGCGCGGATCCTCAGGGTCGGAAATCTCGACAGGCTGCATTGTCCCGGGCCTCTTGCAACAACTCGTCGGCGCCCCGGGTTCCTGCCGGAGTGCGTGCACTCCGCATAGCCTGTCCGGTCCGCCGGCGAAAGCCGTCTTCCGACGCCTTGCGAGCGGCGGACCGCATTGTTCTCCGGGATCAGCTTGCCTCTAGCACGCTGTCTAGCGTCCGCAGAATGCTGTCAGCCTTGACCGAATTGGAAGAGTAGAAGATCGTCTGCCCCTCGCGACGCGTCTGCACGAGGCCCAGCGCCCGCAGCTTGGCAAGATGCTGCGACAGCGCCGACTGGCTGAGTTCCACCTTCTCGGCGATCTTGCCGACCGAGATCTCGCCATTGAGCAGGTGGCACATGATCAACAGGCGGCGTTCATTGCCCAATGCGGAAAGAATCTCGGCCCCGGTAGCATGGCCCTTGGCGACGTTCTGGTACTTCATGGTAATCCCCCATTTCTAGATCGTCCCCGAATCATTTCGGGGAACGTTGCATGCAGCCGAATCTGGGGGGAAAATCCGGCGGCGACCCTTATCGGCAATCGTGCCTGCCGATGTTCGATCTCTAATATAATTCACCCATATCTGTCAAAGCCTAATGCAAAAAAATTTTGGCAAATAAAACAGTAAGTTATTTCAAGCGCTGAAGACTTGCCCGCCTGAGATGCAACCATGCAACAGGCGGGCGGGCGTTTGCGGGTGGCCCTGGGTCCTATTTCGGCGCCATTCGCAAGGCACCATCCAGGCGGATGGTCTCTCCGTTCAGCATCTGATTCTCGACAATATGCATTGCGAGCGCGGCGAACTCGGCCGGTTCGCCAAGTCGCGGCGGGAACGGGACCTGCTTGCCGAGCGAAGCAACCGCCTCATCCGGCAGGCTGGCGACCATGGCGGTCCGAAAAGGACCGGGAGCAATGGAAACCACGCGGATGCCGCTACTGGCCAGATCGCGCGCCACCGGCAGGGTCATGGCGGCCACGCCGCCCTTCGAAGCGGCATAGGCAGCCTGCCCGACCTGCCCGTCAAAGGCCGCAATCGAGGACGAATTGACGACGACGCCGCGTTCGCCGCCCGCAAGTGGCTCCAGATCGCGCATGTGCCGGGTCGCCAGCCGGATCATGTTGAACGTACCGAGGAGATTGACCCGCAAGACGCGCTCGAATTCGTCCAGCGGATGAGCGCCGTCGCGCGTCAGGGTCCGGCGCACGACAACGATGCCGGCGCAATTGACCAGAATTCGCGCCGCGCCGAAACGTGCTGCGACATGGTCGATGGCCGCCGCGCAGGAGGATTCGTCCGCGACATCGCAGGTCGCGGCAATGCCGCCGATTTCCTGCGCCACCAATTGCGCGCGCTCGCCATTCAGATCGAGAACGCCGACTTGCGCGCCCTTCTGCGCAAGGGCCCGCGCCGTTGCTTCTCCCAGACCCGAGCCTGCGCCCGTAACGATGGCGGTCATGCCTTCAATGTTCATGATTGTGCTCCCATTTCCTGATGCAGGAAACTCTTGCCGTAATTGCGCGGATTTTCCAAGCGGCTTGCGCTCAGCGCGCAGCCTGAAACCGGGCAATGGCCGCCACGACATCATCGGAACTGATGCGTCCGACAAGAACGCCATTGTCGAAAACGCCAATTTCGCCGCGCGAGCGCGCCAGGGCCTGCAGCAGGTCGCGCGCCGGGGTTCCGGGTTGCGCCGAGCCGCCGACCGGCCGCGCCGAAGCCTCCGCCGGGTCGCGCATGATGTCGCGCGCGCGCAGGACGCCGAGCGGGTTCATGTGGGCGACGAAATCCGCGACATATTCATTTGCCGGATGCAGCAGGATTTCCTGCGCCGTACCGATCTGCACGATGCGGCCGCCTTCCATGATGGCGATGCGATTACCGATCTTCAGGGCTTCGTCGAGATCGTGGCTGACGAACACGATCGTCTTGCGCAGCTGGCTCTGCAACGCCAGCAGCTCGTCCTGCAGGCGCGCGCGAATCAACGGATCGAGCGCGGAAAACGGTTCGTCCATGAGCAGTACGGGCGCCCCGGTCGCAAATGCGCGCGCAAGGCCGACGCGTTGCTGCATGCCGCCGGACAATTCACCGACAAGGCTGTGCGCCCGGTCCGCAAGACCGACCAGTTCGAGCTGCGCCGCCACTTTCTTGCTCCGCTCCTTCCGGCTCAATCCGGCAAGTTCGAGGCCGAGGCCGACATTGTCCGCGACGCTGCGCCAGGGCAGCAGGGCAAATTGCTGGAAGACCATGGAAACCAGCCGCGACCGGATGTGCCGTAACTCGTCGCGGCGGGCGGTCGCAATGTCATGCACCTTGCCATCGGCATGGATGCGCACCGTTCCGCGAGTGATCGGATTCAACCGGTTGATTGCGCGCAGGAGGGTGGACTTGCCGGAGCCGGACAGGCCCATCAGCACCAGGATCTCCCCTTCGCTGATACTGACGCTGCAATCGTGCACGCCCAGCACATTGCCTGTCCCGCTCTGGATCTCGGACCGGCTGGCGCCCTGATCCGCCATTTCCAGCGCCCTGGCGGATCGTGGCCCGAACAGGATCGTTACCCGGTCGATCTCGATCTTGTGCTTCATGGATGGCTCCCGGGCATACGAAACAGCCGGTCAAGCACGATGGCGATGACGACGATCACCAGACCGGATTCGAATCCAAGCGCGGTATTGACCGTGTTCAGCGCCCGCACCACCGGCACGCCAAGCCCGTCTGCCCCGACCAGTGCCGCGATCACGACCATGGAAAGCGAGAGCATGATCGTCTGCGTCAAGCCGGCCATGATCTGCGGCACGGCATAGGGCAGCTCGATTTTCCACAGCAATTGCCAGCCGGTGGCCCCAAAGGCCTCTCCTGCCTCGATGAGCTGGCGAGGGGTGGAGGAAATGCCCAGATGCGTCAGCCGGATCGGTGCAGGCAACACGAAGATCGCCGTCGCGATCAGGCCAGGTACCATGCCGATGCCGAAGAAGACGATGGCCGGAATGAGATAGACGAAGGTCGGCAGGGTCTGCATCAGGTCCAGCACCGGCCGCAGGAACATGTAGAGGCGTGGCCGGTGCGCTGCGGCTATGCCTACGGGCAGGCCGATGGCCATGCAGAGCAGACAGGCCGACAGGACGAGCGTCAGCGTCTCCATCGTCGCCTGCCAATACCCCTGGTTCAGGACAAACAGGAATGCGCCGGCAGTGAGCAGTGCTACCCCCAGCGAACGGCGGAGCACCCAGGCAATCGCGGTGAAAGCCAGCACGGTCACCAACGGATGCGGCGCGGTCAGAACGAACAGGATCGCGTCGATAATCGCGCTCATTCCCGTTGCCAACGCATCGAAGAACCAAGCGAGATTCGCGGTCAGCCAGTCCACGATCGCCCGCGCTGTCCGGCCCACCGGGATCTTGTTCGCGGTAAGAAAGTCCATCGGTCAGGTCACCCCGGCAGGCGGCAAGAGCCATTCTGTGCAGATGGTGTGGAGCGCCAGCCGGGAGGCCTGTAGGAACCACACCCGGCAGGCGCAACCGGAAACCCGCTTCGGCTACAGGCCGAGATGCGCCCGGACAGCAGCTTCGGCATCGCCGCCGTCGCGCGTGGTGACACCTTCGAGCCAGCCGAGCACGAAATCC
This sequence comes from uncultured Rhizobiaceae bacterium, assembly GCA_964383325.1. Classification (GTDB taxonomy): domain Bacteria; phylum Pseudomonadota; class Alphaproteobacteria; order Rhizobiales; family Rhizobiaceae; genus CAYLGY01. The sequence continues at coordinate 7,183 of CAYLGY010000006.1, forward strand.
GGATTGTCCTTCATCCAGGCATTGGCTGCCTTGGCCGGATCCTCATTGTCATTGAGAATCGCACCCATGATCTCGTTTTCCATCTGAAGCGTGAAATGTACATTGCTCAGGAACTTGCCGACATTCGGACATTCCTCCGCAAAGCCGGCGCGGACATTGGTGTAGACGGTGGCTCCACCGAAATCGGGGCCGAAATACTCATCCCCACCGGTCAGATAGGTCAGCTCGAAATTGGCATTCATCGGATGGGGCTCCCAACCGAGAAACACGATCGGCTCGTTCCGTTTCGTGGCCCGATCCACCTGGGCAAGCATGCCCTGCTCCGACGATTCCGCCAGGGAGAAGGCACCCAGCCCGAACGCATCCGATTCGATCATGTCGAGGATGAGTCGATTGCCGTCATTTCCGGGCTCGATCCCGTAGATCTTGCCGCCCAGCGCGTCGGCGTGGCTGGCAATATCGCCGAAATCTGCAATGCCGAGCGCCGCGCCGGCCGCGTTTGTCGCCAGCGTGTATTTCGCCCCTTCCAGATTCGCGCGCAGGGTCTCTACCGAGCCCTCCTCCCGGTAGGAGGCAATATCGGCCTCCATGGTCGGCATCCAGTTGCCGAGAAAGACGTCGATATCCTCATTCTTCAGCGACGCATAGGTCACCGGCACCGACAGGACCTTGATGTCCGTCTCATAGCCAAGTGCTTTCAGCACTTCCGTCGTCGCAGCCGTCGTCGCAGTGATATCGGTCCAGCCAACATCGGAGAATCGGATTGTCGAGCAGCTCTCCGGCTCGGCAGCCAGCGCCGGCCCGCCGAACGCCGTTGCGGCGAGGGTGATCGCGATCATGAATTTTCGCATGAGTTCCTCCAGTTCCTGCGGATTTGCGCCAATCCGGTCACAAAATAGCGTCATTTGCAAGTTTTTTGTTGAGCCACTGTTCAATGAAACCTAGTCTGGGCCAGGAGAGCATATATGCCGAAGGTCGGAGTGGAAACCTTGCGCAGGCAGGAACTGATTGCCGCAGCGATCAGCGCCATACACGCGCGTGGCTCGCTCGATGTGACCATCCGGGACATCGCCGCCCGCGCCGGGGTCTCGCAAGGGTTGGCACATCATTATTTCGGCTCCAAGGATCGCCTGATCACTTCGGCCATGCGCCATCTTCTCGAGCAATACAGCGCACAGGTGCGCGAGAAACTGCGGGACGCTCGCTCGCCCCGGCAGCGGATCTCCGCGATCATCGAGGCGAGCCTTGGCGAAGCGCAGTTCCAGGCGGAGATCGTCTCGGCGTGGCTGGTCTTCTATATCCATGCCCAGGTTTCCGGGGACGCGCGCAAGCTGTTGTCGCTATATACCCGACGGCTCCGCTCCAATCTCCTGCATGCGTTGAAGCCGCTCGCGGGCGAACGCGCGATGACCATTGCCGAGGGAATCGGCGCGATGATCGACGGCATCTATATCCGCCAAGCGCTGGGCAGCGATCCGTCCGGGTTCCGCAACGGGCAGAGGCTGGTCGAAGACTATGTCGACCGGCAACTTGCCGCCTCGCGAAACTGAAGGCCCCTCCCCGCGAACAGTAGATTATGGAAGCTCGCGGAGCCGGCTCACCAGGATCTTGTCGATGCGCGTGCCATCGAGATCGACGATTTCCAGCCTCCATCCCGAATATTCGAGCGTTTCGCCCAGTCGCGGCAACCGGCCGAGTTCCGACAGGATCAGCCCGCCCAACGTGGCGTAGCGCCGGTCCTGAACCTGGGGCAGGCCCAGCCGATCGAAGAATTCATCCACCGGCATGCGACCGGCAACCAGAAAGGTGCCGTCGCCACGGTCGAGAAAGTCCGGCCCGTCATCCTCCTCATCGGGAAAGCTCCCGGTTATGGCCTCGAGAATGTCGAGCGCGGTGATGATGCCCTCGAAGTGGCCGAGCTCGTCGAAGACCAGCACCATGTGATGGCGGGTGCCGCGCAGCTTCTCGATGACCGCGCCGGCGCTCGAGATATCCATCACGATCGGTGTTTCCCGGACCATGCTGCGCAGGGCCTCCGCATCGCCCGTGCCGATCCCGTGCAGGACTTCCTTTACGTTTAGCACGCCGATAATCGCATCCTCCGGACCGTCCCGCACCGGAAGGCGCGTGCGCCGCGTGCGCCGCAACTGCGCCTCGATCTGTTCGGGCGAGGCGGAAAGGTCGATCGTCTCGACATCGCGCCTCGGCGTCATCAGGCCACGCGCAGTGCGATCGGCGAGCCGCATGACCCCGGTCAGCATGTCGCGCTCGCCTGCCTTGAGGACGCCTGCAGCTTCCGCCTCGACAAGGACGGCGCGAATCTCTTCCTCGGTAACGCCGGACTGCGCCTGCTTGACCGAGCCCAACAGCCGCAGGATCAGATTGCTGGAAACCTCCAGCAGCCAGACCAGCGGTCCGCAGGCCAGCGCCAACAGGTGCATTGGCGGCGCGACGCGGCACGAGACGGCTTCGGGATTGCGCAGGGCGAGCTGCTTGGGGACCAGTTCACCCATCACCAGCGACAGGTAGGTGATCAGCATCACGACACCGCCTACACCGACGGGATCGGCGATTTCCCTCGAGATACCGGCTGCCTGCAGCCAGGCCGCCAGGCGCAGTCCGAGCGTCGCGCCGGAAAAGGCGCCCGCAACAATCCCGACCAGCGTGATCCCGATCTGCACGGTGGACAGGAATCGCCCGGGATTTTCCGCAAGCGAGAGGGCGCGCGCTGCGCCCGAGCGGCCGCCATCGGCATAGAGCTTCAGGCGCACTGTTGAAGCGGAGATGATGGCCAGCTCGGACATGGCAAGCAATCCGTTCAGCCCGATCAGCACGGCCAGGATACCGAATTCAATCAACATGACATGGCCGCGGGACAAAGCCTTGCGAGAAACGGATCAGCAAGTCCCTATCCCTTGTACACGGGGCAATCAAGAGTTGGCCATGGTGCGGAGATCAGGCGCGCAACCCGTGCGGCCGCCGCGACTTGATTTCCACCACGACCGGCCATACGTCAGGCATATGGTCGGAGAATGGGCCAGACCGTTGCAAGCCCGGCGTTGAGCAGTTCGACAGCAGGGGCACGCCGGGATTCTGTTCGCATTCTCCGCGTCATTCTTTTCAGCCGGCTTTCGGACCCTGCGCGCAGACCGATCGCGGCACATTCACGCAAAGGATATCACAAATGACGAAACAGAATAGTTCCGGCCATTCGACAATGAGCACCGGAGCACCCGCTCCAAGCGACCGCAATTCGCTCACCATCGGGCCGGACGGGCCGATCCTCCTGCATGATGTGCATTTCCTCGAGCAGATGGCGCATTTCAATCGCGAGAAGGTGCCGGAGCGGCAGCCGCATGCCAAGGGATCTGGCGCTTTCGGCGTATTCGAAACCACCGAGGATGTCTCGGCCTTTACGAAAGCCGCCCTGTTCCGCAAAGGGGCCCGGACCGACATGCTGGCGCGCTTTTCGACCGTTGCCGGTGAACAGGGCAGTCCGGATACCTGGCGCGACGTCCGCGGATTCTCCCTGAAATTCTACACCGAGGAAGGCAATTACGACCTCGTCGGCAACAACACCCCGATCTTTTTCGTCCGGGACCCGATGAAATTTCCCCATTTCATCCGCAGCCAGAAGCGGTTGCCGGATTCCGGGTTGCGCGACAATCACATGCAATGGGATTTCTGGACGCAAAACCCGGAATCGGCACACCAGGTAACCTATCTCATGGGCCAGCGCGGCCTGCCCCGCACCTGGCGGCACATGAACGGCTATGGCTCGCATACCTATATGTGGATCAATGCCGCCGGCGAGCGTGTCTGGGTCAAGTACCATTTCCATACCGAGCAGGGCATGCGCTTCTTCTCCAATGAGGAGGCCGCCGCCATGGCCGGAGCCGACGCCGACTATCACCGGCGCGACCTCTTCGAGGCGATCGGGCGCGGCGAGTTCCCCAGTTGGACCCTTTCGGTCCAGATCATGCCCTATGAGGATGCGAAGACCTACCGCATCAATCCGTTCGACCTGACCAAGACCTGGCCGCATTCCGACTATCCGCTCGTCAAGGTCGGGCGCATGACGCTCAACCGCAACCCGGTGAACTTCTTCGCAGAAATCGAGCAGGCGGCCTTCTCGCCCGGCAACACGGTTCCCGGCATCGGCCTGTCGCCCGACAAGATGCTGCTGGGCCGTGCCTTTGCCTATAATGACGCGCAGAGAAACCGCATTGGCACGAATTTCCACCAGCTGCCGGTGAACCAGCCGAAAGTGCCGGTCAACACCTACATGTTCGACGGACACATGGCCTATCATCATTCCGGTAATGCGCCGGTCTATGCGCCGAACAGCGGCGACCGGCAATGGGCGGACAACACCGGTCCGGTCGCCGACGGCTGGGAGGCCGATGGCGAGATGGTGCGCAGCGCGTACACCTTGCGCAACGATGACGATGATTTCAGCCAGCCCGGTATACTCGTGCGCGAGGTGATGGACGATACCCAACGGGCCGCTCTGGTTGACACGGTCGCCGGCAGCCTGCTCGGCGGCGTTCGCGAGCCGGTCCTGAGCCGCGCATTCCAGTACTGGAAGAGCATCGACCCGGCGGTCGGTGCCCGGATCGAGGAAAAGGTTCGCCAGGGCGCAGCTGCGGAGCCCGTGCAAGGCATGGGCGAAGGCTGATCGACACGGCAATTCCGGCTCGGCTCGAGTGGCCGAGCCGGGGCCAGCCAACTTGAATCCGGCCTCAAACGATCGCCGGGAAATTCTGCTCCACGACAATTGCCGAGCCGGGGCGCACCCGCTCGTAGAGATCGATGACATCCTGGTGCAGAAGGCGCACGCAGCCTGACGACACGGCTTTGCCGATCGTCCAGACTTCGCCCGTGCCATGCAGGCGGTAGAGCGTATCGCGATTGCCCTTGTGAATGTAGAGCGCCCGGGCGCCGAGCGGATTGGTGATACCAGGTGGCTGGCCGTGGCGCCATTGCTCCAGACTGGGATCGCGGGCGATCATCTCGGCTGGCGGCGTCCATACCGGCCACTTCCGCTTGTAGGCAATATGGCCGCGGCCCGACCAGTCGAAGCCGGCCCTGCCTACCCCAATGCCATAACGCATGGCGCTGCCGCCTTCCTGCACATGATACAGGAACCTGTTTGTTGTATCGACCACGACCGTTCCCGGAACTTCCGGCGTGACGAAATCGACGATTTGTCGGTAATAGACCGGATTGAGCTCCGAGACGTCATAGGCCGGGATCGGAAACTCTTCCTCCGGCATGGCCGCGTACATCAGCCGCACATGTTCCGGCACGGCCGGACGGGGCGGAGGGACCGGCATGGCTTGCTGCCGCGGCATCGGCACGGTGGAACAGCCAGCGGCGCCCATGACCATCAGGCTGCCAAGGCCGAGCAACATCCGTCTCCGATCCGGAGCTTCGAGCTTCACACGCATTCGTCTTCTCGTCTCAATTGTCGCGCGCGGGGCGCTGGGTAAACGCGTTGCCAGAGAGGCGCGCCTGATTCGGAAATTGCCTGCTGGAGCTTCCAGCCGGCACAGCCTCTTTTTCTCCAACCAAGTGCGGCAGCATTGGGGCTGCCAGGGGTGACGGACTGGCTACTATTCCTGCTGCGCTATTCGTGCCACACCTTACGAATCGACGCGCAACGAGGAACATGCCATGAAAGCACGGATCAAATGGGTTGAAGACCGGACGTTCACCGGGCAAACGGAAAGCGGTCACAAGATCGTGTTCGGCACCGTCGGCGAACAGGGAACGAAACCGGGACCCAGCCCGATGGAACTGGTCCTGATCGGCACCGGCGGTTGTTCCGCCTATGACGTCATCCACATTCTCGAAAGGGGTCGCGAGCCAATCGAGGACTGCATTGTGCAAATGGATGCGGATCGGGCGGAAACGGATCCGAAGGTGTTCACCCGCATTCACATGCACTTTATCGTGAAAGGGCGTGGCCTCTCGCCCGAAAAGGTGGAGCGGGCAGTTCGCCTTTCGGCTGACAAATATTGCTCGGCCTCCGCAATGATGGCGAAGACCGCAACCGTCACCCATGATTTCGTGATCGTGGACCCGTCACGGGAATCATGAGGCGGACCGGGATGTCACCGGCCCGCCCGGATGATCAGTAGCTACCGGGGCAGCGATCATGGAAATAGTGGCCGCGTGGATGCCGGTAGCGGCAGTAGCCTGGACGATCGGCGGCGCGGCCAATCAGATATCCACCTACCGCACCGACCAGGCTGCCCACGGCGGCACCCTCGATCGTTCCGGAGGCAAGAGCGCCGACGCCAGCACCAACCCCGGCGCCTACCGCGGCGGTGCGTTCTGCTGTCGTGCACCCGGCCAGCATGGCCAGCGATGCGACTGCGGCAAGCAAAGTCATCTTCATGGTCTCGAACCCCTCTCTTTGGTCCATCTTCCGAATTTCTGCTGGAACAGGTTCCTCATTCGCAACTCTCCAGCACCATTTTGGTTCCGGCAGTTCCAGTGCGCGAAACTTCGCACAAACGGATGCGAAAGCAAAGTCGAATAGGTTTGCACAGCGAAAGGATTACAACTTCACCGAGTGAAGCCGCAATGCGTTAGCGATAACGGAGACCGAGCTCAAGCTCATTGCCGCGGCCGCCACCATCGGTGACAGCAACAAGCCGAAGACCGGATAGAGAATTCCGGCAGCGATCGGCACGCCAAGAGAATTGTAGACAAAGGCAAGGAAAAGGTTCTGCCGGATATTGCGCACCGTCGCACGCGCAAGCCGGCGCGCCCGCACGATGCCCCGCAAATCGCCCTTCACCAGGGTGATGCCAGCGCTTTCCATTGCAACATCGGCGCCCGTACCCATTGCAATGCCGACATCCGCGCCAGCAAGAGCGGGCGCATCATTGACGCCATCCCCTGCCATCGCGACCCTCCGGCCGACCGCCCTCAGCTCCTCGATCAGCGCCTGCTTATCCTCAGGCAATATGTCGGCGCGGATCTCGTCGATACCGAGCTGGCCGGCAATTGCCTGCGCCGTGCGGATATTGTCCCCCGTAGCCATGATGATTCGCAACCCGTTCCGGTGCAACTCGCGAATGGCTTCGGCGGTCGTCTCCTTGATCGGATCGGCGACGGCTACCAGGCCGGCAACGGCTCCGTCAATGTAGACGAACATTGCCGTCTTTCCTTGCTCCCGCAATTCATCCGCCCGCGCCTCCAGCTCCTGCGCGTTGGCGCCCATCTCCTGCATCAGGCTCAGATTTCCGAGCGCAACCCGCCGTCCCGCAACCTGCCCGGTGACGCCCTTGCCTGTAATGGAATCGAATTCCGCTGCATCCGCCAGCATCAAACCGCGCGCGAGGGCGGCCTCGACGATGGCCTCGGCAATGGGGTGTTCGGAACCGCGTTCGAGCGCCGCGATCAGGGCAAGCATTTCCGATTCGTCCGTGCCAGGTAGTGCGACGAGGTCAGCAATCCTGGGCCGCCCTTCCGTCAGCGTGCCGGTCTTGTCCACGACCAGCGTATCGATTTCCGCAAAACGCTCCAACGCCTCGGCGTCCCGGACCAGTACGCCGGCCTGCGCGCCGCGCCCGGTTGCGGTCATGATCGACATCGGGGTGGCAAGGCCCAGCGCGCAGGGACAGGCAATGATCAGGACCGACACCGCCACAATGATCGCATGCGCCATGCGGGGCTCAGGCCCGAACAGCCCCCAGACGAGGAAGGCGACCACAGCTGCCAGCACCACGGCCGGCACAAACCATGACGCGACACGGTCGGCGAGGCCCTGAATCGGCGCGCGGGAACGCTGCGCCTTTGCCACCATCTCGACAATCTGAGACAGCATCGTTTCGGCGCCGACCCTTTCGGCGCGGATCACCAGCGTGCCGCCATGATTGAGCGTGCCCCCGGTCACGGAATCTCCCGCCTCCTTCTCCACTGGCAGGGATTCCCCCGTGAGCATGGATTCGTCGATGCTGCTGCGGCCTTCCAAGACTACCCCATCCACCGGCACGCTTTCGCCAGGACGTACGCGCAGCCGATCGCCGACCTGCACGGAATCAAGGGGAACGTCGCGCTCCTCTCCAGATGGATCAATGCGTCGAGCCGTCTTCGGAGAGAGATCAAGCAAGGCGCGAATTGCTGAACCAGTCCGCTCGCGGGCCCGTAATTCGAGGACCTGGCCTAGAAATACGAGCGCAACGATGACAGCCGCCGCCTCGAAATAGACGGCGACCGCCCCCTGGTGATCGCGAAAGGAATCCGGAAACAAGCCGGGGAACAGCACCGCAGCTACGCTATAGCCATAGGCAGCGCCGACGCCGATGCCGATCAGTGTCCACATGTTGGGGCTGCGATTGCGGAAGGAGTTCCACATGCGACGGAAGAAAGGCTGCGCAGCCCAAAGCACGATCGGCGTGGTGAGGATGAATTCAAGCCACGCTGCGACAGGCTCGCTTAGCCATTCCCGGACCGACAGTCCGACCATCGGTCCCATAGCGAGCAGAAAAACCGGCAATGCCAGCGCAGCGCTGATCCAGAAGCGCCGGGTAAAATCGACCAATTCGGGATTGGGTCCCTCATCGAGCGGCGGAACACCCATCGGCTCCAGCGCCATTCCGCAGATCGGGCAATCGCCAAAAACATCCGTGACGATTTCCGGGTGCATCGGACAGGTATATTTCGTGCCTGCCGGCATCGGTGCCGGCGCTGGCCGGTCACCGAGATAGCGGTCGGGATCGGCTTCGAACTTTTCCTGGCACGCCGCGCAGCAGAAATAGAAGCGCTGCCCTTCATGCCGGGTGAAATGTGCGGCGCTGGCGCGATCGACCTCCATGCCGCAGACAGGATCCCGTGCCGTCAGCCAGTCATCCGGATTGTCCATGAAGCGGCTACGGCAAGATGGACTGCAGAAATGGAAGGTCCGCCCGTCATGATCGGCTGTGATCTTTCCGGGGGCGGGCAGCATGCCGCAAACGGGATCACGCAGGATGTCAGCGCCTGCAGACTTGGCATCATCGCCGGGCGAATGTTGCTTGCTGGATTCTTGCATCGGACCGACCTGCGTGAAAAAGTGACCCTGATACACATAGACCGAATTCCGCCGATTGAAAGACCATGGGGCGGCCCACAACAGAAGGCAAATGGCAGGCATGCCTGTGCGAGGGATCAATTCCTGGGTTGGGAAGTTGTCCAGAGTCGAGTTCCATGCAACGGACATACGAGACTGGAAGGCAAGCAGCGGAACAACCAGCAGACAAAGGCAAGAACGATGCATTCAGACCTGACCCGGAAACTCACGCGCATGCTGCAGAGCTCGCCCGTGATCCCGGTGATTACGCTGGAGCGGCTCGCAGATGCAGTGCCGCTGGCAGAGGCCCTCGTCGCGGGCGGGCTGACGACACTGGAAATCACCTTGCGTTCCAAGGTCGGCCTTGAGGCAATCAGGCGCGTGGCGGCCGAAGTTCCCAAAGCTTCGGTCGGAGCAGGCACCGTCCTCTGCATGCGTCAGTTCGAACAGGCTGAAAACGCTGGTGCTCGCTTCATCGTCAGCCCCGGCACAACGCTGGAACTCCTCGAGGCGGCAAGGCACTCGCCTGTGCCTTTCCTGCCAGGCGCGGCGACAGCAAGCGAATTCATGTCGTTGTTCGAGGCCGGCTATTCCCTGATGAAATTCTTCCCGGCGGAGCCGGCAGGCGGCAAACGTTATCTTGCCGCGCTTGCGGCGCCTCTGCCGGAGTTGCATTTCTGCCCGACGGGCGGAATTAGCGCGGAAAATGCACGATCCTACCTTGAGCTTCCGAATGTAGTCAGCGTCGGGGGCTCGTGGATCTGTCCCGCGGAGCTGGTTCGCGAAGGCGAATGGAAGCGCATTACGGAACTTGCTCGCCAGGCTGCAGCGCTCGGCAGGAATCAGGAGACCCGATCGCCCGTCAGTTGAACCTGGCGATCGAGAGGAACGTCACCGCGCTACCTGTGAAGCGATTCGGATTGATCGAGGCAGGCTCCTGCTGGAATCCGGCGGTATAGACTTCACGCGGCGCAGCATGATTCGGTGTGAAGCTGAATGAGGGCGCCTTGGTTTCCGTAACCATCGCCGTGATGGATGCCGGCGCGAATGCGCGCTGGGTCAGATGACGAGGCATGGGTACGATTTGCGGCCTGCGATGGCCGCGAGCATCCTCGGGCGCCGGGCGCTGCGCTTTTGCCGTGGTCCGAGCACTGACATCCAGAGGACGACGCCCGTCCGGCGCTTCCAGGCTGGCAACCACATGCTGCCTGACAATTTCGGACGAGAGCCCCTTGCTTTCGGAGCGCTGGATTGCCGCCTGGCGAGGGGCTACCGGCTCCACTGGCGCCAAGGCTGTCAGGATCGCCGGAATTTCGCCGGAAACGCGCGGCGCCGGCTGGGGAACAAATGACAGTTCCGAGGGTATGGCGGGACTGCTTCCGTCGGTCATGGCGAGGATCGCTTGCGCCTCGTCCAGCCCGCTCGAACCCTCGGTCATGACTGCGGCAATCGCCTGAAGTCCTGGTGCATCTGCCGGGCGCGGCGTCGGATAGGGGACGTCCAGCGCGATCTCTCCGGCTGACGCGGTGAGCACGGGAGATTCTTCAGCGGCTTCCGCCTCGGCAATCACAGAAGCGATGTCGGGTTGCGGCGATGCGGCCGCGTTTGCGCGTGGGGCGAAGTGCGGCAAAGGCACGCTCGCCGCCGGAAGCGAGGCAATGATGATAGCCGGCGTCTCGACAACGGGCTCGGGTGCGGGCGGAGGCGGCGTAGAAGCCACAGGCGCCGAACGCTGCGGCGTCCGGGTAGCGACCTGCGATTCGGCTTCGTCTTCTTCGCGGTCGGAACCGCCACGGAAAAAGGCTGCGAGGAAGCCGCCGCCCTTCTTCGGGCGCTCGGTGGCGGCAGCGCTCGCTACGGTGACGGAGGCGCCGCCGCGGCTGCGGCTGTTGTAAGCGGCAAGCGCCTGCTGGTAACCGGGGAGCGGTTTGCCGTCACTCGGCACGTGCAACGTCTTGCCGTCGGGGAACATGGCCATGAGCTGCTGGCGGTTCATGCGTGGCCAATGGCGCACGCTTCCGACGTCAAGATGGACGAAGGGCGACCCGGACTTCGGATAATATCCCACTCCACCACCATGCAGGGAGAGCGCGACGCGACGAAGATCGGCCAGCTTAACGCCGGGAATGTAGAAATCGATTGCCTTGCCAAGCATGTGCTGGCTCTTGCTGGCCACGCCGCTGCTGCGCTTGCGCAGCATCTCGTTGGTTGCAGGAGAGCGGTAGGCAGACACGACATGAATGTAGTCGCGCGCGCCGGTGGCGCGGTAGGTTTCCCAGAGTAGGTCGAGCAGGCGCGGGTCCATCTTCGTGGACTCATTTCGCCGCCAGTCGCGCAGGAAGCGGTTGATCTGGTTGAGCCCATCCTGGAGATAGCGCCCGTTGCGCTTGTAGGTGATCTCGGCTCGCTCCCGCGTATGCGTGAAATAGAGCTTGAGAGTCCTGGTTTCCGCCTGCGCCGCCGGGGCGATGGCCAGCCAGGCGAACACGCCCAGAATGGCCATGAGCGCCAAGCGCAATCCTGTCCGCGGCATCCCCCTCTTATGGCTCACGATCATGCCCAGCGTTCTGTCCCTCGGCCTGCCGGCAGTCCCCTGACCGGTCCTGTATACTCTGCCACGCTTCCCGATTCTACCCGGGTTCCGCGCTGGCGCGTCGCAGTATCGGCAAAATGCGATAGCACCATGGCGGATTTGTGATGGGTACTGTAGCTTGCTTTGGTTAATACGATGCTAACATACTGGGGAACGGGGCTACGTTGCGCGGCCCGCCTTGCTTTTGCCTGCGTGGCTGATCATCTTGAACCGCTTCGATGACCGCAGCCTCGCCTGCGGCGCCTGATTCGCCCAGGCTACATCGTCAGGCCATTTCGGAATGAGGAGAGGCATGCATCACGAGATCGTTCACGGCCGGCACGAAGGCGCCGGAGCCGCAAGCCCGTCGCAAGATGAGCTGGACCCTGCGAGCCTGCCGCAGTGGGACCTGACCGACCTCTATCCGGGGATGGAGTCGGTCGAACTCGCTGCCGATCTGAAGCGTGCCGCAGAATCAGCCCTCGCATTCGAAAATGCCTGGAAAGGTAAGCTCTCCAGCCATGCGCGATCTGACAAGGGCGAACTCGGCCGGGCGGTGGCCGCCTATGAGGAGCTTGAGGAGCTTTTCGGCCGCATCGTCTCCTATGCCGGCCTTGTCTATGCGGGCGACACTTCTGATCCGGCGCGAGCGAAATTCTATGGCGATATCCAGGAGAAGATGACGGATGCCAGCGCGCATCTGCTGTTCTTCGCGCTTGAACTGAACCGGCTGGAAGACGCAGAGATCGCGGCTGCCTTCGAGCGCGACCCTCAATTTGCCCATTACCAGCCATGGATCGAGGATCTGCGCCGGGAGCGGCCCTATCAGCTCGAAGACCGCGTCGAACAGCTCTTCCACGAGAAGTCGATCACCAGTCGCGGCGCCTGGAACCGCCTCTTTGACGAGACGATGAGCCGTTTGCGATTTGATGTCGACGGCGAAATGCTGCCCCTGGAGCCGACGCTGAACCTCCTGCAGGATCCGGATGCGGCGCGCCGGCGCGTGGCCGGCCAGGCCCTTGCTGCAACGTTCCGCGCCAATCTGCCGTTGTTCTCGTTGATCACCAACACGCTCGCGAAGGACAAGGAAATCTCGGACCGCTGGCGCGGCTTTGCGGACATTGCCGATTCGCGCCATCTGGCCAACCGTGTCGAGCGCGAAGTGGTCGATGCCCTCGCCGCCTCGGTGCGCGAGGCCTATCCGCGCATCTCGCACCGATATTACCGGCTGAAGGCCAGCTGGCTCGGCATGGAGAAGCTGAACTACTGGGACCGCAATGCCCCTCTGCCCGAGACTCCGACCGCGGTCATCTCCTGGGATGAGGCCCGGAGGACCGTGCTCGAATCCTTTGCCGGATTTGCGCCGGAAATGGCGGAAATCGCTTCAAGGTTTTTCGAGCAGGAGTGGATCGACGCGCCGACGCGCCCAGGAAAGGCGCCCGGTGCCTTCGCACATCCCACGGTTCCCTCCGTCCATCCCTATATCCTTCTGAACTACATGGGAAAACCGCGTGACGTCATGACGCTGGCGCATGAACTCGGCCATGGCGTGCATCAGGTGCTGGCAGCCCGACAAGGCTCGCTGATGTCGGCAACTCCCCTGACGCTCGCGGAGACGGCTTCGGTCTTCGGAGAAATGCTGACCTTCCGCCAGCTGCTCTCGCGCAGTTCCGACCCGCGTGAGCGCAAGGCGATGCTGGCGCAGAAGACCGAGGACATGATTAATACGGTGGTACGCCAGATCGCGTTCTACGAATTCGAGCGCAAGGTCCATACCGAACGGCGAAACGGCGAATTAACCTCCGGCCGGCTTGGAGAGATCTGGATTGAAATCCAGGCCGACAGCCTTGGCCCGGCAATCGACGTCGGCGACGGATACGAGACATTCTGGACCTATATCCCGCATTTCATCCACTCCCCTTTCTATGTCTATGCGTACGCCTTCGGCGATTGTCTGGTGAATTCTCTCTTCGCTGTCTATCAGGGCGGTGATTCCGGCTTTCAGCAGAAATATTTCGATCTCCTGCGCGCTGGGGGCACACGCCATCATCGGGAACTGCTTGCGCCTTTCGGGCTCGACGCTTCCGATCCCGGATTCTGGCAGAAGGGCCTCAGCGTGATCGAGGGCATGATCGACGAGCTGGAAGTAATGGAGTAGCGGCCACAAGCGGTTTGCCTCTTTATCCATCTGCGCAGTTGTGCTTTCTTTGCCGTAAATGGGGGGATGAAGATGACAGTGGCCACGGGAGGATACCCGGTCCATGGTGTGATCACCGGGCCGGTAGTAATGATCGGTTTCGGCTCGATCGGGCGCGGCACCCTGCCGCTGATCGAGCGGCATTTCCAGTTCGACAAATCGCGAATGGTGGTGATCGATCCTCTGGCCGACACGCATGGCCTGCTCGACCGGCATGGCATCCGCCATATTCGCGAGGCGCTCACACCGGCGAATTTCCGCCGGATCCTGACGCCGTTGCTGACTGAAGGTGATGGCCAGGGCTTCTGTGTCAACCTGTCCGTCGACACGTCCTCGGTCGATCTGATGCGCCTGTCCCGCTCACTGGGCGTGCTCTATATAGATACAGTTAACGAGCCGTGGGCCGGCTTCTACTTCGACCGCAATGCCAGCCTGGCCAGCCGCACAAATTATGCGCTGCGCGAACGGACGCTCGCCGAACGCCGCCTCCAGCCGGGCGGCACAACGGCAGTCTCGTGCTGCGGCGCCAATCCCGGCATGGTCTCCTGGCTCGTGAAGGACGCGCTGGTGCGGTTAGCCGCCGACCTTGGCGCAAATCCCGATGTGCCCTCGGACAGGGAAGGTTGGGCGCGGCTCATGATGCAGCTTGGTGTCAAGGGCATTCATATTGCTGAGCGGGATACACAGCGAGCATCGCGGCCAAAGCCTGTGGGGGCATTCTGGAACAGCTGGTCAGTCGAAGGCTTCATCGCCGAGGGGCTGCAGCCCGCGGAACTGGGCTGGGGCACGCATGAGAAATGGATGCCCACCAACGCCCGCGAGCAGGAAGAAGGCAGTCTTGCAGCGATCTATCTCGAACAGCCCGGCGCGGATACGCGCGTGCGGAGCTGGTGCCCGACAGCCGGGCCGCAATACGGATTTCTCGTGACGCATAATGAAGCGATCTCGATTTCCGATTACTATTCCGTGCGCGAGCACGGTTGCCTGGTTTACCGCCCGACATGTCACTACGCCTATCACCCCTGCAACGATGCAATTCTCTCGTTGCACGAAATGTTTGGCAGCGGCGCACCACAGCCAGTGCAGCACGTATTGGAGGAGGACGAGCTGGCCGACGGCATTGATGAGCTTGGCGTGCTCCTGTACGGGCACGGGCGCAATGCCTACTGGTATGGTTCCCGCCTTTCGCTGGACGAGGCGCGCAAACTGGCGCCCTATCAAAGCGCCACAGGGCTGCAGGTCAGCTCCGCAGTGATCGCCGGAATGGCCTGGGCGCTCACCAACCCGTCGGCGGGCATCGTCGAGGCCGACGAGATGGATCATCGCTACTGCCTGGACATCCAGCGCCCTTATCTCGGACCCGTCGAGGGTCACTATACCAGCTGGACCCCGGTCGACGGGCGCCCCGGCCTGTTCGCAGAGGATCTCGACCTGTCCGATCCGTGGCAGTTTCGGAACATATTGGTCCGATAGAGGCTTCGTGAGATGGAAGCGGTGGCCGCGTGGCCAGCATGCCCACCTTGCAATTGCAGGGCGAAACCTGCAAGATTCCCCATGTCCCATCGCGAACAAGGAGTCCGGAACATGACTTTCGCACGCATTGCCGCTCCGCTGGCAGCCGCCGCGCTGATAACTGGCTGCGTCGCCGGACCTCCGATGGGCGGGCCGATGGCTACGGGCATCGAAGGCGAATGGATCAGCACGGACGGCATCGCAATTTCCAGCTTCTCAGGTGGCCAGTTTCGCAGCACTGCGACCGACACCGGACGCGTCCTTTCGACCGGCTCATATCGATATGTGGACAACAGGCTAGTGGAGATCACGATCAACTCCGTCATCCGACAGACGACCAGCCGCGCCAATTGCGCCATTGTGGATCGTCGGCAGCTCAATTGCACTAATGAGACGGGCGTGCAGTTTTCTCTCGTGCGACGCGCATGAAGAAGCCGGACCCAGGCGCCGGCTGACACGTTTCAGAGCGAAATCAGGCATGGCCGGGCTTTTCGCCCGGCTGTTTTCTTTTGCGCCGCAACATCCTATCTGTGCTGGAACTGGAATGGATGGACGAAGTGATGGATGCAGGATCGAGCATGCTCAACGAAGCACAGACCACGAGCCGGGAGGGCGAAAGGACGGGATTGTTGCTCGTCAATCTTGGCACGCCCGACGGCACCAGCTTCGTTCCGATGTGGCGATACCTGCGCGAATTCCTGATGGACCGCCGCGTCATCGAGTGGCCGCGCGCGATCTGGTATCCGATTCTCTTCGGAATCGTCCTCAATACGCGCCCGAGGAAATCCGGCGAGGCCTATGACACGATTTGGAACCATGCGCAGAACGAATCGCCGCTGCGTACGCTCACGCGCTCGCAAGCTGAGAAATTGTCGGAGCAATTCGCGGATCTTCCCGACGTCAGCGTCTATTGGGCGATGCGCTACGGCAATCCTTCGATTGCGAGCGTGGTGGACCGGATGCTGGAAGATGGCTGCCGGCGGATCGCAATGATCCCGCTCTACCCACAATATTCGGCCAGCACGACCGCGACCGTGAACGACAAGATGTTCGATGCCCTCAAGAGATTGCGCTGGCAACCGGCCCTGCGCACGGCTCCGCCCTGGTATGACGATCCGGCCTATATCGATGCACTGGCACAATCCATCAACCGGCATCTCAGCGGGCTCGACTTCGAACCGGAAGTCGTGATTGCCTCCTATCACGGCATTCCCGTCTCCTATTCGCGCAAGGGCGACCCCTATCGCGAGCAGTGCCTGGAGACATCCCGCCTGCTGCGCCAGCGGCTCGGCTGGAGCGAGGAGCGCCTGATCAGCTGTTTCCAGTCGCGATTCGGCCCCGAGGAATGGCTGCAACCCTATACCGACAGGACCGTCGAAAAGCTCGGCCGCGAGGGTGTGCGTTCGCTCGCGGTCTTCAATCCCGGCTTTGTCGCCGACTGCCTCGAAACGCTGGAGGAGATTGCGGTGGAGGCCGGAGATATCTTTCGCGAGGCAGGAGGCGAGAATTTCACCCATATTCCCTGCCTCAATGACAGCGATGCCGGCATGGCGGTGATCGAACGGGTCGCCCGCCGCGAGCTTGCGGGCTGGGTCTGATTCTCGCTTTCCGCGCGGCCGCAATTCGCTTTCCAGCTGCGGGTGCAATGGACTACATTGCCCTCAGTGATTCTGTGGGGAAATGCGGATGGAAATATCCGGGTTCGATCTCGTCATCGCCGCACTGGTCGTGGTGGTACTCCTGCTCCTGCTCACTGGAGTCCGCACCGTGCCCCAGGGCTTCAATTTCACTGTCGAACGGTTCGGCCGCTATACGCGCACGCTCGAACCGGGCCTCAATCTCATTGTGCCGTTCGTCGACCGGATCGGCAGGCGCCTGAACATGATGGAGCAGGTGCTGGACGTGCCGACGCAGGAGGTCATCACCCGCGACAATGCCACCGTATCGGTCGACGGCGTCGCATTCTTCCAGGTGCTGAATGCGGCGCAGGCGGCCTATCAGGTGGCCGATCTGCGCAATGCCATTCTCAATCTGACCATGACCAATATTCGGACCGTCATGGGTTCGATGGACCTCGATGAGCTGCTTTCCAATCGTGACACGATCAATGACCGCCTGTTGCATGTCGTCGACGATGCCGCCTCACCCTGGGGCATCAAGGTCACGAGGGTCGAGATCAAGGACATCAATCCCCCTGCCGATCTCGTCGATGCCATGGGACGGCAGATGAAGGCCGAACGCGACAAACGCGCGGAGATCCTCGAAGCCGAGGGACGCAAGCGCGCACAGGTACTGGAAGCTGAAGGGCGACGCGAGGCGGCATTCCTCGACGCCGAAGCACGGGAAAGGCTGGCCGAGGCCGAAGCCAAGGCGACGCAAATGGTTTCGGAAGCCATCGCCAAGGGCGACGTACAGGCCGTGAACTATTTCGTGGCGCAGAAATATACTGAAGCACTGGCCACGATCGGCAGCGCGCCAAACCAGAAAATCGTGCTCATGCCGATGGAGGCCTCGGCCCTGATCGGCTCGCTGGGCGGCATCGGCGCCATCGCGCGGGAAGTCTTCGGCGAAGATCCGCAGGCCGGGCGCCGACCGGCAACCCGCAGCACTCCATCGGTCGGATCCTCATCGTGAAGAAATGATGATCAACCTCATTACCGAACTGGGCCCCTGGAGCTGGATCATCCTCGCGCTGGTCCTGTTGGGGGCCGAAATTCTTGTACCCGGTATCTTCCTGATCTGGATCGGGCTCGCGGCTCTGGCGGTCGGCGTCCTGTCCCTCCTGCTCTGGAGCGCGGATTTCTGGGTCTGGCAAGTTCAGGTCCTGATCATGCTCGCCCTCGCCCTCGCATCGGCAATTGCCGGACGCGCCCTGACGCGCAATCGAGACGTATCCGACCAGCCATTGCTCAACCGACGCGCGGAACAGCTCGTCGGGCGCATGGCTACCCTGGAACAACCGATCGTCAACGGGCACGGGCGTGTGCGCATCGATGACACAACCTGGCGGGTGACGGGACCCGACCGGCCAGCAGGCTCCCGGGTGCGGGTGATCGCTGCAAACGGGGGAATATTGGAAGTCGATCTGGGACGAGACGATTGAAATCGCGCCAGTCATTGCTGTCCTGTCTGGTTCGAGTTCGAATGACATTCTCGACGAAGAAGGCAAGGTGCAAACGATATTCGAAGATGAATTGGAGCTATTGCAATCGTCATTTACCATCGGCAACTCTATCTCCGATTACCCGCAAGATAATACTGTTCGTGACTCGCAAGGACCTATCGAGAGACAAGACACTACTTTTGACAACGGAACCATAGATACAGTAACCGGGATTCAGAATATGGATGAATATGATTTTGATTTTGAATAAGTGCTTGATCATGTAATCGCAACTACAACATTCGATAGTGATGACGAACTACAAACGACGGAGCCCGAAGAGGTCTCCGAGCATAAAAACATTGGTCTTCTGAGCAAACTTGAAGAAGACGAAACGCAGATTGACAGTTCAGTTAGTCAGAATAGCAAATCCAGATCGAAAGATCTATTCGATATTCTTTGGGAGAACAGCTTGCTGTCTGAAGAAATGAATAATATTCGGAAATTTATCGGCAGATATCTCGATGATACAGGCAAATTTAGATTCGAATGAAATTTGAATCATTCCAGGGTAAGTTCATACACTTGCCTGGGATTGCATGGAAGCAAAAGATAGCGATGGATTGATCGTTCTATCGGCGGAAGCACACGAGGATCATTCTAATCTATTGCAATCTAATCCTCAGAGTAGTTGCGAAATACAGGCTGTTCTCATGTCAATCGTCTAGGACGTATTTCAACCCTTCTCACGCCGCCCCGATTTGCAGCAGATCATGGAAATGCACGATGCCGAGGGGAATATCTCCCTCGGCGACGATCAGGGCGCTGATATTGTTCGCATTGAGAATGCGGATGGCGACTCCAGCCAGCGTATCGGGCGTGACCGTCTTCGGATTTCGCGTCATCACCTCTTCGACCGTCAGCGCGGCAAGATTGCGATGCAGATTGCGTGCGAGATCGCCATCCGTAACAATGCCGGCGAGGCGGCCGGCATTGTCGGCGATGCAGACGCAACCGAAGCGCTTCTGCGACAGGACCATGACCGCCTCCGGCATCGGAGTGCCGAGCGAGACGATCGGCATATGTTCGCCGGAATGCATGATCTCGCCGACCTGCGTAAGGTTGGCGCCCAATTGACCGCCGGGGTGAAAGGTCCTGAAATGTGCCGCGGTGAAGCCGCGCGCCTCCAGTAGCGCGACCGCCAGCGCATCGCCAATGGCAAGCTGTATCAGGGTCGAGGTCGTGGGTGCGAGGCCGTGAGGACAGGCCTCCGGCACTTTCGGCAAGGCAAGCACGATGTCCGCCGCGCGTGCCAGCGCGGAATGCTCGCCTGCGGTAATGGCGATGAGTGGAATCGAAAAGCGCTTGGCATACGCTACGATCCCTTTCATTTCCACGGTCTCTCCAGACCAGGACAAGGCCAGGATCACGTCATCGGGCGAGATCATGCCGAGATCGCCGTGATTGGCCTCGGCCGGATGGACGAAAAAGGCCGGCGTGCCGGTGGACGCCAGCGTTGCTGCAAGCTTCGAGCCGATATGCCCGCTCTTGCCGACGCCAGTCACGATGGCGCGCCCGCCAAGAGCGGACAGGCATTCCACTGCGGAGGCAAAGGGACCAGACAGGCCATTGTCCAGTGCTTCCGCCAGCGCAGCAAGGCCGTGCTGACCTTTCTCGATCGTTCGGCTTGCAGATTCGATGGTTGCACGCCTGTCCGGCTTGCGGCTTGTTCTTGCTGTCATCATGCTCGTGCGAATAACGCCCTTCGCCTTTCCTGTCCAACATTCCTTGCGGCAGGATCGGTCCGCCGCTACAGGTCAAGCTCCTTCAGCACTCGCGCCACATGCGCGCGCAATTCCGGGCGGCGCACGGCAAGGGCAATATTGGCCTCGATGAACCCGGCAGGCGTTCCGCAGTCAAATGTGCGGCCCTCGAAGAGGCAACCATAAAAAGGCTGCGACCCCGACAGTTCCAGCATGGCGTCGGTAAGCTGGATCTCTCCGCCGGCGCCGCGGCGATGGCGTGCAAGATGGTCGAAGATCTCGGGCTGCAAAATATAGCGTCCGTTGAGAAAGAGGTTCGAAGGTGCGTCCTCCGGCAGCGGTTTCTCCACCATGTCGGTGATCTCGAATCCGCCAGCGATATCGGCGCCGCGGGCGACGATGCCGTAGCGGGCAGTGTCCTGCGGATCGCATTCCTCCACTGCGACGACATTGCCTCCGGTCTCGCCATGAAGTGCGACCATCTGGCGCGTGCAATTATGCTCCGGCGCCATGATCATGTCCGGCAGAAGCAGCGCGAAGGGCTCGTTGCCGACCAGTTCGCGCGCACACCAGACTGCATGGCCGAGGCCGAGCGGCTCCTGCTGCCGTGTATAGCTGATCTGGCCGGGTTCAGCCTGAAGGAGCTGCAATCGCTCCAGTTCCTCGGTCTTTCCTCGCTCCGCCAGCGTATTGTACAATTCGAACTGGATGTCGAAATGATCCTCGATCACGGTCTTGTTGCGGCCGGTCACGAAGATGAAATGCTCGATTCCGGCCTCCCGCGCCTCGTCGACGACATGCTGGATCACCGGCCGGTCGAGAACGGTCAACATTTCCTTGGGCACGGCCTTGGTCGCGGGAAGAAAGCGCGTACCGAGTCCAGCCACGGGGAATACTGCCTTTCTTATTCTGCGCATGGAAGCTGCCTTTCGTACCTCACCTCGGCCTTTGAACATTTTCATGCCGGATTTGACAAGTATCTCATGCCTCTGGAAGCAAAGCGCGGTAGAATGTTGAGATACCCGACCAACGGGATCGGCCAAGACCCGTTCCATGGTAAACCGTATCCTAACGAAATCATGCGAGGAACAGGCATCAAGTAGTTGAAGATGGAGGCCAGGATGCAGCTTTCCGCAATTTCGCTGCGTGTCATGTTCAGTGCAATCGCCCTCTTCCTGCTCGCGAATGTCGAGCCCGCAATGGCCGATGCCGGATTCCGCAGCTGGATATCCCAGTTCCGATCGGTGGCTGCCAGCAACGGCATCTCGCACCAGACCTACGACCGCGCCTTCCGCGGCATCACGGCGCCGGATCCGGAAGTGCTGGAAAAAGCCCGCTACCAGCCGGAATTCACCGCCCCTGTTTGGGATTATTTCGACAATCGGGTAAATGAAGCAGCTATTGCGCGCGGCCGCGAGATGGCGCGCAAGTACAAGCGCTGGCTCGACCACATCGAAGGGCGCTTCGGCGTTGATCGCCACATCCTGCTCGCCATCTGGTCGATGGAAACGAATTATGGCGAGATCCTTGCCAATGAACGGGTCATGCGCAATGTCGTGCGCTCGCTCGCCACACTCGCCTATGCGGACAAGCGCCGCGCCCGGTTTGCGCGCCAGCAATTGATCTCGGCCCTGAAGATCCTGCAGCGAGGCGACATTGACGTGAGCCATCTGACGGGTTCCTGGGCCGGCGCAATGGGCCATACGCAATTCATCCCGACCAGCTATGAAGCCTATGCGATCGATGTGGACGGGGACGGCCGCAGGGATATCTGGAATTCGGTTCCCGATGCGCTGGCCACCGCGGCCAATTTGCTGCGCCAGAATGGCTGGCAACCGGGCCAGACCTGGGGATATGAAGTCACGCTCCCTGCCGGGCGCAAATTTCCCGCAGGCACGATGAGCCTGGCGAAATGGGAATCGATCGGCGTGCGCCGGGTCAGTGGACAGGGCTTTCCGCGACGCGGCGATTCCGCGGAACTGAAAGTTCCTGACGGGCGGGGCGGGCCGGCATTCCTGGTTATCCGCAACTTCAATGTCCTGAAACGCTACAACAATGCTGACCGTTACGCGCTGGCGGTCGGGCTGCTCGCCGACCAGATCGCTGGCCATGGCGGGCTTGTGCGAGACTGGAACCGCCCATTCACCCGTCTTTCATCGAGCGAGACCGAGGAATTGCAGAAGCGCCTGTTGGCGCTTGGCTATTATGACGGCAAGATCGATGGCAAGATCGGCAGCGGCTCCCGCGCGGCTATCAAGGCTTTCCAGGCGCAAATCGGCATGGAGCAGGACGGTCACCCGAGCCGCGAGGTCCTGTCGCGCATGCGCGGCCATTGAGATAGGAAAGGATCATCCGGAGTGAATCCCATGCATGCCCGGGGCGGCGCTCGATGGCTATTGGTCGCAGCCATGGCGGCAATGACTGCGTCCCTGGCACTCAGCCAGCCGGCCTTTTCGCAGGAATCCCGCAGCTTCCTCGAAAGGCTGTTCGCGCCGTTACACAAGCGCCAACCCGCGCCGCCCGAACGCGTCGAACCCAAACGGAAGGCGGCGCCGCAGCCGGCCAAGCGACAGCAGGTACGGCGGGCGCCAGCAGCATCGGTCGCGCCCGCACGGAAGCGGGAACCTGCCGGGCCGAGCAAGCTGGAGAATGCGCGAATCATTCTGGTGGTCGGGGATTTCACCGCCGGCGGCCTTGCCGAAGGTCTGACCGTGGCTTTTGCCGAAGCGCCGGGCGTGCGGATTGTCCAACGCGCCAACGGCTCCTCCGGTCTGGTGCGTGACGACTATTTCGACTGGTTCTCCGCCTTGCCGGAAATGCTGGACGAGGTCCAGCCCAGCATTGTTGCCATCATGATCGGCGCCAATGACCGCCAGGAAATGCGCACCACCGAACCGCGCCTGACCTTACGCAGCGAAGCCTGGGACAAGGTGTACGAAGCCCGCGCCGCACAGCTCGCCAGCATACTCGAAGAACGGCGCATTCCCTTCCTTTGGGTCGGGCAGCCTCCCTATGGCTCCGCGCGCATGTCCTCCGACATGGTCGCCTTCAATGACATCTATCGGCGCGCGGCAGAAGGGTCGAACGGCATCTTCGTCGACATATGGGATGGTTTCGTGGACGAGGCCGGCGCCTATGTCACGACCGGACCGGACATCAATGGCCAGCCGGCGCGACTGCGCGCCAGCGATGGAATCAACATCACGACGGCCGGGCGCCGGAAGATCGCCTTTTTCGCCGAGAAGCCTTTGCGCCGCCTGCTTGGCGATGCGGCCAACCCTGACATTACGAAACTCGAACCGGGAACCGCCTTGAAATCCAGGCCAATGGGCCCCGCGCGGATCGACCGCACGCCACCGATGGCGCTGGGAGAACCCGAATTGCTGGAAGCCACGGAATTGTCCGGCGCGGTGTTCGAGCTGCCCACGCGGAACCCTGACCCGAATGGGGCGGAGCTGATCGTGAACGGCATCCCTGTCACGGCGCCTGCGGGACGCGCTGATGATTTTCAGGCCAACTAGCCCTTTTTCAGACTTGCTCCCTCAAGCTGTCTTCTATAATACGCACGCTCCGTACTTTGCACGCGTACGATCAGTGAAAATCTATCGGAAGGGGGCTCCGATATGCGTATACGCATATTCTCATATACTTTGTTATCAGCTTTTGCCGGATCATCTCTTTCCTTGGCAGGTTTGTCCCACGCGGATGAGTACATCATCGATACTGCGACGTTCGGCACCAATGGCGGCGGCACCAATCCGGCTTCCCTCTCCTACTCCACCCTGTCGATCAACGGAGAGGGTTCCATTGAGATTTCCGACGCGTTCCCAGCTACGCCGGCGGTTTCCGCCGATGAATACAGCTATCTCTTCAATGATGGGACGATTTCCACAGGGGGAGAGTCATCGACTGCAGTCCAGGCCATTTGGGCCAACGGGATTTCAAATAGCGGCTCAATCCGGACTTTGGGCGACTATAGCGACGGCATTCTCCTGGGTTACTACAACACTGCAGAAAACAGCGGGTTGATCGAAGTCCAGGGTGAAGTCAGCTATGGCGTTACGGCCTTTAGCGACAATCTCGTCTTCAACTCGGGCACGATCCTCGCGACGAACCTGCTCTCCTATGGCATTTACGCTGACAGCGGGAACATGGTCGAAAATTCGGGAGTAATCCGGACCGAGGGCATTCTCGGAATCGGGATCCGGCTGAATGGCGGCAATCAGCTCCTTGATTCCGGCACGATCGTGACCCTCGGGGACTACGCCTATGGTATTCACAGCACTGGCGGGCTTCAGGGCGATGAAATCGAGCACAAGGGTTCCATTCATACCAGCGGGTACCTGGCCACGGGCATCAAGGCCGCCGATTACACCACGATAGACAGCCGTGGGTGGATCATAACCGAAGGCATGCTCGCGCCGGGCATTGCAGCTGGAAATGCAAACATGATCAGCCATGGCGGCGTGATCAGGGTCACCGGCGCGGGCAGCAATGCAATCGAGATCGCTGGCAATGACAATCTGCTTTCGGTTTCGGGCGTGCTGGCCAGCCTTTCCGGCAACGCGATCGAGATTTCCGGCCAGAACAACACCCTGCATCTCAAGGCGAGCGCGCCGTTGATCGGCGGGATTTCCCTCCATGAATCGACCGAAGTTGCCATTGATGCGGATTTATCCGGCGCGGTGTTCCGCACACTGTCGGGACTTCCGGACACCGGAGCACCTGCCGTTACCTCCAGTATGCCTTGGTCCTATGACCCGGCCAGCCAGTCTTTCGCCACCTATGATCCGACGGGGTTGTCTGTAGCCAATCTGACGGTTGGCGAGGTCGCAGCCTCCATCCATGGACTTGCCACCGGCAAGGGGGATGGCAGGGCCAGCCCTCGTGCGAGTGGAGGCTCGGGCGCAATTTCGGCGGGCGATGGAAGGATATGGGCCGCCGGTCTTGGAAGCAGGGGCAGCAGAAGCGGGAGCGTGACGAGCTTTGCGTACGATACGGAACTGACCGGCCTCGCAATCGGCATCGAACATGACCATGGGGATTGGCAACTTGGCGCGCTGGCCGGCGTCGCGGGCACGGAATTTGCCTGGAACCCCGGTTCGGGCACGCACCGGGTCACGGGCGATGGCGGTTTTGCCGCCATCCACGGCAGCCATGCGCGCGGCCCGCTGGTCATCGACCTCTCCCTTGCTGGCGGCTGGATCGACTATGCACAATCCCGGCTGGTTCTGGATAATCTGTCCCAATCGGGCCTGTCGCAAGTCAAGGCGGACTATCGGTCAATCTGGGCCAGCCCCTCGATTGCAGTCAGCTACCCGATCGAGGCCCTTGCGGAATGGCAGCTCGCGCCGCGACTGCGCGCCAGCTATGCCGCGCAATGGATCGAGGCATATCGCGAATACGGCGCGGCAAGCCAACTGGCCAATCTGGTTGCCGGACGACGCCAGACCGGTGTCGGCGAGATCCGTGCGGAGCTTTCCGCCGGCCGATTGTTTGCCGTACCCCTTGGCGAACTCGAGTTCGATGGACATGCGGGCGCATTCAGCCGCGAGAGTTTCGGCGATGACGAGCTGGGCCTTGCGCTGAACGAGACGAGATGGTCCGTGGCCAGTCCGGACGAGCGCATTGATGCGGCATTCGTCGGTGGCACGACCCGGCTCTGGCTAGGCGATCTGGCCAATCTTTCGCTCTCGGGCGAAGCCGCGTACGGCAGCCATGGTTACCAGCAATTCCGGGGAGCTCTTACCTTTACCGGCCGGTTCTGAAACTCAGCCGAGCCATGCCAATCCGATTCCACCCATCGCTGCAATGGCCACGACCTGCCATGACGGCGCCTTCCATATGGCGAGGAGCAGAAAGCATGCCAGCGCGAGCGCGAGATCACGCAGATCACCGATTGCGCTGGTAAATACGGGGGAATAGAGCGCGGCACCGAGCACGCCCACGACGGCCGCATTTGCGCCCTGCATCATGGATTGGGCTCGAGGCATGCTGCGAAGTCGATCCCGGAACGGCAACACCCCAACCAGCAGCAGGAAGCCGGGAAGAAAGAGGGCGAACAGCGCCAATACCGCACCCGTGAAACCGTTCGGCGCCGGTCCCAGCAACGCGCCAAGATAGGCCGCGAAAGCGAAAAGCGGACCGGGTACCGCCTGGGCCGCGCCATAGCCTGCCAGGAATTGATCTCGACTGAGCCAGCCGGAAGCGACCGTCTCGGCTTCAAGCAGCGGCAGGACGACATGCCCGCCCCCGAAGACGAGCGCACCGGCGCGATAGAAGCTGTCCAGCACCGCCAGTGCCTGGTCAAACCCGGTAATGAGCGGCAACAGGACAAGGAGCCCGAAAAAGGTAGCCAGCGCAATGGCGGCAGTCCGGCTTGTCACAGGCAGACCGACATGGGTCTTCGCTTGCGACCCTGCACCTCGCCTGAGGACAAGGCCTGACAGCGCTCCCAGCATAATCGCGGTTACCATTGCAAATGGACCGGGCATGAAAGCGAGTACGGCTACAGCCGCCACGGCAATCGTTGCACGTTCCCTGTCGGGACAGAGGCTCGTTGCCATACCGATGACGGCATGTGCGATGATGGGCACGGCGACGATCTTCAGCCCACGCAGCGCACCTGTACCCAGGCTTCCATCGAAGCTGGCAGCGCTCATCGCGAACAGGAACAGCAAGACCGCCGACGGAAGCGTGAAGGCCGTGAAGGCCGCCAGCCCACCGAGCCAACCTGCGCGTGTGAGGCCGAGCGCGAATCCAAGCTGCGAGGATGTAGGACCCGGCAGAAACTGGCACAACGCCACCAATTCAGCATAGGTACTGTCATTCACCCATTGGCGCTTTCGCACCAGCTCTTCGCGGAAATAGCCCAGATGTGCAATCGGGCCACCGAAGCTGGTCAGGCCCAGTTTCAGAAAGGCACCGAACACCTCTCCCGCGCTACCAACGGAGGTGGTTGCTTGACCTTCCGGCACCTGCATGCGGAGTCCATTCCGTTCGAGGACATCTGAGATGCCCAGATGGACGGAAATGCGGCGGCAGGCAATCCCCCATGTGCCACGCTGGCTCTTGATGCCGTCTGTTCGTCCGGCATCATGGTCCAATCCCTGATTGCGCCTGATCCGTTCCGGAAAGCGGGTTCCACTTCTCCGGGATCATTCGCTACCGCGGCAGCATGGTCTCGCCCATCAGATCCTTGTCGATGGCATGGGCGGCCTGGCGACCTTCCCGGATCGCCCATACCACGAGTGACTGGCCACGCCTCGCATCGCCAGCAACATAAAGGCGGTCGATGCTGGTCCGGTAACTCTGGTCGTCGGCAACAATGTTCAGCGAGCCGCGCCCGTCGCGCAGCGTCGCCAGCCGGTCGCCGAATTCGGCCAGTACCCCCACTTCGGACACGCCACAGAATCCGATTGCAATGAAGGCCAGATCGGCAGGTATGACGAAATCCGTGCCGGGGACCGGCTGACGCCGCACATCCACCTTGCAGCACCGCACCCCGGTCAGCTTGCCGGAACTGCCGACGAATTCGAGCGTCGCCACCTGGAAATTCCTTGCCGCACCCTCGGCCTGGGAGGAGGAGGTGCGCATCTTTGTTGCCCAATAGGGCCAAACCGCCAGCTTGTCCTCGCGCAGCGGCGGCTCTGGTCGGATGTCAAGCTGCGTGACCCTGACTGCACCCTGGCGAAATGCGGTCCCTATGCAATCGGAAGCCGTGTCGCCGCCTCCGACTACGACCACGCGCCTTCCCGCCGCGCTGATGGCTTCCGAGGGCCAGCCGACGGACTGGATCTCTTCCCCGCCAATCCGGCGATTCTGCTGCACCAGATAGGGCATGGCATCATGGACCCCGTGCAGGTCGACCCCCGGAATTGCTACGGTCCTTGGCGTCTCCGAGCCCCCGCTGAAGAGCACTGCGTCATGGCTGTCAAGCAATGCAGCAACGGTCAGATCCATGCCGACATGGACGCCACAATGAAACTGCACGCCCTCGCCTCTCATCTGCTCGATGCGCCGCTCCACATGATGCTTCTCGATCTTGAAATCGGGAATGCCGTAGCGCATCAATCCACCCGGTCGGCTTTCGCGTTCATAGACATGCACCTCATGACCAGCGCGTGCAAGCTGCTGCGCGGCGGCAAGTCCCGCAGGACCGGAACCGATGATTGCAATTTTTCTGCCGGTCTTTCGTTCGGCCGGGTAGGGCCGGACATAGCCGGTCGCGATCGCTCGGTCAGCGAGCGCCTGCTCGATGTTCTTGATCGTGACCGGCACGTCTTCGAGATTGAGTGTACATGCCTCCTCGCATGGCGCGGGACAGATCCGCCCGGTCCATTCAGGAAAATTATTGGTCGAGTGCAGGTCGCGGATCGCCTGGTCCCAATCGCCGCGATAAACGAGATCGTTCCAGTCGGGAATCTGGTTGTGTACCGGGCAGCCGGTCGGTCCATGACAATAGGGCACGCCGCAATCCATGCAGCGTGCCGCCTGCTTGGCCACTTCCGGCTCCGTCATCGGCAGAACGAATTCACGGAAATGACGGATCCGATCGGATGCCGGCTGATATTGCGCCTCCTGCCGTTCGATTTCGAGGAAGCCGGTTACCTTGCCCATGGAATACCTATCCTTGCCAGCGTCACTCGGCTGCGAGGCCGAGACGCAGATTCTCCATTTCCTGCAACGCCCGCCGGTACTCGACCGGCATCACCATGCGGAATTTCGGCCGATAGGCGACCCAATCGGCAAGGATTGCCGCCGCCTTGTCCGATCCGGTGAACTTCTGGTGCGCGGTGACGAGCTGGTACAGGCGCTCCTCATCATGACCGCTCAGATCCGCGAGCACGTCCACGCGACCCTTGTGCGCGATGTCGCCTCCATGATGCAGCAGCCTCTCCAGCAGTTCATCTTCTTCTGGAACCGGCTCCAGTTCTACCATGGCCATGTTGCAGCGCTCGGCGAAATCGCCGTCCTCATCCAGCACATAGGCAATGCCACCTGACATGCCGGCAGCGAAATTCCGGCCTGTCCTTCCCAGAACGACCACCACGCCGCCGGTCATGTATTCGCATCCATGGTCGCCCACACCCTCGACTACAGCGATGGCGCCGGAATTGCGCACCGCAAAGCGTTCGCCGGCGACGCCGCGGAGATAGCATTCGCCTTCGGTCGCGCCATAGAGCGCGGTATTGCCGACAATGATTGCTTCATCGGCGGGCAAGCGAAATGATTCGCTCGGCCGGATGATGATGCGTCCGCCGCAGAGGCCCTTGCCGACATAGTCATTGGCATCGCCCGTCAGTTCGAAGGTAATGCCGCGGGCGAGGAAAGCTCCGAAGGATTGCCCGGCCGTGCCACGCAACCGAACCTGGATCGTGTCGTCCGCGAGCCCGGCCTGGCCGTGGCGCCTCGCCACCTGACCCGAAAGCATCGCGCCGGTCGAACGGTCGACATTGCGGATCGGTACATCGATCCGGACCGGCTCCCTTCGTTCGAGCGCCGGCATCGCGGTCGCGATCAGCTTGCGGTCGAGAACGTCATCGATCGGATGGAGCTGCCTCTGGGTGTGACGAATTGCGGCCGGCGCTGCTTCCGGCTTGAAGAACACGCGCGAGAAGTCGAGGCCCTTTGCCTTGAAATGGTCGATAAGCGCCTTCTGCTCGAGCAACTGGGTTTGGCCGACGATTTCGTCCAGATTGCGAAAGCCCATTGCAGCCAGCAATTCGCGCACTTCTTCCGCGACAAAGAAGAAATAATTGACGACGTGCTCCGGCTTGCCCTTGAAGCGCTTGCGCAGCACCGGATCCTGGGTGGCAACGCCGACCGGGCAGGTGTTGAGGTGGCATTTGCGCATCATGACGCAACCCGCTGCGATGAGCGGGGCTGTCGCGAAGCCGAATTCGTCGGCACCCAGGAGAGCACCGATGATGACGTCGCGCCCCGTCCTCAACCCGCCATCGACCTGGAGGGCCACTCGCGAACGCAGGCCGTTCAGCACCAGCGTCTGATGGGTCTCCGCCAAGCCCATTTCCCAGGGCGAGCCGGCATGCTTGATCGACGTCAGCGGCGAGGCGCCAGTGCCCCCATCATAACCGGATATCGTGATGTGATCGGCGCGCGCCTTGGCAACGCCGGCTGCAACCGTGCCGACGCCGACTTCCGACACCAGCTTGACGGAGACATCGGCTTCCGGATTGACGTTCTTCAGATCGAAGATTAGCTGCGCCAGATCCTCGATGGAATAGATGTCGTGATGCGGCGGTGGCGAAATCAGGCCGACCCCCGGGGTTGAGTGCCGGACCTTGGCAATGGTGGCATCGACCTTGTGCCCGGGCAATTGACCGCCTTCACCGGGTTTTGCCCCCTGGGCGACCTTGATCTGCATGACATCGGAATTGACGAGATACTCCGCCGTGACGCCGAAGCGCCCAGAGGCGACCTGCTTGATGGCGGACCGTTCCGGATTCTGGGAGCCGTCGGGCAACGGCGCAAATCGTTCCGCCTCCTCGCCCCCCTCGCCCGTGTTCGACTTGCCGCCGATCCGATTCATGGCAATGGCGAGCGTAGTGTGCGCCTCACGCGAGATCGAGCCGAACGACATCGCGCCCGTCGAGAAGCGTCGCACGATCGATGCTGCGGACTCTACCTCATCCAGCGGCACTGGCGCCCGCCCGCACTCTTCAGCAAGGCGAATATGGAAAAGACCGCGGATGGTGCGCGCGGACAGGCTGTTGGTCTCGGCAGCGAAGGCGCGATACCGGTCCTCGGCGCCCAGCCTCACCGCATGTTGCAGGGCCGCGACCGAATCAGGCGTCCAGACATGAGCCTCCCCGCGCATGCGGTACAGATATTCGCCGCCAACATCCAGCGCACCGCGAAGGACGGGATCGTCGCCGAAAGCGGCTGCGTGGCGCGCCTCGGTCTCGCGCGCAATTTCCTCCAGCCCGACCCCCTCGATCGAAGTCGCCGTACCGAAGAAATACTTGCTCACGAAGTCAGACTTCAACCCGACGGCGTCAAAGATCTGCGCACCGCAATAGGACTGGTAGGTCGAAATGCCCATCTTGGACATCACTTTCAGAATGCCCTTGCCGATGGACTTGATGTAGCGCTCGACCACTTCTCGGGCATCCACCTCGGGCGGGAAATTGCCCCTGGCGTGCATGTCGAGCAGGGTATCGAAAGCGAGATAGGGATTGATCGCCTCGGCACCGTAGCCGGCGAGGCAGCAGAAATGATGAATTTCCCTCGGCTCTCCCGATTCGACCACGAGGCCGACGGCAGTGCGCAGGCCCTTGCGGATCAGGTGATGATGCACGGCGGCCGCGGCCAGCAATGCCGGAATGGCAATCCGGTCAGGCCCGATCTGCCGGTCGGACAGGATGATGATGTTGTACCCGCCCGCGACCGCCGCTTCAGCGCGTTCGCAGAGACGGTCCAGTGCCCCCTGCATGCCCTCTGCCCCTTCGCGGGCAGCATAGGTCATGTCGATCGTCTTGGTATCAAAACGATCTTCCGTGTGGCCGATCGAGCGGATCTTCTCCAGATCCTCATTGGTCAGGATCGGCTGGCGCACCTCAAGCCGCTTGCGTCGCGAATTACCGACCAGGTCGAAAATGTTCGGCCGCGGTCCGATGAAGGAGACGAGGCTCATCACGAGTTCCTCGCGGATCGGATCGATCGGCGGATTGGTGACCTGGGCGAAGTTCTGCTTGAAATAGGAGTAGAGCAGACCCGGCCTGTCGGACAGCGCCGGGATCGGCGTGTCGGTGCCCATCGATCCAATGGCCTCCTGGCCCGTGATCGCCATGGGCGACATCAGGAAACGCGTATCCTCGCGCGTATAGCCAAATGCCTGCTGACGGTCGATCAACCGCACGTCCCGTGATGCTGCTCGTGGCTCGACTGGCGGCAGATCCTCAAGGATGAGTTGCGTATTGGCCAGCCAGGACCGGTAGGGATAGCGAGTGGCGACGCGGTGCTTGATCTCCTCATCCGAAATGATCCGGCCTTCTTCCAGGTCGATCAGCAGCATTCGTCCGGGCTGCAACCGCCAGCGAGTGCGGATACGGCTCTCCTCGATCGGCAGGACCCCTGACTCCGAGGCCAGCACGACGCAATCATCATCGGTGACGACATAGCGCGCCGGGCGCAGCCCGTTACGGTCGAGCGTGGCGCCGATCTGGCGCCCGTCCGTGAATACCACAGCAGCCGGTCCGTCCCACGGTTCCATCAATGCTGCATGATATTCGTAGAACGCGCGGCGATCCTCGTCCATCAGGCGGTTGCCCGCCCAGGCCTCGGGGATCAGCGTCATCATCGCATGCGCCAGCGAATATCCGCCCTGACAGAGGAATTCGAGCGCATTGTCGAAACAGGCAGTGTCCGATTGTCCCTCATAGGAAATCGGCCAGAGCTTGGAAATGTCATTGCCGAAGAGTTCCGAATCGACCGAAGCCTGCCGCGCCGCCATCCAGTTCACATTGCCGCGCAGCGTGTTGATCTCGCCATTATGCGCGACCATCCGATAGGGATGAGCAAGCCGCCAGGACGGGAAGGTATTGGTAGAAAAGCGCTGGTGCACGATCGCGAAGGCACTTTCCAGCTCCGGATCGGCGAGGTCGGAATAGTAGCGCGCAAGCTGAAACGCCAGGAACATGCCCTTGTAGACCAAGGTACGGGCGGACAGGGAAACGATATAGAATCCATGATCATTCCCGTCATGCTCGCGAAAGATCCGACCCGAAATCACCTTGCGGATGATGAAAAGGCGGCGCTCGAACTCCTCTTCGGATGCAAGCGCAGGATTGCGGCCGATGAAGAACTGGCGATGTATCGGCTCCGCGGCCAGGATGCCGGGCGCGCGGGAGAGGCAGGAATTGTCGACCGGGACCTCGCGAAAGCCGATCAGCGTCTGCCCTTCAGCCGCGACGACCTCCCCGATGATCTGCTCGGCCTTCGCGATGAAGTCCGGATCTTGCGGCAGGAAGACATGCCCGACGCCATAATGGCCGATTTCCGGCAACTCCACCCCTCTGGACGCGAGTTCGCGGCGAAGGAAACGGTCAGGAACCTGCAACAGGATGCCGGCACCGTCGCCAACCAGCGGATCGGCGCCTACCGCGCCGCGATGCGTGAGGTTTTCAAGAATTTCAAGCGCATCATCGATAATCTTTCGGGATTTCTGCGCCTTGAGATGTGCAATCATCCCGACGCCACAGGCGTCGTGCTCATTTCGTGGATCGTAAAGACCCTGACGGGTGGGTCCCGTCGCGGTGAATCTGCTACCCGACTGGGGTGGCGAGGCCGCTCTTTCCGTCATCTTCGTCTCCTGATCTTGCACATCCCGGGGTCGCACCGTCATTCGGGAATGGAGGGCATCCCTCCCCGCCACCTGGCACATCCTTCAATATACAACCTGCTCCATGCGAACCGGAGGTCGCGGCCGGGCCTGAACCTGTTCAGACGGGCGCACTCACATCCTCGCAGCGACGTGTCCATTATAGTGGAACCGCCGGCCGAACGCGATGGCAAATAAGACAGCAATGCTGTCCTATATTTATGCCAGATTCCGGAGCGCATCACAAGCGGCAACTGCAAAAAAAATCCTGGCTGCGCAACTTTGCTTCATCCAGGAACTGAGTTGGGTATTAAGCGTACAAATTCTCGGAGAAATCAGTCGAAACTTGCATGAACCAGGCGAGAATCAAAAACGGCGCCCGCAGGCGCCGTTCACATGGTTCAAGGAAATGTGCCCTCATGCCGCCTTGGCGTCGATGCGTTTGCCTGGTTCGACCGGCGCGGAAGCGATTTCGATCCGGCGCGGTTTCAACTGCTCGGGAACTTCACGTTTCAGATCGATATGCAGAAGGCCATTGCGAAGCTCGGCGCCGACCACTTCCACATGCTCGGCAAGCTGGAACTTGCGCTCGAACCCTCGGCTCGCAATGCCACGGAACAGAAACTCGCTCTTTTCGGTTTCAGCCGATTCCCGGCGCGTTCCCTTGATGGCAAGCACATTCTGATGGGCCTCGATCGACAGATCCTCTTCGGCGAAGCCGGCGACGGCCATGGTAATCCGGTAGGCGTCCTCACCGGTCCGCTCGATATTGTAAGGTGGGTAGCTCTGCGCGGATTCCGGCGCAGTGATGGAATCGAGCATGGAAAACAGCCGGTCGAAGCCGACGGTTGAACGATAAAGCGGGGTAAAGTCGAAGTGACGCATGATCGTGTTCTCCTTCTGAAGCAACATTCGCGTCGGCCAGTTCACAACCCGAATGGCATTGTGCTGGGCCGGCGGCTCCGAACCCGGCAGCCGCATTGCGAATCTGGTGTTTCTCTTCGTTGATTTCAAGCCGTGCAGGAAGCTGCGAGGAAGGAATTTCTTGCATTCCGCCCTTCGCCTACCTATCCCATTGCGGGACGGGTTTTGGGGACGGGGCCGGAACGACGCATGTCCGAACTGATCGCGATGGAAGGCAATCCGGTTCCGCCACTGACCCGTGCCGGGTATTTTTCCAGTCGCGACGGGGTGCAGCTCCGCTATGCCCTGATCGACACTTCGGTCCGACCTGGCCTCGGCACGGTGGTGGTGGTTCAGGGGCGCAATGAAGCGATCGAGAAATATTTCGAAACCGCTGCCGATCTCGCCACACGGGGTTTCCAGACGGCGCTGTTCGACTTGCGCGGCCAGGGCGGCTCCGAGCGCCTGCTCGGCGATCCATGGCGCGGCCATGTAACCAGCTTCACCGACTATGCCAACGATCTCGACGACTTCTTCTCCTCGGTCGTATTACCTGATTGCCGTCCGCCCTATTACCTCCTCGGCCATTCGACGGGCGCACTCGTCGCCCTCATCGCCACGCCATGGATGCGCAACCGTATAGAGCGGCAAGTCCTGTGCGCCCCCCTGTTGCAATTGGCGAGTCATTATCCGCCGCACAGGATGATCGGGATCGTCAGCGGGCTGCTCAGCAGTGTCGGCCTTGGCACCCTTCCCCTTGCCGGGCGCGAACAAAGCATTGAAGCCCGGCCTTTCACCGAGAATCGCCAGACGAGCGATCCTGAGCGCTTCAGCCGCAATGCGGCGCTGCACGATGCGGCTCCCCATCTGTTCCCCGGCAAGCCAACGGCCTCGTGGATCGATGCATTTTACCGGGCGTCAAGTCATGTCCGCGACCCGGAATTCATTGCTCGCATCCAGTTACCGACCCTGATCATTGCAGGAACCGGCGATCAGGTGGTTTCCTATCGCGCCATCGAGGCATTTGCCGCCAAGCTGCGCAGCGGCGCCCTGTTGACGATCGAAGGCGCTCAGCATGAAATCCTGCAGGAGGCCGATCGCTATCGCGAACAGTTCCTGGCAGCCTTCGACGCCTTCATTCCGGGAGAACCCCGCAGCATGGCGGAAGCCGCCATCACGACTCGATGATGGCTCGAGCCTGTCGCCACAACTCATCGCTGGCGGCTGCGATGACATCGCCACCTGCCTCGGCTGGTCCACCATCCCAACGCGTGATGATGCCACCGGCCTGCTCGATCAGCGGAATCAGGGCGACGATGTCATAATTCTGCAAGCCCGGCTCGATGACGAGGTCGACATGGCCTGCCGCGAGCATGGCAAAGGCATAGCAGTCGCAGCCATAGCGGCTGAAGCGCACCGCTGCTTCCAGTCGTTCGAGCACCCCGCGACTCTCCGGCGCAAAGAGGTGCGGCGATGTGGTGAACAGACTGGCGGCTGCGAGCGATTTCTCCCCGCTAACCTTCAAGGGCCGACAACCATCCGGCCCCTCATGAAAGGCGCCTGCTCCGGTGGCATAGAACAATTCGCGGGTGAATGGCTGGGACATCATCC
This sequence comes from uncultured Rhizobiaceae bacterium, assembly GCA_964383325.1. GTDB lineage: Bacteria > Pseudomonadota > Alphaproteobacteria > Rhizobiales > Rhizobiaceae > CAYLGY01. The sequence continues at coordinate 43,250 of CAYLGY010000006.1, forward strand.
CCGCTACCGCCCTGCCCTCTTCCAGCAGGCCGGCCAGTGTGCCCCAGACCGGAATCCCTGTGATGAAGGCGCGCGTGCCGTCCACCGGATCAATGACCCAGACATGCCGATTATCGGCACCCTGGCTGCCGAACTCTTCGCCGACAATGCCATGAGCGGGAAACCGCTCGGCGATCAGGCGGCGAATCGCCCTCTCCGCTTCCCGGTCGGCTTCGGTTACCGGATCGAATCCACCATCGCGCTTGTTGTCGATAGGTCCGGACCGCCGGAAACGCGGCAAGGTCTCCGCCGCCGCGGCTGCGGCAATTTCCCGCAGAATGGCTGGATCAACCTGCATGACGGCTCCGAAAATCAGGGTTCTCAATCCTGAGACTCATTTTTTTGACTTTCCGGTAAAAAAATTACGCTGACAGGGTTGACATTTGTGCGTCGCAGCATAAATTGGTTCGTGCAGTGAGAACTGCTTGCCCTTTATGGGCGTTTCCTCCCTTGACTTGGACCGCATCGCGCAAGCGACGCGGTTCTTTTTTTGCCCTCATTCGGCAGCCATAGGCGGCGCCGCCAGCCCTTCATCGGGGAAGTCCACGAGGCTTTCGCAGAAGCGCCTGATGTCCCTTGTTAGGGCGGCAAATCCGGCCCTCTTCTCGTAATTCGCTTCGTTCATGTAAAGCCCGCGATTGATCTCGACCTGCAGTGCGTGCCTGCCCACGGCAGGTTGCCCATAATGTTCGGTGATGAAACCCCCCGCATAGGGCCGGTTGTGACTGACCTGATAGCCCATCGAGCGAAGAGTGCGAATGGCATGATCGGTCAATGATCGCGCCGCCGACGTGCCGAAGCGGTCGCCAATGATGAAGTCGGGCCGGCGGCTGGTTTCGCTGAGACGAATGCTTGCCGGCATGGAATGACAATCGACGAGTACTGCATGGCCGAAAAGGCTGTCGGTGCGGGCGAGGAGTTCCTGCAGGCAGGCGTGATACGGGAAATAGATCGCATCGATCCGGTGCAGCGCTTCAGCGAGCGGAATGGGCCCGGGATAGATCTCCAGCCCTTCGCCGACGATGCGCGGGATGGTTCCCAGCCCGCCGGCAACACGCGCGGAACGAGTATTGGCGCCGCGCGGTACTGCTTCGCGGAACATGCGTGGGTCGAGTTCCAGCGGTTCGCGATTTACATCGAGATAGGCGCGCGGAAAATTCGCCAAGAGCAAGGGCGCACCAAGGTCGGCGGCACAGGAAAACAATTCGTCCACATAGGCGTCCTCGGAACGCCGGATCTGGTCCCGCCCCAGCCGAGACTGCCGCATGAAGCGTTCCGGATAATGGCGCCCGCTATGCGGTGAATTGAACACGAAAGGAACGCGCTGGCGTACCGGGGAACGTAGTTCGAAGGCTGGCAGGTGGAGGAAATCCCCGTCGTCACGCATGCGCATTTCCGGACTGGCATTGGCTTTTCATCGTCCTGAAACTGCCATTGCGCAGGTGGCATGTCCAGCCGGCATGCGGCGGAATAGGTGTTCACCTCCTGTTTACCTTGTTGAGGTCATAAGAAGAACGCATTTTCTCGCTGGCTGGCAGCCAGACGGAACAACAGGGACATGGAACGGTGACAAGGATCCTGCTTGCGGAGGATGACGAGGACATGCGGCGCTTTCTGGTGAAGGCGCTCGAGCGGGCGGGCTATGATGTGGTCGATTTCGACAATGGCGCCAGCGCCTATGAGCGTCTGCGCGAGGAGCCGTTCAATCTGCTCCTGACCGACATCGTCATGCCTGAAATGGATGGAATCGAACTGGCGCGCCGCGCAACCGAGATCGACCCTGATCTCAAGGTGATGTTCATCACCGGCTTTGCGGCCGTGGCGCTGAACCCCGATTCGCGTGCCCCGAAGGATGCGCGTATCCTCTCCAAGCCGTTTCACCTGCGGCAACTGGTCGATGAGGTCGAAAAGATCCTCAGCGCTGCCTGATCGTAAGGAGTTGGTGGGTTGGAGGCAAATCGGGTATTGACTGCCGCCTTCCATTCATGATCTATGCCCGACGCGGATGGGCGTGTAGCTCAGCGGGAGAGCACTACGTTGACATCGTAGGGGTCACAGGTTCAATCCCTGTCACGCCCACCATCCTGATCAATAACCCAGACACAATTACGTAGTGCTCCACAGGTTCAACTGAACCTGATGAGCAGGAATCACCCCAGCAGCTTTCCGCACGGCAGCGCCCCTATTGCTTGATTGCGCGCGCAGTTTGCGCGATGTCAGCCGGCTCACCCAACGCTGTATTGAGAATCCGGAACCTGAACCGACTTTCGGAGTTGGGGGAGTGCCTGCGGGCAGGGGCCAAAGGATGGAATGGATGGAAATACTATGCCCGATCACAAGGACTATCCCCGCCCGCCCATGCCAGAACAGCAACAGTCGATGCCCGGCCGAACAGAGGAGATGAATCCCCGCCCGGATCATGGCGAAGAGAGCTACCGTGGAAGCGGCAGGCTCAATGGCAAGGTGGCGTTGATCACAGGCGCGGATTCCGGCATCGGCCGGGCGGTGGCGATCGCCTTTGCACGAGAAGGCGCCGACATCGTCATCTCCTATCTGGAGGAAGACGAGGATGCGGAAGAAACCGCGCGCTGGGTGAACGATGCCGGTCGCAAGGCGGTCTTGGCGCCGGGCGATATTTCAGATGAGAAGTTTGCCCGCTCCCTGGTGGAGCGGACAATGGAGGAGTTTGGCCGGCTGGACATCCTCGTCAACAATGCCGCGCATCAGGCGACGTTCGAGAAACTGGAAGACATTACCGCCGAGGAATGGGATCTGACCTTCCGCACCAATGTCCACTCGATGTTCTATCTGTGTCAGGAAGCTGTAAAGCACATGGAAGCGGGCGCGGCGATCATCAACACATCCTCGATCAATGCCACCAGCCCTTCACCCACCTTGCTTGCCTACGCCACGACCAAAGGTGCCATAGCCAATTTCACTGCGGGCCTCGCCGGATTGCTGGCCGAACGCGGAATCCGTGTCAATGCAGTGGCGCCTGGCCCGATCTGGACGCCCTTGATCCCTTCGACCATGCCGCCGGAAAAGGTCCGTAACTTTGGTGAAAACACGCCACTGGGGCGGCCCGGACAGCCTGCCGAACTCGCACCGACCTATGTGCTGTTGGCTTCGCCTGAGTCGAGCTATACGACAGGCGCCTTGTTCGAGGTCACAGGCGGCCGCCCGATGTTGTGAAGTCGCTGCATCAAGTAGATGGCTCACCCTAAGGGGAAAAACCTGCACCGCAATCATTCCATTTCTACAGGAAAGGCACTACGCTTTCTGTCACGCGGCGCGAACTGCGCCTTGCAAGGAAGGAGATCCCCATGCGCCTGGTCCGGAGAGTGGCTGGAATTCTTGTCGCGATGGCTTTCATGGCCGGCCCTGGCGCCGCGCAAGTCGTCATATCCTCCAAGATCGATACGGAAGGCGCGTTGCTCGGCAACATGATGCTGCAAGTCCTCGAAGCGAATGGCATCGAGGTTACCGACCGGATCTCGCTCGGCGCCACCCCGATCCTGCGTGCCGCGATCACGGCGGGCGAGGTCGACCTGTATCCCGAATATACGTCCAATGCAGGCTTCTTCTACAATGTCGCGGACGATCCAGCCTGGAGGGAGGCGGACGCAGCCTACGAGCGGGCGAAAGAGCTGGACTACGAAAACGAGCGGATCGTCTGGCTGGCGCCGGCGCCAGCCAATAATACCTGGGCCGTCGCGATTGCCCGTCCGGTCGCAGAGGCGAACGATATCGTCACTTTCTCCGATTTCGGACGATATGTAGCTGGCGGCGGTGAAGTGAAGCTGGTCGCGTCAGCCGAATTCGTGAACTCCGAATCTGCCCTGCCCGCGTTCCAGGAGGCCTATGGCTTCACGCTGGTGCCGGAGCAACTGATCGTCCTTTCGGGCGGCGATACGGCCGCGACCATCGCCGCCGCTGCCCGCGGCACGGACGGCGCGAATGCCGCGATGGTCTATGGAACGGATGGCGCTATCGCAGCAGCCGGCCTCGTCGTCCTCGAAGATGACAAAGGGGTCCAGCCAGTATATGCGCCAGCGCCGATCATCCGCGAAGAGGTGCTGGAAGCGCATCCCGAGATCCAGACCCTGCTTGCCCCTGTATTCCAGGCGCTGGACATGATTACGCTGCAAACGTTGAACGGCCGGATCCAGGTTGGCGGCGAAGCAGCTTCCGCAGTTGCCCGGGACTGGTTGAAGCAACAGGGTTTCCTCGACTGAACGGAGGACTGCGGGCGCACCACCTCTCATGCCGAACAGCCCCGTACCTCCGATAGATCATTCGCCGGCATCACACCGGATCGCCCGGCTCGGCGCGGTGATCGCGTTCCTTGCCCTCACCGGCTTGTTGATGCCCTTCATGACCTTTCGGACCAATCGCATCGTGCCTGGCGATGCGCTGCCGATCATCGATGCGCTGCCGCTGCCCGCGGCCATCTTTCTCCATGGCACAGTATTCGTTGCGTGCGCACTTGCAGTGCTACGCGTCCGCGAGGGCTGGCATCTCCTTGGGGGAATGGCCGCGATCGCGACGCTGGGGCTGATGCTCGGGGTCGCCGCCAACCATCTGACCCCTGACGGCGACCTGGTAAGCCGGACGGGGCCGGCATCGGGATTCTGGTTGATGGTCTTCGCTTTCGCCCTGATGGTCGCGGATGCGCTGGCGCGCCTGCGCCCCGGTCCGCATCTGCGCCTTGGGCTCCTGTTGCTTGCCGCCTTGGTGGGCGCGGGAATACTGTGGGGGGAGGTCTGGCGCGATGTCTCGATCCTGCGGGAACATGCCAATCGCAGCGATGCATTCCGAACCGAGGCATGGACACATATCGCGCTTTCACTGGGATCGCTCGGGGGTGCGGTTCTGGCGGGGGTTCCTCTCGGCATTGCCTGCCACCGAATCGCCGGACTGCGCGCCGGCGTCCTGAATATCCTCAATGTGATCCAGACGATCCCGTCTCTGGCGCTGTTTGGCCTGCTCATCGCTCCGCTCGGATGGATCGCTGTAAATCTGCCCGGGGCCGCGGCGCTCGGCATCTCCGGAATCGGCTTTGCCCCGGCGCTGGTCGCCCTGTTCTGCTACTCCCTGCTGCCGATCGTGGCCAATACGCTGGCAGGACTGGAAACGGCTCCGGCGACGGCGAAGGACGCGGCGCGCGGGATGGGAATGACACAATGGCAGGTTCTCACCGAGGTGGAGTTGCCTCTGGCGTTGCCTGTCTTGCTTGCCGGTATTCGCATCGTGCTGGTGCAGAACATCGGCCTTGCCACGATCGCCGCACTGATCGGCGGCGGCGGTTTCGGTGTCTTCGTATTTCAGGGCATCGGACAGGCTGCGATGGATCTGGTTCTGTTAGGTGCAATTCCGACCGTTGCGCTCGCAATTGGAGCTGCGATCCTCATGGACGCGGCCACTGAACTCTCGCAGCCAGGCAAGGGGGGGCCATGATCGAGATCCACGGTGTCAGCAAGATCTACGGGACGGTCCCGGTCGTCGACGATGTTTCCCTTGCTGTCGGCAAGGGCGAGATCTGCGTCATCGTCGGCAGTTCGGGTTCAGGAAAGACTACGCTTCTGCGGATGATCAACCGCCTTGTCGAGCCGACACGCGGGGAGATCCGCATCGGGGGCGAAGATACTCGCGCATTCGAGGCCTACCAGCTTCGTCGCCGTATCGGTTATGTCATTCAGGGAAACGGACTGTTCCCGCACCGGACCGTCGCCCAGAACATTGCCACCGTCCCGCGCCTGCTCGGTTGGGATCACAGGAGAACCGAAGCGCGCGTCGACGAATTACTGAACCTCTTCCAGCTCGACCCGGCGCGTTTTCGCGATCGCCTGCCCGGCCAGCTCTCCGGCGGTCAGCAACAGCGGGTCGGCGTTGCGCGCGCATTGGCCGCAGAGCCCGAAATCCTGCTGATGGACGAGCCGTTCGGCGCGCTCGATCCCGTCATTCGCGGCAAGGCGCAGGCCGATCTTCTGGCCATTCAGCAACAGTTCGGTACAACGATCATGCTCGTCACGCACGACATGGCCGAAGCGATGTCGCTCGGCAGCAGGATCGCCGTGATGGAGGCGGGCCGACTGCTGCAATTCGGGCCGCCGGCCGAGATCCTTGCCCGGCCAGCAACGGGTTCCGTCGCCGGCCTGATCGGCAATGGCGACCGACCGTTCCGCATGCTGGCGCTTGAAACCGTGCGTCCCCATGTCGAGCCGGGCGATGCAAGCGGGCCGGCAATCGACAGCGGGTCGAGCCTTAGAGATGCACTTGCCGAGTGCCTCTGGTCCGGGCGGAAGGCCCTGCCCGTCATGGATGGCGGCGCGACAATCGGGCGCATTTCCCTGAACCGGCTGATCGAAAGGGCAGTACGACCGCAATGAAGCCTGGCTGGCTGATCCGGAGCGCCGTTTTCCTGGCGCTGATCGCCTTCTTGACAAGTCCCGAAAGCTTTGCGCCGCTCTTGCAGCCCTTCACCAGGCATGGGGCTCCGGCCATCTACGCCCAGGGGAGTCTCGCCGGCATCACGCTCAGCCATCTCGGCATTACCCTGCTGGCGACGATCGCCGCAACCATCTTCGCCGGCGGGCTGGCAATCCTGGTCACGCGCCCCGCTGGCGCCGAGTTCCTCCCGCTCAGCCGGAGCATCGCCAATATCGGACAGACCTTCCCGCCGGTCGCCGTGCTGGCGCTTGCCGTCCCGGTACTCGGATTCGGCACCGAACCGACGCTGGTGGCCCTGTTTCTCTATGCGCTGCTGCCGATCCTCGAAAATTCTCTCGCCGGCCTTGCCGCCGTTCCCGCCAATGTACGGGAAGCCGCGCGCGGCATGGGCATGACGGGATGGCAGAGCTTCATGCGGGTGGAACTGCCACTGGCCTTCCCGGTCATGCTGACGGGCATCCGGATCGCCGCCATTATCTCCCTTTCCACGGCAACGATCGGCTCGACGGTTGCCGCGCCGACGCTCGGGGAAGTCATTCTTGCCGGTCTTGCAACAAACAATACCGCTTTCGTCCTGCAAGGCGGCCTCATTGTCGGAATCTGTGCCGTGCTGGTGAATGACAGTCTCCTCGCGCTGGAGCGTGTCCTTACGCGTGATGACGGAATTGATCCCGGTCAAGACAAGTACTCCGGAGCAGGATAAGGTGCCGTCGGGGAACCACACAGGAAAACGACATGACCGACAGTAAGCAACTCACCGCCAAGTTCCGTCACGTCCGACTTCTTCTGGCAAGGGAGAAGGGCCATCCGCAGGGAGACCCGGACGAGGGATATGACCTCCTGCTGCCTCTCGACGCGGACGGATACATCGATGCGGCAGAATGGAAATTGCATCAGGAAGCGTGCAGGGTGCGGAAATTCAGCGAGGATCACGAGGACCGGATCGGAAGGTTGCGACGCAAGCCGGGCGGCCAGTGGTACTTCGACTATGAAGAGGGCGAGCGCGACGACGAGATCGGCTTCCGCCTCGGCGAGGAGCGATTCGTCACGGGGGAATATGTGTCGGTCGGCAGCGAGGGGGTCATGCACACCTACCAGATCGCGCGCGTCGAGAAGCCCTGAACTTCCGCCAGCACCGCTTCTTGCGAATTGCGGCGGCGTGGGGCAGGTCAGCCTCCTGCCAGCTCTTCCCACGTTCCGTCCGGACCGGCGATGAAGGCGCGAGCCATCGGAAAGTGCGCCATGATCCCGGTGCGTCGCGAGGGCTCGAGCACTGCAAGCGACGTCGACAGTCCGTCGGCGAGGGCAGCTGTCGAGGCAATGACGCTCACTGCCAGCCTGCCGGGCACGCTCCTGCCCGTGAATGGATCGAAGAGATGATGATGCCGGCCGGTGGGCTCGAAAATCGTGCCCTGCGGGGCAGAACTTGCAAGGGCGGGGAATTCGTCCGCCAGCTTTAACCTGCGGACGGGCAGGCCGGATAGCGCCTGTCCGGCGATTCCTGCCTCCCAGGGCCGCCCATCCGGGTGCTGGCCGGACGCCCGGATCTCTCCCAGATCAAGCAGCAGATTGTCCATCCCGGCGGCGCGCAGCAGCATCGCGACCCGGTCGGTGACGAAGCCCGGCGCAATGCCGTTCAGGGTCAGGCTCATGCCCGGGCGGTCAAAGACGATGCGGTCGATCGCGACCCGGACCGCCCGATGATCGACGAACGCGCATGCCGCATCGATTGCATCCTGCGACGGGCCGGCACGGTCCGATGGATGCAGCTCGAAATGCCGTCGATACAGCTGGAAGAGGGGCTGCACACTCGGATCGAAGGCACCGCCAGACGCCTGCGCCAAACGCAGGGCAAGTCCGACAAGCTCCACCAGCTCCAGGGGCGGGTGATCGAGCCAGCCTTGGCCATTCAGCCGCGAGAGCGCCGAATCACTGCGATAAAGGCTGAAGATGGCTTCGAGGCGATCGATCTCGGCAATTGCCCGGTCCCGCAATTCGAGTGCGAACTCCCGGTCGGGATGAACCAGTGTCATCGAGGCCATGCTGCCCATGACCGTACCGCGCCAGATGACGGGACCAGCTTCGCCCGTAGCTGCCCGTGCGGGCGAATGCACGCCAAGGGCAGTGGCCGATGCAAGAATGGAGAGAAAGCGGCGACGGGTCAGCATGACGCACCTCAATGGCCCGAATGCGGGAATTTGTCCGAATCCTTGTCCGTATCGAACAGCAGCTCGACCGGACCCAGCACATAGCTGTCGGGAATGTCCTCAAGGCGCACCAGCCGGCCGCCATACTGCCCGCGAAAGGCCTCGGCGGCATCCTGCGCGGAAAAGGGTACTGCCTCTGGCGCGCCCATGCCGCCACGGCGATCACTCTCGATCACATACCATGCCTCGCGGGCATCCATCCAGGTGCCGGCCTCCGGCTGGTTCCATTCCCGCGCCTTTCCCATGTCGTTGACATAGATCGCGACAATGTCGTCCGGCTCCTCGGGCAGGCGGGTGAAGGCCACGGTATCCCGCACCGATGTAAACCAGACCGGCTCCTGGCGGCTTGCCAGGTGGATCTGCCCCTTCGGGCCGTCATGGGCGGCAACCTGCATCCCGCAATAATGCCCGATTGCGTCCGTAGTGACCTCGCTCGGCGGCGGCGGGAGCTCCGCACGTTCTTCCTCGCCCCAGCAGCCGGAAAGACCAAGCAGCAGGAATGAGGCTGCCACTATCCTTGGCAGGCTCATATCGACCTCCTCTGGAAAGCGGCGACAGCCAGCGCCAGCGGGACAACGACCCAGGCCGCCAGCGCAAGCAGCAATGTCGCGGCACCGAAACCAGCCGGATCGCCAGGCCCGGCCATGCCGCTATAGATGGAGACGCTTTCCGTCGCGGTCATGTTGAAGAGCCGGTAGGCATCGGTCGGATTGAAGAGCAGCAGCAGGTTCAACCCGCGCTCGCCGATGGTCTGGCCCTGATCGGCGACCAGCAGGCCGAGGAGGGCGGAATCATAGATCAGCACGAAGAATAGCCATACCGCTACCGCGAGGCCGGCGGCGGTCGCGCGCTCGCGTACCAGCGTACTCGCCAGGCAGCCGATCGAGATGAAGGCCGCGCCGAGCATGACTGAAGTCGCGATCATTCCGGCATAGGCCGTCCAGGCGATATTTCCTGTCTCCGCCCGCGCTGCAAGCAGGACGCCGGCCGCGCCATAGCCGATGATCGTGGCGATTGCGAGGATTACCGACTGGCCAAGGACCTTGCCCGCGACCACCTCCCACCGGGCAATCGGATAGGAGAGCAGCAGCATCAGCGTGCCGCGCTCATGCTCCCCGACAATGCTGTCGAATGAAAGCAGCAGGGCGATGAGCGGAATGAGGAAGATGGTCAGGCTGGCAAGGCTGACGACGACGATGGCCAGCGGGTCCGCCCCGACCGTGCCGGTGGGCGAACTGCCGAGCAGAACGAGGGACAGCGCAAGCGCCGCCAGAACGAGCGTCGTCGCCACGACCCAGCGATTACGCATCCCGACCCGGATTTCCTGTGAGGCAATCCTCAGCACGTTCATGGCAGGGTCCTCTCCCGAACGATGTAGCGGTAGAGATCTTCCAGATCCGGTGCATGCATTTCGATGTCCTCGATCTCCTCCTGTCCCGCAATCATTCGCAGCAAT
>CAYLGY010000007.1:0-48453 GCA_964383325.1 uncultured Rhizobiaceae bacterium
TACAGAGTAATCAAGACGTCTGACGCAGGCGCCCCCATCAAGGGGCGCTTGCGCCGGATGGTACTTGATCCCGCCCGATCTTCCGCATAGGTACGATTGTGGTGGTATAGGGGTATAGCTCAGTTGGTAGAGCGACGGTCTCCAAAACCGTAGGCCGGGGGTTCGAGTCCCTCTGCCCCTGCCATTTCGTTTGATGCGGCCCGGATACAGCCGGGAGTCGGGGAAAGTCCCGTCGAAATGGTCATCGCTCGATGGCGATGGTGACCGGCCCGTCATTGACGAGGCGCACCTTCATTCTGGCGCCGAACATGCCCGTCTTCACCTTGATGCCTTCATTCTCCAGGCACTGCGCGAAATGCAGGTAAAGCTGCTCTCCCTGCGCAGGGCTGGCTGCGCCTGTGAAGTCCGGTCGATTGCCGCGTGAAGTATCCGCGGCCAGGGTAAACTGGCTGACGACCAGCGCTTCGCCGCCGACATCGAGCAACGATCGGTTCATCTTGCCAAGTTCGTCGGAGAAGATGCGCAGCCGGGCAATCCGCGCGGCGAGCTTCTCGGCATTCTCATTCTGATCGCCCTGCATGGCGCATAGGAGGACCAGCAGCCCGGCACTTATCTGGCCGACGGTCCGGCCTTCAACTTGTACCGATGCTTCGTCGACTCGCTGGATGAGTGCGCGCATGAATCCTCCTTCCATCCTGTTCGGATTCGACTTGCTGTTCGGTCCTGTTTACGGCCTTTGCGTTGCGGCCTGTCAATGCTATAGCCGGCGCAACCGGGCGGCTCCCGCCGCTGCAATTTCATTCCGAAGAGGCGTTCTCCATGGCAAAGATCAAGGTCGAAAATCCCGTTGTCGAGATGGACGGCGATGAGATGACACGGATCATCTGGCAGCTCATCAAGGATAAGCTGATCCATCCCTATCTTGATATCGATCTGAAATATTTCGATCTTGGTATCGAGAACCGCGATGCGACGGACGACCAGGTGACCATCGACGCTGCGCATGCCGTCCAGAAATATGGGGTCGGAGTCAAATGCGCCACGATCACGCCGGATGAGGCCCGCGTCGAGGAATTCGGCCTGAAGAAGATGTGGCGCTCGCCCAATGGGACGATCCGCAACATTCTCGGCGGCGTGATCTTCCGCGAGCCGATCATCGCCCGCAATGTGCCGCGGCTGGTGCCAGGCTGGACGCAGCCGATCATTGTCGGCCGTCATGCATTCGGCGACCAGTATCGCGCAACGGATTTCCGCTTCCCAGGCAAGGGAAAGCTGACGATCCGGTTCGAAGGCGAGAATGGCGAGACCATCGAGCATGAAGTCTTCGATGCGCCCGGGTCCGGTGTCGCAATGGCCATGTACAATCTCGACGACTCGATTCGCGACTTCGCGCGCGCGTCCCTGAATTACGGCCTGCAGCGCGGGTATCCCGTTTACCTTTCTACCAAGAACACCATTCTCAAGGCTTATGACGGGCGGTTCAAGGACATCTTCCAGGAGGTTTACGAGGCGGAGTTCGAGGAGAACTTCAAGGCGCGCAATATTACCTATGAGCATCGCCTCATCGACGACATGGTTGCTGCCAGCCTGAAATGGTCCGGAGGCTATGTCTGGGCCTGCAAGAACTATGATGGCGATGTCCAGTCAGACACGGTCGCCCAGGGCTTCGGTTCGCTCGGCCTGATGACTTCGGTGCTGATGACGCCTGATGGTCAGACCGTGGAGGCTGAAGCCGCACACGGCACTGTAACGCGGCACTACAGGCAGCATCAGAAAGGTCAGGAGACGTCGACCAATTCGATCGCCTCGATCTTCGCCTGGACACGCGGACTTGCGCATCGGGCAAAACTGGACGGAAATGCCGAACTGGGCAGATTCGCCGAAACACTGGAGAATGTCTGTATCAAGACCGTGGAATCAGGTTACATGACCAAGGATCTTGCCTTGCTGATTGGCCCTGACCAGCCTTGGCTCTCGACGACCGGCTTCCTCGACAAGATCGACGAGAATCTGCAGAAGGCAATGTCTTCCTGAGCAGGGATCAACGGCAGGTCGGTATATCGCATGAAGTTCAAGAATGTATTGGCGCTGCTCGGTCTTCGTTCCCGTCCGAGGGTCTATGGATATACGGTGAGAACCGTACGCCTCCCCAGCCATGGGGAGGTCAGGTTCGCGCATTGGGATCATCCGAAAAACCGGATGCCGGACATTACCGGAGAAGTCATTGCAGAATTGCAGCAATATCTGAGTCCCGGAGACGCAGTCCTCGATATCGGTGCGCAGACGGGCGATACAAGCGTGCTCTATGCGCTGGCAGTCGGGCCGGATGGACGGGTATTCGCAGTGGAGCCAAATCCTTATGTGCTTCCAGTGCTGGAATGCAACGCCAGTCTGAATGCGCAGGCCGCGCCGATTGAAGTCCTGCCATTTGCTGCGACGGCAGAAGATTGCAAGCTGACTTTCAACTACAGCGATCCTGGCTACAATAATGGTGGGGATCTGAGCCAATTCAACCGGCTCAAGCACGGGCATCTTTATCCGCTTGAGGTTGAAGGCCGAAATCTGCATGCGGTCCTGCGCGATTCGGCGCCAGGCTGGCTGAACAGGATCCGGCTGATCAAGACGGACACCGAAGGCAATGACCATGCCGTCCTTCTCACGCTCGAGAAGCTGATCCGGCAGGTCCGCCCCATGCTCCTGTGTGAAATCTACAAGCAGACGTCAGCAGAGCAAAGACTCTCCCTATATCGGTATGTAACCGATGAGCTCGGCTATGAATGCTACGTTGCCGAGCTTCACCGGAAATTGAAGGGCGAGAAACTGTCCGAAGACAGCATGACACATCGAGTTCATTTCGACATGTTCTGCCTACCGGCGTAGGGAATTCTCTACCCGTTCAACTTCATTGCGCGTCGCACGGCTTCAACGGCCTCGGCTGCCCGGGCGCCATCCGGTCCTCCGGCCTGCGCCATGTCTGGCCGACCGCCACCGCCTTTCCCTCCGAGAACCGCAGCGGCTTCCCGAACCAGTTCAACCGCATTGAAGCGTCCGGTCAGATCGTCCGTGACTCCGACGACTATGCTGGCCCGACCCTCTTCACTCACTCCGACCAGTGCGGCCACTCCAGAGCCGAGGGAGGCCTTGGCGGTATCGGCAAGTGGCTTGAGGTCGCGCGGCGTCACATTCTCGACCACCCGGCCCATGAAGGCGACACCAGCGACCTGCTCACTCTCATTGCCGGCGGGCCCGCTGCCGCCCAGCGCCAATTTCTGACGCAGATCCGACACCTCACGTTCGAGGCGCCGGCGCTCCTCCAACAAGGTTTCAAGGCGGGAGGGGGCCTCCGCCGGACTGGTTTTCAGGAAGGCGGCAATCTGCTTCAGGCGACGCTCCTGTTCATCGAGATGCTCGCGCGCAGCATCCCCGGTCAGCGCTTCCAGGCGCCTGACCCCGGCTGCAACCGCACTGTCCGCCAACAGGCGAATGATCCCGATATCGCCCGTTGCCCGCACATGGGTTCCGCCGCAAAGCTCCACGGAATAGGTCTTTCCGGCCTTCTCCCCATGAATGGCGGTTCCCATCGACACAACGCGAACTTCATCGCCATATTTCTCGCCGAACAACGCCATGGCTCCGGCCGCTATTGCTTCATCGACCGCCATCAACCTGGTAGTGACAGGGCTGTTCTGCAGGACAATCTCATTGGCGATCTTCTCGATGCGGGCGAGTTCTTCCTCGCTGACCGGTTTGGGATGGGAGAAGTCGAACCGCAAGCGGTCCGGCGCAACCAGCGAGCCTTTCTGGGCGACATGGGTGCCCAGTACCTGGCGAAGTGCTTCATGCAGCAGATGCGTTGCCGAATGATTTGCCCTGATGCGGCTGCGCCGATCATGATCGATTTCAAGACGAACTTCCGCGCCGGTTGTGACCGTGCCCTCCAGCACTTTCCCATGATGCACGAATAGTCCGTCGGCCTTCTTCTGCGTGTCGGAAATCTCGATCCGGAACCCGTCGCCGACAAATTCCCCGCTGTCGCCGACCTGGCCGCCGGATTCGCCATAAAAGGGCGTCTGGTTGACAAGGATGGCGACTGTCTCTCCGGCCCTCGCATGCGGGACTTCATGGCCCTCCTGCACAAGCGCCAGCACGATTCCTTCGGCCTTTTCGGTCTCGTAGCCCAGGAAATCAGTGGCGCCGTGACGGTCACGCAGGTTGAACCAGATTGCCTCGGTCGCGGCTTCGCCGGAACCCGCCCAGGATGCTCGTGCCTCGGCGCGCTGACGCTCCATTGCCTTCTCGAAGCCCTCCACGTCGACGGAGATGTTGCGCTGGCGCAGCGCATCCTGGGTCAGGTCGAGGGGAAAGCCATAGGTGTCGTAGAGGCGGAAAGCCGTCTCGCCATCCAGTCGAGCGCCAGGGCCGAGTTCGGCCGTAGCTTCGTTGAGCAGGCCGAGACCCCGCGCAAGCGTCTTGCGGAAACGGGTTTCTTCAAGGCGCAAGGTCTCGGTGATCAGCGCCTCGGCGCGGACGAGCTCAGGATAGGCCTGTCCCATTTCCCGGACGAGCGCCGGCACCAGCCTCCACATCAAGGGCGCGTCGGCGCCCAGCAGCTGGGCATGGCGCATGGCGCGGCGCATGATTCGGCGCAGCACATAGCCGCGACCCTCATTCGAGGGCAGCACGCCATCGGCGATCAGAAAGGCCGAGGCGCGCAGATGGTCGGCAATGACCCGGTGGCTGGGGCGCTGGGCACCTTCGGCCCGTGTGTTCGTTGCCTCTTCCGAAGCCCGGATCAGGGCTCGGAACAGGTCGATGTCGTAATTGTCATGCTCGCCCTGCAACACCGCAGCAATGCGTTCCAGCCCCATGCCGGTATCGATGGACGGCTTGGGCAGGTCACGCCTTTCAGTCAGGCTGACCTGTTCGAACTGCATGAAGACGAGGTTCCAGATCTCGATGAAGCGGTCGCCATCCTCTTCCGGACTGCCGGGAGGGCCACCGGCGATCCCCTCGCCATGGTCGTAGAAGATCTCCGAGCAGGGACCGCATGGGCCAGTATCGCCCATCGCCCAGAAATTGTCCTGTGTCGGGATCCGGATGATGCGGTCATCGCTCAGTCCCGCAATCGATCGCCATAGCCGCGCTGCCTCGTCATCGGTGTGATAGACTGTAACCAGAAGCCGGTCCTGCGCCAGTCCGAATTCCTTCGTCAGCAGGTTCCAGGCAAGTTCGATGGCGACGTCCTTGAAATAATCGCCGAAAGAGAAATTGCCCAGCATCTCGAAGAATGTGTGATGTCTGGCTGTGTAGCCGACATTGTCCAGATCGTTATGCTTTCCGCCAGCGCGTACGCATTTCTGCGCCGTTACCGCCCGCGGATAGTCGCGCCGTTCCTGACCGGTAAAGACATTCTTGAACTGGACCATGCCGGCATTGGTGAACATCAATGTCGGATCATTGCGTGGAACCAGCGGGCTGGATGTCACGATTTCATGGCCGTGCCTCGCGAAATATTCCAGAAAGGCCGTTCGGATGTCGTTGACGCCGGTCATGTGTCTGCTTGCCTGTCGCTAGAGATACGCGTCCGGTGGTGCGGACGCCGTCAGCAGCGGTATTTATCGCCCTGTATCCAAGGATACAAGCGCCGGGCGAGGATTGTTCGACAGACGGTGGCTCAGGCAAATCGATGGGATTCCGCCTGCTCCGGGCGCCAGGCGCAGATGAGGGGCGGGCAGCATTTCGCGTCAGTACTTGCGGAGGAGCAGGCCAGCAAATGCGAAGAAGGTAACGACCGCGGAGATGCAGGTGCAGGCAGCTTTCCAGCTTCGTGATTGCTGCGGGAGGTCTGGATCACGCTGGATTCGATCCAGCTGAATTGTCGACTCCACCTCATTGCCGGAATAGACGGTGATCACACCGGTGTCGGGCTCGTTGTCGATGTCGTCCTTCTCCTCCGGTACGTCCGTGTCGTCGAGATCGGTCTTCTCATCCTGTTGCGGCTGGTTCCCGGTCTCGTCGACGCAAACGAAATTGATGATCTTGCCTTGATTGATCCGCTCCAGTTGTCGTGTGGTGCCCGTATAGATAGGTGGCTCGAACAGGATCAGTGAGTCGGACCTGTTCCTGTCGATGCTCGGCGTGCGCATCGGCGTCAGGCACTCTTCCGACTGCTTGCGAAAGGGCACCAGCGGACAGCTGTTCCGTCTCCTGGTTGCCAGATCCTGCGAGAGCGGGATCGGGTCCGATACGGGGTAACTGTAACGTCTGGCAGGCTGCAATCCATCCATCTAGGTGCTCCAACTGGCAAGCGGGATCCGGGGTATCTTTCGGCGGCAAGAGAATGATTTCCCCACCCCCGCGTGATTGGCTTATCTTGATAGCGGCAAGGATTTGGCGAATCAATACGGAGATCATGCAATAAAAATCACCTTGTTTTGAATTTATCCGAATAAATATCGGGAGCTATGCGCAGTATCGTAGTTTGTTGCTTGCCATTTCCCGAAATATTCTCGTTGGCATATGCATGGGTTGATGGAGGTGGTATGATGGCGGAGTTGAGTCCGGGTCGATCTGAGGTGTCAGGATGACGGCGTGTATTGTTGGCTGGGCGCATACGCCCTTTGGCAAGCTGGAAGGGGAGACCGTCGAGAGCCTTGTCGTGCGTGTGGCGCGCGAGGCGATCGAGCACGCGGGAATTGCGCCGGCAGATATCGATGAAATCGTGCTCGGACATTTCAATGCGGGTTTCTCGCCGCAGGATTTTACCGCGTCGCTGGTCCTGCAGGCGGACGATGCCCTGCGCTTCAAGCCCGCTACGCGGGTCGAGAATGCCTGCGCCACTGGTTCGGCCGCGATCCGGCAGGGGATCCGGGCCCTGGATGCGGAAGCTGCGCGTTTCGTGCTTGTTGTGGGTGTCGAACAGATGACCACGACCCCTTCGGCCGAAATCGGCCGAAACCTGCTCAGGGCTTCCTATCTTCCGGAGGATGGCGATATTCCAGCAGGCTTTGCCGGGGTGTTCGGCCGGATCGCCAGCGCCTATTTCCAGAAGCATGGCGACCAGACTGATGCGCTGGCGGCAATTGCTGCCAAGAATCACCGCCAAGGTGTCGGAAATCCCTATGCCCAGATGCGAAAAGACCTGGGGTTTGAGTTTTGTCGTACGGAAAGCGACCGCAACCCGCTGGTGGCGGGGCCGCTGAAGCGTACGGATTGCTCGCTGGTCTCGGACGGCGCGGCGGCCTTGATCCTTGCGGATCCGGAAACGGCGAATTCCATGCCGAGGGCAATCGGTTTCCGCGCAAATGTGCATGTGCAGGATTTCCTGCCGATGTCCAAGCGCGATATTCTGCTCTTTGAAGGATGCACGGAGGCTTGGAGCAGGGCATTACATCAGGCAGGTGTCCGCCTTGATGACCTTTCCTTCGTCGAAACACATGATTGCTTCACCATCGCCGAACTGATCGAATATGAAGCGATGGGACTGGCGCCGCGCGGGCAGGGCGGTCGGATCGCATTGGAGGGACAGACCGCAATGGGCGGCAGGCTGCCGGTCAATCCGTCCGGAGGGCTCAAGTCGAAGGGCCACCCGATCGGGGCAACCGGAGTGTCGATGCATGTGTTGAGCGCGATGCAGTTGATGGGTGAGGCGGGCGCGATCCAGGTTGAAGGAGCCAGCCTCGGCGGCATCTTCAATATGGGCGGCGCCGCAGTAGCGAATTACGTGTCGATCCTGGAACGAGTGGCGTAGTTTTCAACTCGACCAAAGATGCCGGCCGAGAAACGCAGTCGCATGTGCGATGTCTTCTTGGCACTTGAGTACATGTGAGTTGATGCAAGAACCGCGCGGACATCTGGATTGAACCCCAGATATAGGGTCTGGGGTTCGCATGCAGGCGTATCTACAGTTGCTCAACTGTATTATCAGACTTGTCTTCTTCGTATTTTGAATCTTCGATCCGGGAATCGCCCTCAATTTCCAGCTCGTCTTCTTCACCAGTATTGGTCGGCTGGATGAATCCGGACGTTTCAGGAATCTGTTCCAGGGATTCTGACAACTCCGAGATAGGCCACGTGCCCTTTGCCAGAACGCCAATATCCGGCAGAAAGTCCGGCATGCGAATGTCAATAATCTTTAAATTCTCGATTGCCTCATCTATTTCCTGATCGCTCAAGTAACCTTTTCCTTCTATGTAAGTATTAAGAATTCGATCTGAATGTTCTTTCAGCTCCGGATGCGTTTCTTCGCTAGGTGCACGTTGAGGTGGTTTTTTTTCGCCTTTGGAGGTCGAATTGTGATCCATTTGATTTGTCTGAGGCTTTTCAGGCATATTTTGGATGTCGTTACTTTCCGTTTTGGATGTATCATCATCTGAATTCTTGTCGTCTTCAGATTCGTCAATTAATTTTGAGAACGCCATGTCATAGAGTTTTAATGGTTGGAGATTGCTCCAAAGTTCGTTGTTTTCTCTAATGGTTTGCTTCGCAGCAAGAATTAGTCCGTAGATGAGCTTGCGCGTTTCATTTTGCTCTTTTCCGGACTTCTGGTCGGCAAGCCATTCGCTGGCAATCCCCAACGCAGTGTGGACGACGCCCTTCTGAATCACAGTCGTTGAATCCCGGTACAGCTGCATCAGCAACCGGGCGGCCGGATTACTTACCTGTCCGTCACCGTGTCGGATCGCGGTTGCCAGGATCTTCAAACCAAAAGTCTTGAACTCGGATTTGGTTCTTTTCTGTCTTATCACCTCATGAACAAAATTAAGTGCAGTTTTCACCTTGTATGGGTTTGGTGAATTCTTGGTCAGGAGCTGCAAGGTATCGTTGAACGTTGTCCGTATGGTGTCTTCCTGACGATTCAACGAAGTACGAGAGGTATATTCGGTTTGCGTAGTAGGGGTAGAAACATTTGTTCCTGTGTTTAGTGGCATGATGTGCTTCCCGATGTGTTATGAATAATTGTGGCTCTCCGGTCCTGCCGTCGGTCCCAGACCCACGAGTTGACGCAGCAAGACCTGGGGTTGAGGCCGGAAAGCCGAACTTGCATCTACTTTCTGACGCGCGGGACGGGTGTTTCGCAGAACACAGTTCTGAACAGTCTTCGGAATTTTCCGGAAGGTTCAGTGACGAGTGGGGTCGGCAGCGCCTGTTCGCGAAGAGCGTGTACGCCCGTATGCCGTGGGAACGTCGGAAATGACGCGGGGAAGCATATGGCTCCCCGATCGGCTCGTTCGAGCGCGCAGGTGCGTGCAGCTTACCCGGAGAAGATCAGAGAGCGGCTGACCATCAAGTCTGCGGGATTATCAATGATGAGCTTGTGTCGCAGCGGAGTTCCGACACCGATACAGATCACGCAGATGGGAAATGGGGACTTGCATCGCCAAATGCCTCGGCCGCAAGCCATCGGATGGATGCAGCAAGTTCTGGCGGTGCAAAGTCGAGGCATTGCGGCTGCTGTCAGATCTTGACGAGCAGCCTCGGGAGCAGAATGCGGTTCGGTTAGCTCCGGTTGCCCAGAGCATCGAGCAATTTCTCGGCCGCTTCCGGAATGACCGTTCCCGGCGGAAAAATGGCCGTCGCGCCGGCAGCCATGACAGCCTCATGATCCTGAGGAGGAATGACGCCGCCGACCACGATCATGACGTCGCTGGTACCCTGTGCGGCTAGCGCCTGCTTCAATTCCGGGACCAGGGTGAGATGTCCTGCGGTCAGGGAGGAAATGCCGACGATCTGGACCTGGTTGTCCGCCGCGACTTTCGCCACTTCTTCCGGGGTCTGGAACATCGCGCCTATGACGACATCGAATCCGAGATCGGAGAACGCAGTTGCGATAACCTTCTGGCCGCGATCATGTCCGTCCTGGCCGATCTTGGCCACGAGGATGCGCGGCGCGGTCCCATGCTTTTTCCGCCATGCCTCGATCTTGCTGTCTACCCGCTCCAGAACCGGCGAGTCACCAAGTTCCTTGCGGTAGACCCCGGAAATGGTGCGAATTTCCGCTTCATGCCTCCCGAACACCTTTTCAATCGCCAGGCTGATCTCTCCGACCGTGGCGCCGGCGCGGGCGGCGCGAATCGCATAGGCGAGGAGGTTTTCATCACCCGCGGCGGCTGCAGTCAACGCTTCGAGCGCGGACTCAACCGCGGCAGTGTCGCGAGTCCCTTTCAGATTCTGCAATCTCGCCATCTGGCGGGCGCGCACTTGCGCATTGTCCACCTTCAGGACGTCAATCTCGACTTCGCTTTCCGGGCGATATGCGTTGACGCCGATCACGGGCTGTTCGCCGGAATCGATTCGGGCCTGCGTTCGCGCCGCGGCTTCCTCGATGCGCAGCTTCGGGATGCCTTTTTCGATCGCCTCGGCCATGCCGCCCAGGCTCTCTACCTCTTCGATATGTTCCATTGCCCGCCGGACCAGCTCATAGGTCAGGCGCTCGACATAGGCCGAGCCGCCCCACGGATCGATGATCCGGCACGTACCGGATTCGTGCTGCAGGACGAGCTGGGTATTGCGGGCAATGCGCGCCGAATGATCGGTTGGCAAGGCCAGGGCCTCATCGAAGGAATTGGTATGCAGGGACTGGGTGTGTCCCTGGGTCGCCGCCATGGCTTCGATCATCGTCCGCATGATGTTGTTGTGCGGGTCCTGCGCGGTAAGGGACCAGCCAGAGGTTTGGCAATGCGTGCGCAGCGCCAGGGATCGCGCATCGCGCGGCGAGAATTCGCGCTGAATCAAGGCAGACCAGATCAGCCGCGCGGCACGAAGCTTCGCGACCTCCATGAAGAAGTTCATTCCGATCGCAAAGAAGAAGGACAAGCGTGGTGCAAAGCGGTCGATGTCCAGCCCGGCCGCCACGCCCGCCCTGGCGTATTCGATGCCGTCTGCGATGGTATAGGCCAGTTCGAGATCGGCCGTCGCGCCCGCTTCCTGCATGTGGTAGCCGGAAATCGAGATCGAATTGAACTTGGGCATGTGCTCCGACGTATAGGCGAAGATGTCGGAAATAATGCGCATCGATGGCTTTGGCGGATAGATGTAGGTATTGCGGACCATGAACTCCTTCAGAATGTCGTTCTGGATCGTTCCGGCCAGCTTCTCCTGCGAAACCCCCTGTTCCTCGGCAGCGACGACAAAAAGCGCCATGATGGGAAGGACCGCGCCATTCATCGTCATGGACACGGTCATCTGGTCGAGCGGAATGCCATCGAAAAGCAGGCGCATGTCGAGGATCGAATCGATGGCAACGCCTGCCATGCCGACATCCCCCGCCACGCGTGGATGGTCGCTGTCATACCCCCGATGCGTCGCGAGATCGAATGCGACCGAGAGGCCTTTCTGTCCACCGGCAAGATTTCTGCGATAGAAGGCGTTGGATTCCTCTGCCGTCGAAAAACCCGCATACTGCCGGATCGTCCACGGCTTCTGGACGTACATGGTGGGATAGGGGCCGCGAATGTAAGGCGCCGCACCCGGCCAGGTATCGAGAAATCTCAGCCCGGCAAGATCCGAATCGCGATAAAGGCGTTTGACGGAGATTTCCTCGGGCGTCTTCCAGCTGTCATCACCGACGGCAATTTTGGAGCGGGCCGGCTGCTGCCAGTTCACGTTGGAAAAATCGGGAATCATTTCGTTGCTCCGTCTGCCTGTTCGATGCGCCGCGCCACCAGCGGTCTTGTTTGCAGCGGCTCACCCGAATCCGGGGTTGACGCCGGGATCTCTCCGGGACTGACCGACTGACCATCGGGCGGCAGGAAACAGTTCGATCCGACCAGCTTGAGCGAACCGTCCGCATAGCGCGCGGCCCGGCTGCTGGCGCTGGCTTCGATCCGGTCCTGAAGCCATCCGGACTGCAGCACGGAGAAAATCCCGCCCGCGGCCTCGATGGACTGGAATTGTTCCCAGGCCTTGCCGCAGAGAGCCTCGGTCATCGCCTCCAGTCCGCCCGAGCCGGCGGCTGGATCGGAGACGAAGCCGAGATGGGATTCCTGCTGCAGGATCAGCTGCGTGTTGCGCGCGATGCGTCGCGAATGGCTTCCGGGCAGCCCGATCGGAAGATCATGACCGAGAATGCTCAGGGAGTCGGCGCCTCCGACGCCGGCAGAAAATGCGGCGATGGTATTGCGCAGGATATTGGTCTCCATATCGTCGCCGGCGAGCATGCGCCATGAGGTCTCGGCGTGGATTACAGTCGGTTGCGGCTCGCTTGAACAGACTTCCTGAATGCGGGACCATAGCCGGCGCAGGGCCCGCACCTTGGCGATCGTCTCGAACTGGTCCTGATCGACCGCGAGCGAGAATCCGATATGGTTGGCTGCGTAGACAAGCGGTTGCCGTGCTTCCTCGAACATGCGCAGGAGCCAGACTGCGCTTGCCAGCATTGCGCCGAGCTCCTGGGCGGCGGTCGCGCCGGCATTGTGGTAGACGCGGCCATCCGCCTCCATCAGGATTCCCGGCAGGTCGAGCGCGAAGAAATGTCCGAGCGACTGCGGCAGCGAAGCCTGCAGCGCTTCCACCGACATGTGCAGACGCCCGGTGCCGGCAAGGATCGCGGCAGGATCGAAACCGAACGAAAAACTCATCGCTTCGGGAGAGACGCGGCGGGCGCCATAGAGATCAATGATCCAGTCTATGGAAGCACGACTGGCGGGATGCGGGTCGATGCGCAGATGCATGCGGTCCAGAGGCAGCTCCTCCAGCACCGCATGCAGCGCTTCCCGTTCGGCAGGAAGACCATGGCCAAAGGCATTGGGCGCACCGGCAAAGACGATGGCCAGGCCGTTCGCGCCATTGGCAATATCCTCGCGCGCCTGGCGATTCGCCGCCGCCGGGTCCGGGTCGTCGACCCGCTGCACGATTCGCCACGGCCTTTCCGGATCCGCACGCAGGCTGTGTTGCGCCGATGCGCGCCGATAGATCGGTTCGATTCGGATCCCGTCGTCGCTGTAGCTGACAAGGCTCTCGAGATCCGCCAGCTTCAGGGTACGTCGCGCCAGTTCACGCCAGCGCTCCTCATCCGTCGGTTCGAATTCGATGTTGTAGACGGTCTTGCTTGCCATGCCTTCGCCAATTCCACTGCCATGTCGGAGCAACCGGCGCCTCGCCCTTGCGTCAGGCAGGGCCGGATTTGATCGCCCAGAGATATGCTGCAAATGGCGCCCGGGCGCAACAGGCTCATTGTGACGCGGAACTTCACTGGCTATAGGTGGCTGTGGCAGGATCGCCGGCAAGACATTGGCATGGGGAAGGATTGGCAGCTTATGAAGGAAGACCGCATTTTCCTTGGCGCCAGCCGCAGGCCTGACGACAGCTATCAGAAGGCGGAAGAGCTGCTGCTGAAATACGCAAATCGGCATGGGCTCATCACCGGCGCCACCGGCACCGGCAAGACAGTGACGCTGCAAATTCTGGCCGAAGGCTTCTCGCGCGCGGGCGTCCCGGTATTCTGCGCCGATATCAAGGGTGATCTTTCAGGAATTGCGGTGGCCGGCGAAGCTCAGGATTTTCTCCTGAGCCGGGCGGAAGCCATTCGCCTTCACCCCTATGTGTTTGAAGATTTTCCGGTAATCTTCTGGGATCTGTTCGGTGAGCAGGGTCATCCGATCCGGGCAACAATTTCGGAAATGGGCCCGCTTCTGCTCTCGCGGCTGATGGATCTGACCGAGGCCCAGGAAGGAGTCCTGAACATCGCGTTCCGGATTGCCGATGATGAGGGTCTGGCGCTGCTCGACCTGAAGGATCTGCGCAGCCTGCTGGCGCATATTGCCGAACGGGCCCGCGAGATCAGCGCCAATTACGGCAATGTCTCCCGGGCGTCGGTCGGGGCGATCCAGCGGGCGTTGCTGGTACTTGAGCAGCAAGGTGGCGAAAACTTCTTCGCAGAGCCCGCAGTGCGTATCGCGGATCTGATGCGGACGAACCGGGATGGACGCGGCGTGATCAATGTCCTGGCCGCCGACCGCCTGATGCGGAATCCCCGGCTCTACGGGACGTTCCTGCTCTGGCTGATGTCCGAACTGTTCGAGGAGCTGCCGGAAGTAGGCGATGTCGAACGGCCAAGCGCAGTATTCTTCTTCGATGAGGCACATATTCTCTTCAACGAAGCCCCCAAAGCCCTCCTCGAGCGTATCGAACAGGTTGTGCGACTGATCCGTTCGAAGGGGGTCGGCGTGTATTTCGTGACGCAGAACCCGCTCGATATACCGGAAACCGTGCTGGCGCAGCTTGGCAACCGAATCCAGCATGCGCTGCGCGCCTACACGCCGAGGGAACAGAAGGCGGTGCGGACGGCAGCGGATACGTTCCGTCCCAATCCGGATTTCGACAGCTTCGAAATGATCACGCGGCTCGGCACGGGCGAAGCGCTGGTGTCGACCCTGGGGGACAAGGGCATTCCGTCTATCGTGCAGCGAACATTGATCCGCCCGCCATCCTCCCGGCTTGGCCCGCTGACGGATGCCGAACGACAGAGGATCATCGCACGCAGCCCGCTTGCAGGGCAGTACGACCGGACCATCGACCGGGAATCCGCTTACGAGATCCTGAAGCAAAGGGCCGAGCTTGCTGCGAGGCGGGCCGCCCAGGAAGAAGAAGCCGAGGCGAGCGGCAATGGCTGGACGCTACCGGATTTCGGTGGCCGGAGCCAGACAAGCACGGGCCGGTCGCGCTCTTCGGGCAGGCAGCGGCAAACGGTTGCCGAGGCAGCGCTAAAATCGGCTGCGCGTTCGGTCGGCTCTTCGATCGGCCGGGCGCTCGTGCGCGGCATTCTGGGGAGCCTCAAGAAATAGATTGCCCAGGACCGGCGCGACAGGTCGGCGCACCGACATTGCACCTCGAGGCGTACAGGCCTACATAAGATCAACATTGAACAATCTCTCGATTGAAGCGATCGATCAAGGAAGGGCGAACCAGAATGAGCGCTATTCAGGAATTCATTGGTAATGAAGTTGCCGGGCACGACGTCGTGCTGTTCATGAAGGGCACTCCAGGCTTTCCGCAATGCGGCTTTTCCGGACAGGTGGTGCAGATTCTCGACTATCTCGGCGTCGACTATCATGGGGTGAATGTGCTCTCGTCGGATGAGCTACGTCAGGGAATAAAGGAATATTCCAACTGGCCAACCATCCCGCAGCTCTATGTCCGGGGCGAGTTCGTCGGCGGTTGCGATATTGTGCGTGAGATGTTCCAGTCGGGCGAGTTGCAGGCGCATCTGAACGAGAAGGGAATCGCGACGCGAGGTGCAGCTTGATGGTATGGACCGTCTACCTGTCCGGCGAGATCCACACGGACTGGCGTGACGATATTGCGAAGGGCGTACGCGAACGCAATCTGCCGGTTCAGCTCGTTGGCCCTGTCACCGACCACGAGGCATCCGATAATTGCGGGGCCGAGATCCTGGGCGCGGAAGCCGATCCCTTCTGGCACGATCACAAGGGCGCCAGTCTGAACGCCATTCGGACCCGAACACTGATCGGGAAAGCCGACATCGTGGTGGTGCGTTTCGGTGACAAGTATCGCCAGTGGAACGCTGCTTTCGATGCCGGCTACGCGGCTGCATTGGGCAAGCCGCTGGTGATTCTCCACGGCAAGGAACATCAGCATGCATTGAAGGAAGTGGATGCCGCCGCGCTTGCCGTTGCAGAAACGCCGCTGCAAATTGTCGAAATGTTGCAGTATGTGATTGAGGGAAAGCTTTCCTCCAAA
This sequence comes from uncultured Rhizobiaceae bacterium, assembly GCA_964383325.1. Taxonomy (GTDB): domain Bacteria; phylum Pseudomonadota; class Alphaproteobacteria; order Rhizobiales; family Rhizobiaceae; genus CAYLGY01. The sequence goes on from CAYLGY010000007.1 coordinate 15,700, forward strand.
ACTTGACCCGCAAACGGGTGCAGACTTTTCTGCATGAATCCGTTATATGAGCGACCTCATTCTTAACAGCAGAGGTTCCGGCGATTCATGAGGGTCAATGTGATTCGCGGGCTCGCCTCCTGAAGGTGGCGGCCGCGTCCGGGTTCCGGTCGCATTTTGAATAGCCATATTTCCAGTCGGCCGTGCCGGTTGCGGGCGGGAGGTTCCGACTTTTTCTTTTCGCAGGGGATCACCCATCATGAAGTTTGACAGGTCCTCCGGGCAGGCGGACGTGACCAACTCACGACCGCTCGGAAACCGAGAGTTCATTGCCTTGATCGCTGGGCTCATGGCCCTGAATGCCGTGGCAATCGATATCATGCTGCCGGCATTGCCCATGATCGGCGATGCCCTTCTGCTCACCGAGGAAAATCAACGCCAGCATGTGCTGACAGCCTATATCCTCGGCTTCGGGGGCGCGCAGCTGCTCTTTGGGCCGCTATCCGACCGCTATGGCCGCAAGGGCCCTTTATTGGTCGGGATGAGCATCTACATTCTGGCTGCGCTTGCCGGCGCCCTTGCAACGGAGTTCTGGTTCATGCTGGCCGCCCGTTTCGTGCAAGGAATTGGCGCCGCAGCAACCCGCGTGCTGTCGGTCTCCATTGTGCGCGACCAGTTTGGTGGCCGGCGAATGGCCGAGATCATGTCCATCGTGATGATGGTGTTCATGATTGCGCCTGTCGTCGCGCCGGCTGCAGGACAGCTTGTGGTCAGCTTTGCAGATTGGCCGATGATCTATGTCATGATGGCCGTGACTTGCGGGGTCTTTTTTCTGTGGACATGGATCCGGCTACCGGAAACCTTGCCGGCGGAGGAGCGTACGCCTCTGACCCCGCGAGGCGTGACGACCGCCTTCCGGTTCATTCTCACCAATCGTACCGCATTGTTCTACGGACTTGCCAATATGGCGATGTTCGGCGCGCTCTTCGGCTTTATTACCTTGGCGCAGCAGATTTTCGTCGGAATCTACAATCTGGGAGCGATGTTTCCGCTGATCTTCGCGTTGATCGCAGTTACCATGGCGCTTGCCTCGGTGCTGAACGGGCACTTTGTTGGACGATTCGGCATGCGCAGACTCTCACATGGTGCCTTGTGCTGCTATATTCTTACGTCGCTTCTGTGGCTGACCGCCAGCTTGATCTACGATACCTTGCCATTGGTCCTCTTCCTGGCATTTTTTGCAACCTGTAATTTTCTGTTCGGCTGGATCGGTGCGAATTTCAATGCGATCTCAATGGAGCCGCTCGGCAAGGTGGCTGGGACAGGTTCGGCCGTGATCGGCTTCCTGCAAACTGCAGGAGGGGGAATCATCGGCGCGTCCATCGGCCAGAGTTTCAACGGTGTGGCCACTCCGATGGTGGCTGGCTTTCTGGTCGTTTCCACCGGCGCACTCGCTTTGGTGCTGATCGCCGAACGCGGCCGGCTGTTCGGGGTCGGAGAAGGCCGGGCCTGAAGTTCGGTCGGATCCACCGGATCTTGATCGAAGTCTGCTTGCGCTGCCAAGGGCGGACCGCCTTGGCTGGGCCTATTCAGAATTCTGCCGTGCCCCGCAATGCCTCTGTCAGGAGGCACTCATATTCCTGGCGCGAGATTTCTATGGCCCCGAAGCGAACCAGATGATCGTTCAGAAACTGGGTATCCAGCAGCGTGAACCCCCGTTGGCGCAAGTGCTCGACCAGATGTACAAGGCATTGTTTCGACGCATCGCTCACCCTCGAAAACATGCTTTCACCGAAGAAAGCCCGACCAAGCGAGACCCCATAGAGGCCACCCACAAGCTGGCCATCCTGCCACGCCTCGACCGTGTGACAATGCCCAAGCTCGAACAGCCGTGCATAGGCGCGCCGGATCGGTGCGTTGATCCACGTCGCGCCCTCCTTGCGCCGCACTGACGCACAACCATCGATGACGGCGTCAAAATCCTGATTTCGTCTGATCTCGAACGGATTTCGACGCAGGGTGCGCTTCAGGCTGCGGGGAACATGGAAATGCTCGAGCGGGATGATCCCACGGCGCTCGGGACGCACCCAGAAAATCTCCGGATCGTCGGCATCTTCCGCCATCGGGAAGATCCCTTCGGCATAAGCCCGGAGCAGAATCTCGGCTGGAATCGAATTATCGGAGTCGCGATGTCGCCGCTTGTCCATTGCAGTTCACTCGCCACGCGCTTCCTGCCGTCACCCCTTGCCGGCAAGAAAGCCTTCCAGCCAGTGGATGTCGTAGTTACCGGTAGCAATGTCGTGATTGTCGATCAGTTCCCGGAAGAGGGGCAGGGTCGTCTTCACCCCGTCGATCACGATCTCGTCCAGCGTGCGCCGTAGCCGCATCAGGCACTCATTGCGTGTACGGCCATGCACAATCAGCTTGCCGATCAGACTGTCGTAGAAGGGTGGGATCCGATAGCCCGAATAAACGCCGGAATCTATCCGCACTCCGAGTCCGCCTGGCATGTGGAAATGGGTAACCGTACCGGGGGAGGGCGCGAAGGTGCGGGGATCCTCGGCATTTATCCGGCACTCGATGGCGTGGCCGAAGAAGCGCACCTCATCCTGCTGCACGGACAGCCCGTTGCCCGAAGCTACACGGATCTGCTCATTTACCAGGTCGATGCCTGTAATGGCCTCGGTCACGGGGTGCTCGACCTGAAGGCGGGTGTTCATTTCGATGAAGTAGAACTCATTGTCTTCATAGAGAAATTCAATCGTTCCGGCACCTGCATATCCCATCTCCGCGATGGCCTTCGCAACCGTTGTGCCAATTTCGGTGCGCTGGTCCTCGCTGATTGCCGGCGAAAGTGCTTCCTCCCACACCTTCTGGTGCCGGCGCTGGAGCGAACAGTCACGCTCTCCGAGATGAATCGCATTGCCTTTGCCGTCGCCCATGACCTGAATCTCGATATGGCGCGGCTTATGCAGATATTTCTCGATATACACCGCATCGTCGCCAAAAGCTGCGGCCGCTTCGGCCCGGGCTGTGGCATAGGCATTGTCGAGATCGGCTTCGGTCCAGGCTACCTTCATGCCGCGACCGCCGCCGCCAGCAGATGCCTTGATCAGCACGGGATAGCCAATGGCAGCCGCTGACCGCCGTGCCTCGGCAAGATCGGTCACCGCTCCTTCCGAACCCGGCACGACCGGGATCCCGAGGCGCCTTGCGGTATTCTTTGCCTCGATCTTGTCGCCCATGATGCGGATGTGCTCGGCCGACGGTCCGATGAAGGTGATTCCATGGGCTGCGAGTATTTCAGCGAACTTGGCATTTTCGGCGAGAAAGCCATATCCGGGATGGACTGCATCGGCGCCGGTGATCTCGCAGGCGGCGACAATCTGGTGGATGTTCAGGTAGCTTTCGCGCGAGGCCGGCGGGCCGATGCAGACGCTTTCATCGGCAAGCAGGACATGCATCGCATCCGCGTCCGCCGTGGAATGGACCGCGACGGTGGAAATGCCAAGCTCCTTGGCAGCCCGCAGGATGCGCAGGGCGATTTCCCCGCGATTGGCGATCAGGATCTTGTGGAACATTTCCCGTTCTCCGGCGCCTATTCGATAACGACGAGCGGTTCGCCATACTCGACGGGTTGCGCATCGACGAACAGGATTTCCGTGACCGTGCCGGATCGGGGCGCCGGGATCTGGTTCATTGTCTTCATGGCTTCGATGATGAGCAGGGAATCACCCTCCCGAACCTTCTGCCCTACCTCGACGAAGGGGCGGCTGCCAGGAGAGGGCGCTGCATAAGCGGTTCCGACCATCGGCGCGCGGACCATATTGCCTTCCCGCACCGCGTCATTTGCCGACGTTTCGGCTGCAGGGACATCGGCACCTGGCGCCGCGGGCGCGGACGCAGCGACAGTTACAGGCGCCGCATATTGTGTCACGGGCGACTGGCGCGCGACCCGGATACGCAAATCATCCTGTTCGATCTCGATTTCGGTCAGGTTCGTCTCGTTCAGGATCCTTGCAAGATCGCGAACGAGCTGCTGGTCCAGTTCCTGCTTCTTCGTGCTCATCCAGAGTCTTTCTTGTTCAGTTCAATCGTCAGGTGCATCTGTTCACGACCGGAGGCATGGAGCGTATTGCGGCAATTGCCGATCCCGCCACCGTGCCTGTCTTGTGCAGCGCATGGATTCGCCTGTCCATCCCCTTGCTGCCGTCCTCGATAAAGCGCAAGTTGGCGCGTGGCAAGCCTGCTACCCGAATACCACCGCGCGCCTCGTTGCAGGGATCAGCACTCGGTACTCTGGCATTCCCGGAAATTGGCGACCTTGGCCGAAAGCGTCTCTTCGCCCAGCGCCCCGAATACAACCTCGTCTCCCACTACATAGGATGGCGTGCCCGTGATGGACAGAAGGTTTGCCAGCTCGTAGTTCAGCGCCAGTGCCTCGTTGATCTCGGGCTTCGCCATCGCCTCGCGCAACGCCGCTTCGTTTGCGCCAAGTTCCAGCGCGAGCGCCATTGCAGCTTCTTCATCCACACGCTCGGAGCTGGCAAGGAGCCGTATGTGAAACTCCTGGTAGAGTTCCGGGTGCAGGGATTGCAGGGCCATGGAAACGACGTGAGCCCGCTGCGAATCCGCGCCAAGGATGGGAAACTCCTTCAACACGAAACGCAATTCCGGATCCGCCTCGATCATGGCCTGCATGTCGCCGAGCGCCCGTTTGCAATAGCCGCAATTATAATCGAAAAACTCGACGATCGTGACATTGCCCTCGGGATTGCCCAGCACGCCGTCGGTTCCGGCCAGGAACAAGCCTTCGGCATGATTGTCGATCACTGCGCTTTGCATCTGGCGCTGCTGTTGCTGATGCTTGCGTTCCAGCGACGCCTGCACCTCGAGCATCACTTCCGGATGGGCGATCAGATATTCACGCACGATTGCCTGGATTTCCTGTCGGTCTGTTGCCGTCGCGCCGTCCTGCGCCGTACTTCTGGCTGGCGAGGCAGGAGGAAGCGCCGCATTGCCCGCCGCCAAGCCCAACGCGATCATCGCAGCGGCCATACCCAGCCCTGAGATACCGACAAATAGGGATTTCTTCATGGGATTACTTCTTTCCGGGAATGGTGAAATCGATGATGTCCTGTGCCCGAACCCAGCCCGGGCTTCCTCGCTTCAGTTTCTGTTGCGCCCGGGCAGCAAAGATCTTCGCTTCCTGGAACCTGCCGCTGAAGAAATGGCCCTCGGCGGTTGCGAGTTCGGCACTGGCAATGTTGCCAAGGCGGCCCTCGGCCTGCGCCAGCATGAAATAGCTCGCCGGGTTTTCACGATCCGCGGCAATCGCGCTCTTCAATATGCTCGCGGCCTTGCGGAGTTCTTCCGGCCGGTCGACAGCAAGGAGCGCCTGACCATGGCCCGTCTTCAGCAGCGGATCCTTATGGGGGTCGAGACGCGTGGCCCGTTCGAACGCCGCCGCAGCCTCCTGCGGTCGGTTGGCGCGAATCAGGATCTCCCCGCGCAATTCGTGGAAATAGGGGTAGTTCGGCGATTTCTGGATCAGGCGATCGACCTTGCGCAACGCTTCTCCCGGATTTCCGTAGAGATAGGTGGAAATCGTATCGCCATACTCGGCAGCCAGGCCGGGGGTGCGCTTGTACAGCCGCGCTGCGGCGCCCGGGGCCTCGGTAAACGCGGCAATCTTTGCACGCGCAAGGTCATGGCGCTGCTGGAGTTCAAGAGAATCGCGCTTGTCGTAATGGGGGCTTCGGCGTGCCAGCTCCTCGAGATTCGCAATTCGTTCGCGCGGCAGGGGGTGACTGAGCTGATAGGGATCGGCGCGCGACCCTGACAGGGAGAGAGCGCTGGCAAACCGCTCGAATGTACGGATCATCCCTTTCGGCGACTGACCCGTCTTTTCGAGATAGGTCAATGCTGAACGGTCAGCGGTCGCTTCTTCGGTGCGCTGATACCCGAGCAATCCTCGTCGAGCCATCTCCGCGCCTCCCGCGGCGATGCCGCCTCCAAGGCCCGCCATGGAATGATTGCCGGTCGCGGCACCTGCCGCCCCGGCGCCAATGCCGAGCAGTGCGGCAACAATTGCCATCGTCTGGGCACGGCTGATCTGGTCACGCAGTCTCTCCTGGTGGCCGCCGGCGAGATGCCCGGCCTCGTGCGCAATGACGCCGATGATCTCGTTCGGCGTCTCGGCAATCATCAGCGCGCCGGTATTGATGAACATGCGCTGCCCGGCCACAAATGCATTGAAGGCAGGATCATTGACGAGAATGATGTCGATGCCGGATCGCAGACCCGCGGCGCGAAAGATCGGCTCGGCATAGTCGCGCACCAGCGCTTCGATCTCGGCGTCGCGAACGATGGGCACGCTGCGGCTCTGCGCAAGGACCTGCGCCTGCGGTGACAAAAACGACATTGCCGCGGACAATGCGAGTGCAATACCGCTTCGAGGACTGGGCGTCAGCCTGCCAAGGCGCTTGCGCATCCAGTTCATCGCTACCCCCGTATCCATTGCTGCCCGAACGACCGTCCTGCAGGCTGATGCGCGTTCAATCGGGCGATTATGCGGCGGGAAGGGCCGGGGCCGAAACGGACAGCGGCGCACGGGCCGCCGTCACCGCTCAGAAGAATCCACGCCTGCGCCACCAGCCTTCCTTTCTGGGGGCGTCAGTCACGGCCTTCTCTTCCTCACCCTGGATGGAGACGACTACGGGTTCGGCTGGCGCATCTTCCGATTTCGTCACCGGTGAGGGAGAAGCCTGCCCCTCCGTTGCGTCCGATCCGGCAGGACTTTCCTGATCGTTTGCACTCGTCTCGGGCTGCAATTCCTCCACGACCGATTCGGCGTCCGGTGCGGGGATCGCCGCCGCCTTGGCAGGGGTCTTCCGCGCCCGCGACTTGCGGGCTGGTTTTGCCTTTGCTGGAACCTCTTCCCCGGAGACCGACGCACCTGCATCCTCATCCGGCACCTCTGCGGCTTCTGCCGCAGTCGCGTCAAGTGTACTCCGCTCGGCAGCCTCAGCGTCTACCGGGCCTGCAGGCTCCGAATCCTCGGCGGCTGGCTGGTCTTCCAGCGTGGATGCAGGATGTTCTTCCGATGCCGATTCGGGCTGCATGATCACCACAGATGCTTCATCGTCCGCTTCGGACTGCGGCTCTCCGTGAGATTCGCGATCGTGCAGGCCACCATCCGCGGCGCGGCTGCGTTGGCCCCCGCGCCGGCCCCGGCGGCGTTTCCGTGGCGAATGGGATTCGCCATCTTCCCCGGCCTCTGCGCGTACAGGTTCTGCGGGTGCTTCCGAATCAATCTCGGCGGACGCATCGTCGGAATCCTCGGCGCTCCCGGACGGCGTGGCTTCATCGGATGCTGCCGAGACCTCGCTGGAAGAATCCCCGTCCCGAGAGCCGCGGCGGCGGCGGCGACGCCGCTTTTTCTTGCCGTTTCCACTCTCGCTGGCTGAACCATGCGCAGCTTCTTCCGGCTCGGCGATGTCCTCGATGACCTCTTCAGGTTCCTCCTCGAGGGGAAGCGGTTCAGGCAAGTCGACCGCCTGACGGGTGGAAAGCTCGCCCTTCTCGATGGAGTAGTGCTGCAGACCCAGCGAATCATCCGCCTCGATCAGAATGGACAAGCCAAACCGGCTTTCGAGATCGGACAGGTTGTGCCGCTTGTGATTCAGCATGTAGAGAGCGGTAGAAGCCCGGGTATGCACGATGACGTCGTGGCTGGAATCCTTGAGCAGATACTCTTCGATCCCGCGCAGGACATGCAGGGCAACCGAGGAATCGGTGCGTACGAAGCCCGTGCCGTTGCAGACCTCGCAAGGCCGCATCGTGCTTTCCAGCACGCTCGACCGAATGCGCTGCCGAGACATTTCCAAAAGTCCGAAATGCGAAATCCGTCCTACCTGGATCCGGGCGCGATCATTTTTAAGGCAATCCTTCAGGCGCTTCTCGACGGCACGATTATTGCGCTTTTCCTCCATATCGATGAAGTCGATCACGATCAGTCCGGCGAGATCTCGCAGGCGCAATTGTCGCGCGACTTCTTCAGCTGCCTCCAGATTTGTCAGCAAGGCCGTGCTCTCGATCGAATGCTCGCGGGTCGACCGCCCGGAATTCACATCGATCGCAACCAGCGCTTCGGTCTGGTTGATGATGATGTACCCCCCGGATTTCAGCGTCACCTGCGGCTGAAGCATCCGGTCGAGTTGCGCCTCGATTCCATTGCGGGCAAAGATCGGCACCTTGTCGCGATAGGGCTGGACCACCTTTGCATGGCTCGGCATCAGCATGCGCATGAAGTCCTTGGCTTCGCGGTAGCCCTCATCTCCCGCCACAAGGATCTGGTCGATATCCTTGTTGTAGAGATCACGCACGGAGCGTTTGATGAGCGAACCCTCTTCGTGAACGAGCGCCGGCGCGGAAGATTCCAGTGTCAGATTACGGATCCGCATCCAAAGGCGCATCAGATACTCGTAGTCGCGCTTGATCTCCACCTTTGTCCGGTTGGCGCCGGCGGTGCGCAGGATCACCCCCATTCCCTGCGGGACATCCAGCTCCTTGACAATGTCCTTCAGCCGCTTGCGGTCCTGCGCGCTGGTGATCTTGCGAGAGATTCCGCCGCCGCGCGCCGTGTTGGGCATCAGAACCGAATAGCGACCGGCAAGCGACAGATAGGTTGTTAGCGCGGCACCCTTGTTGCCCCGCTCTTCCTTGACCACTTGCACCAGCATGATCTGCCGGCGCTTGATGACTTCCTGGATCTTGTAGTTGCGGCGGAGCAGGCGGCGATGATCCGGCAGTTCGTCCAACGGATCGGACTGGCCTACGATCTCGACGCTGTCATCGTGATCGCCATCGGAATTGTCGCCATCGGAATTGTCGCCTTCCGAGTCGTCGCTGGCGGACCCGCCATCTTCCCCGTGCCCGGAATCGCCATTGCCGCCATCGGGCAACTCCACGGCCTCGGAAATGCTGTCGGCGTGCGCCTCGGCTGCCGCTGCCCTGGTTTCCGAACGCTTCGCATCGCCATCCGGGGCCGTTGCGTCGATATCCGTTCCATTTTCGTCCGTGCTGGTCGTGGCACGTCCCCGCCCGCGACGCTTGTTACGACTGCGGCGGCCGTTCTGACGGCTCTCGCTATCCTGTTCGTCCTCCTCGGCGGCGGCTGCTGCCTCTGCTGCGAGCAAGGCCTGCCGATCCGCAACCGGAATCTGGTAATAATCTGGATGAATTTCCGAAAAGGCGAGGAACCCATGGCGGTTGCCGCCATATTCGACGAAGGCCGCCTGCAAGGATGGTTCCACCCGCGTGACGCGGGCCAGATAGATATTTCCCTTAAGCTGCTTCTTGGATTGCGATTCGAAATCGAATTCTTCGATTCGATTACCGCGAACTACGACAACTCTCGTTTCCTCCGGGTGGGAGGCGTCTATCAGCATTTTGTTGGGCATTATACGGGGTCTCCACGGCATGCCGGGCGGGGCGCACGACCGCGAAGCGCGCGGCGCCATACCGTCCAGTCAGGCCGGACAAGAAAAAATCCGCAAGGAGGCCGGCGGGAGCGCCAGGATACGCTTCAGATGCCGCAGACCTGCGGCGACCGATGCTGTCTGAACCTGACTTTTCCGTAACCGTCATCACGATCCTGGCGGTTCGATTTCAACCTGGCCCGATATGCAGGGCCGCTTCATGCTCGAACTGAGCCGGCGCGCGCTGCTTGAGACACGACGCCGTTTTCTTTAGCAAGGCAACCGCACTTGCGGGCCTCGAAGAAATTCGTTGAACCGGAGTGGCTGGGCCTCCATCTGCTGCATGCGCCGGGGCGCCGGAGATAGGGTCTTCCTTCGGGGCGACTTGACGGCCCCCTTGCAAGAGACCACAAGGTTCAATCTGCTTTTATGTCGGCAGCCGGATCAAGGCAAGAGCGATTTGTAACTCTATCGGGTTCCTCACGTCAGAACCTTGCCGCGATCTTGTGCAAGTGGCGATTTACCATTTGTAAATGATGGCGCGTAGGATAAAGCCCCTCCAGATCATACTGAATCGCTGGCAGGGCGCCGGAGGCAGACGGATTCTGAAAGGAGTCGGCAGCGTCGTGAGTCGGCAGTTGACGACACGAAGTAGCATGCATCAGGCAGCGCGGGAGCGAGGGCTCCTGTCAGCAACCCTTATTCTGTGCCTGACCTTCCTATGCCTCGCTGTGCCCGGGACTACCCTTGTGCAGGCCGAAGCGCTGCGGGCAACGGAACTGAAGCTCGCAGGTGACGACAACCGCACGCGCATCGTCCTGCATCTTGACCAGCCGGCCGCACCGCACTGGTTTCTGTTGCGGGGACCGTACCGGCTCGTCATTGACCTGCCGCCGACGAAATTCGCCATCGATCCCGATGCCGCAGCGCCGCGCGGTCTCGTCGATTCGGTCCGCTACGGTCATTTTGATGCGGAGCATTCCCGGCTGATCCTGGGCAGCAGCGCGCCGTTCACAGCGGAACGAATCGAACTTCGCCAGATGGAGGAGGGTGAGGGCCACTATCTCACGATCGATCTTGTCTCAGCATCGGAGCGCCAGTTCGAATCGCAGCTTGCGGAGCGTGCCGGCCTGCCGCGCCCGGTCGCCGGCGGTCCGACGGCGCCTTCCATTGCCGTGACAGGTGCTGATGCCAATGTCGACAAGCCGTTTACCATCGTCATCGATCCCGGGCATGGAGGCATTGATGGCGGCGCGCGCGGTATCAGCGGCATCGAGGAGAAGACCATCACCCTGGCCTTTGCGCTGGAATTGCGGAAGAAGCTCGATAAGCTGGAGAACGTCAGGGTCTTCCTGACGCGGGAAAGGGACGAGTTCCTGCGACTCAGCGAGCGGGTTCAGATCGCCCGCCAGCAGGAGGCGGACCTGTTTCTGTCCATTCACGCAGATACGATTCGCTATCGCAATGTCCGCGGCGCCACGGTCTATACCGTCTCTGCGCAGGCATCGGACCGCATGGCGGCAGAAATTGCCGAGAGCGAGAATCTGGCCGACAGGGTGGCTGGGATTCCTGTTGAAGAAGTAGATCATGAGGTAAGCGACATCCTGCTCGACCTGCTGCGGCGTGAAACGCAGACATTCTCGATCGCCTTTGCCCGATCTCTGGTGGGCGAGCTGTCCGAAACGGTGGAAATGATCAAGAATCCCCATCGTTCTGCCGGGTTCCAGGTGCTGACCGCGCCCGATGTGCCCTCCGTACTGGTTGAGCTGGGCTATCTGTCCAATCCGAAGGATGAAGAGGCATTGCGCAATCCGCAGTGGCGCGACCGGGCGGGTGACAGTATTGTCGCTGCAATCCTTCAATTCGCGCAGATCCGGGCAAATGGCATGGGCGGGTGAGTTGCCCTGGTGCTACATGCGGCGCCAGCGTGGCGAAAACTTGCAAGGATCTTCCTGTCTGCCCAATTTTGCCCATATCCATCATTCAAGGCGGACCTTCAGGGTGATATGGATGGCTTGCGGCGCGTCGGTGCGGTCCGCATTACGGGGACTGAACCCATATGATTAGATTGATCGGCTATTTCTTCGGCATCGGCACGGTGCTTGCCCTGGCTGCAGCCGGGGTCGTGGCGATGTATGTCGGCAATCTGGCCAGCGATCTGCCGGACTACGAAGTACTGTCGAAATATGAGCCGCCGGTAACTACGAGGCTGCATGCGTCGGACGGGTCGCTGATGGCTGAATTCGCGCGGGAAAGGCGCCTGTACCTGCCCATCCAGGCGGTTCCGGACCGTGTGAAGGCGGCCTTCATTGCGGCGGAAGACAAGAATTTCTACCAGCATTTCGGAATTGATCCCTGGGGACTGGGACGCGCTGTCTACAACAATATCCGAAATCTTGGCAGCGGAAGGCGCGCCGAGGGTGCCTCGACGATCACACAGCAGGTGGCAAAGAATTTCCTGCTTACTTCGGACCAGACCATCGAACGCAAGATTCGCGAGGCGATCCTCGCTCTGCGCATCGAACAGGCCTATTCCAAGGATCGCATTCTGGAGCTTTATCTTAACGAGATTTTCTTCGGACTTGGCGCATACGGGATCGCCGGGGCGGCGCTGACCTATTACAACAAGTCGGTCAATGAATTGACCTTGGCAGAAGCCGCCTATCTTGCTGCGCTGCCCAAGGGGCCGTCGAACTATCATCCCTTCCGCGAGACGCAGCGGGGAATCGAGCGGCGCAATTATGTCATCGATCGCATGGTCGAGGACGGTTATGTTTCTGCCGAGGATGGCGAGGCTGCCAAGGCGCAGCCGCTGGGCGTCGATCCGCGCCGGGGCGGCACCTACATGTTCGCCGGCGAGTATTTCACCGAAGAAGTCCGCCGGGCCCTGATCGAGCGATATGGTGACAATGCGCTCTATGAGGGCGGACTGTCGGTACGGGCCACGATCGATCCGGAATTGCAGGCTCATGCCCGCAAGGCCCTGCACAATGGCCTGATCCGCTACGATACGCTGCGTGGCTTTCGCGAACCGGTCGCCCGGATTGATGTTACCGGCGACTGGGGCGTACCGCTGGGCGAAGTGCCGCGCTTGCGGGACGTGCCGGAATGGCGCCTCGCAGTGGTGCTGGAATCGGGCGCAGACGGGCTGACGATCGGTCTGCAGCCGCCACGGGAAAGCTCGGGCGCCTTGTCCGCGCAGCGCGAGACAGGACGGGTGCCGGCGAGCGCCATGGACTGGGCGATGCGCCATCTCGTTGACGGGCGCATGGTGAAGGCCAGCTCTCCGGCGGAAGTTCTGAAACCCGGCGACGTCATTCATGTCGAACGCATTGACAATGATGGGAATGAATGGCGCCTGCGCCAGGTACCGGAGGTCGGCGGCGGGATGGTGGCGATGGATCCGCATACGGGCCGCGTCCTCGCCATGGTCGGCGGATTTTCCTTTTCCCAGTCCGAATTCAATCGTGCGACCCAGGCCATGCGCCAGCCCGGATCGGCTTTCAAGCCGTTCGTCTACGCGGCAGCGCTGGACAATGGCTATACGCCGGCATCGGTTGTGATGGACGCGCCGGTGGAGATCGAGAGCGGCGGCGAGATCTGGCGTCCGAAGAACTATGGCGGCGATGCCGCCGGGCCCTCCACATTGCGCCTCGGCATCGAGCGCTCGCGCAATCTCATGACCGTAAGGCTGGCGCAGGACATGGGCATGCCGCTGGTCGTGGAGTATGCCGAGCGCTTCGGGCTGTATGATCCCGGCCAGCTCGCGCCCGTGCTCGCTATGTCACTCGGCTCCGGCGAAACCACGGTGATGCGGATGGTGACCGCCTATTCGATCATTGCCAATGGCGGGCGCCACATCACGCCTTCGCTGATCGACCGCATTCAGGACCGCTATGGCCGCACCATCTATCGCCATGACCAGCGCGAATGCCGTGGCTGCACTGCCGAACGATGGGAAGGGCAGTCCGAACCGGAACTGATCAATGATGCCGAGCAGGTGCTGGATCCGATGACTGCCTACCAGATCACCTCAATGATGGAGGGGGTGGTGAAACGCGGAACGGCCACGACGGTCGCCGAGCTCGGTCGGCCGATTGCCGGCAAGACCGGCACGACCAATGATGAAAAGGATGTCTGGTTCGTTGGCTTCACGCCGGATCTCGTCGTTGGCCTGTATATGGGGTACGACACGCCCCGTCCGATGGGTCGCGGGTCGACGGGCGGCGGACTGGCGGCTCCGATCTTCAAGGAGTTCATGGCGGCTGCCCTTGAAGGAACGCCTGCCACCGAATTCCGCGTACCGGCCGGCATGAACCTCATTGCCATTAACCGCAAGACCGGTATGCAGGCCGATGCGGGCGGTAGCGATGTCATCATGGAAGCTTTCAAGCCCGGAACCGGCCCCGCCGACACCTATTCGGTAATCGGCATGGAAATGCTCGGCAATTTCGGCGCCGAGACGATTTCGCCGGAGGCAAATCGGGCCATCATGTCAGGCACTGGCGGCTTGTACTGAAGTCTGCTCGCCTTCACTGTCTGCGCCATTTCAAACTTGCCCTGTCGGGGCGAGCAACAGCAACCGGCTCATCCGCGCGCGATCGCATAATCGCGCAGCACATTGGTTTCCATCTCGACTTCGTCGAGCCGATGCTTGACGACATCGCCAATGCTGACAATGCCGGCGAGCTGCCCATCCTGCAGGACCGGCAGATGGCGCACGCGTCGGCGAGTCATGATGCGCGAGATTTCAGCGATGGAGTTTCCGGGTGCGCAGGTGACGACAGACCTGGACATCAGCCGCGATACCGGAAGGTGCGGCAGCTCGCTGCCATGCTCCGCCAGTCCGTTGATGATGTCGCGCTCCGACAGCATGCCGTCTATCCCGCGGCCGTCCCGGCTGACGACCAGCGCGCCGATGTTCTCGATCCGCAACCGGTTGGCCGCATTGATCGCCGTCTCATCCGGGCTGATGGTCCTGACCTTCTGGCCCTTCGCGCTCAGGATATCCGAAACCTTCATCGTGCATCTCCCTGAAGGCGATCCCGCCCGGAAGAATATGCTTCGCCAATGTGTGCGGCGGGCCGTCTGCGCTCGCCTCCGGGCTGCATCAGTCTATCACGAAAGCAGCGCCACACGCATCAAAATCTGACGGCGATCAGTCCTTGCCGAATACGCGCGCGAAGATCGTGTCGACATGCTTCAGATGATAACCGACATCGAATTGTTCCCGGATCCTGTCCTCGGAAAGGATCTGGCGCACTTCTGTGTCGGCGAGCAATTCGTGAAGAAAATCCTTGCCTTCTTCCCAGACCTTCATCGCATTTCGCTGCACCATGCGATAGGCATCCTCGCGGCTTGCGCCTGCCTGGGTCAACGCCAGCATGACGCGCTGCGAATGGATAAGCCCGCGAAACCGGTTGAGATTGGCGAGCATGTTCTGCGGATAGACCACGAGTCGCTCGATCACGCCCGTGAGGCGATGGAGGGCGAAGTCGAGCGTCACTGTCGCATCCGGTCCGATCATGCGCTCGACGGAAGAATGCGAAATATCCCGTTCATGCCACAGCGCGACATTCTCCATCGCCGGCAATGCATAGGCGCGAACCATCCGGGCGAGGCCGGTCAGGTTCTCGCTCAGCACCGGATTGCGCTTGTGCGGCATTGCGGAGGAGCCCTTCTGCCCCGGCGCGAAATACTCTTCGGCCTCCAGCACCTCCGTGCGCTGGAGATGGCGGATTTCCGTGGCGAGACGCTCGATCGACGAGGCAATGACGGCAAGTGTTGCGAAATACATCGCATGGCGGTCGCGCGGGATGATCTGGGTCGAGACCGGCTCCACGGTCAGTCCGAGCCTCGATGCCACATGCGCCTCGATGCGCGGGTCGATATTGGCGAATGTGCCGACTGCCCCGGAAATCGCGCAGGTGGCAATCTCGGCACGTGCCCGGACCAGCCGGTCGCGGGCGCGGGCAAATTCTGCATGCGCCTGCGCAAGCTTGACACCGAAAGTGGTCGGTTCGGCATGGATGCCGTGGCTGCGGCCGATCGTCAGCGTATCCTTATGTTCGAAGGCGCGCCGTTTCAAGGCCGCGAGTAGGTTATCGATGCCGCTCAGCAGCAGATCGCTGGCGCGGGAGAGCTGCACCGCAAGGCATGTGTCCAGCACATCGGAAGAAGTCATGCCCTGATGCACGAATCGCGCCTCCGGACCGACAATCTCCGCCAGATGGGTCAGGAAGGCGATGACGTCATGGCGCGTTTCCCGCTCGATCTCGTCGATCCGGTCGATGTCGAATTCGGCGTCCTTTCCCATCTCCCAGATCTTGCGGGCCGCCTCGGCCGGGATGATCCCGATTTCGGCCATGGCGTCGGCGGCATGGGCCTCGATCTCGAACCAGATGCGGAATCGGGCTTGAGGAGACCAGATGGCGACCATTTCCGGGCGGGAATAACGGGGAATCATGACCTGACCTGCCTTGCTGCTGCTGTGCGGACGCCTTAGCAGAGCTGCGGCTGTTGCTCAATGTACTGGTATGTACCGATTGGAGGTGAATCGGATCAGGCGAGTGTGGACCATGCCGGCAGGAGATCGCCTTCCATGGCGGTGGCATGATAGACGCCTCGCGCGACCGCCCGTGCCATGGTCATGGCGGCGGCAGCGCAGAGTTCCGTCATGGCGAGGGGGGTGGCTGGCGCCTTTGCGGATCCGGTGGCAAGCGAGAAGATGAGGTCACCATCGAGCGGCGTATGGCTTGGCCAGATGGCACGGGAATAGCCGTCATGTGCAGCAATTGCGAGTCGCCTCGCCTGGGCCTTGCTCAGATCGGCATCGGTGGCAATCACGCCGATCGTCGTATTGGCGCCGAAATCCTGCGCTTCCCTGAGCTTTGTTGCCAGCATGCGCGCCGATCCGGGCATCGGGTGCGGCCAACCGAGTCCTCCGAATTCAGCCTGATGCTCGAAGGGCGCTGCCCAGAAATGGCGCGCGCCGGGAATTGTCGCCGTACCCACCGGGTTGACGGCAACCAGCGCGGCAACGGTGGTTCCATCTGCAAGCATTGCCGATGCGGTCCCGAGCCCGCCCTTGGTGAGGGCGGTGAGCGCCCCATAGCCCGCTCCTGCGGTTCCAAGGGCAAAGTCGCAGGCGGCGCGGGTTGCAGCCAGGTAGCCAAGCTCCCGATAGGGCGAGAAGCGGCCCCAGTTCTTGTCACCCCCATTGGCGAGATCAAAAAGAATGGCGGACGGGACAATCGGTACCCGCATGCCGGCGACTTCCAGTCCGCGACCATTTTCGCGCAGCCAGGCCTGCGTGCCGGACGCGGCATCGAGGCCGAAGGCAGAGCCGCCCGACAGGACGATGGCATCCACGGTCTCGACGCTGTTGGCCGGGTCGAGCAGATCGGTTTCGCGCGTTCCCGGAGCCCCGCCAAGCACGGAAACGGAGGCGATCGTCCCCTGCGGGCAAAGGAGGACCGTGACACCGGAACGGATTTGCGCGTCATCGGCATTGCCGACTTCGATTCCCGCAATGTCCGTGATGGAGTTCCGGGTTCCAGGCAGGGCAAAGGTCATGGATTGATCCTCACGAATCGGGTGCCGTCATATCGAAAGAGGCGGTAGGGGTCGACGGCCAGATCCCCCTTTTCGTCAAATTCGAGCATGCCGGCTGCCGTCTTGAAGGATTGCGAATCGAGAATGTCACGCAGGTCGCGCCCGGTATGGTGGCGCATTTCAAGTGCCGCGATTGCGACCTCCATGGTGGCGAAGCCTGCAAGTGCGTAACCCGTGGAAGCGATTTCGCCGCTCTCAAGGGCACGGTCAAGCTCCGGACCGGCAAGATCTTCTGCCTCCGGCAGTCCGACCATGAGCGTGCCCGCAGGAATTTCCGGCAGTTCCGGTGCGCCTCGCAAGGCTTCGCCTCCCGCGAGCACGATCTCGTGGCCGAGGGCCGCTGCGTCGGCGGCAATGCGTGCAATATCTTCCGCCTGTCCGCCGACGAAGGCGTGCGCGATCCCTTGTTCCTGCAATTGCGCCGCAAGCGCTGCCTGGCTGTCGAGGCCAGGGCGGAAGGCAGTGATCAGGGCCGGACGCAGTCCGGCCGTTTCCGCTGCAAACCGGAAGTTTTCCGCAAGTCCATGCCCGTAAAGGGTTCCGTCGTCCAGTATGGCAAAAGGCAATCCGCGCCAGAGCGGGATCAGGAAGTTTCCGATCGCGTGCTGTTCCTGGTCTGCACGTGGCGCGGTGCGATAAACCAGCCAGCCATTGCGCGTGCGTTGATCGGTAAAGCCTGTGGCGCGCACGCCAGGCGTGATGAGGATGATCCCGGATTTGCTGAGCGGCGGCAATGCGGCCTCGATGGCATCGCTGCACAGAAAGCCGATGACGATGGCAACGCCCTGCTCCAGCAATCGCCGCGCGGCTTCGGCGCCGCCTTCGGCCGTGCAGCGGTCATCCACGATCGCCGTCTTCAGTTCCGATTGCCGGGCGGCAGCGACGGCACCGGCCCGCAACTGGTTGCCGAGGATCGCGAAATTGCCTGATAATGGCGCCGAAATGCCGACGCGCATCTGCGCGGCCTCGCTTGCAGGCGCCGGACCGGTGCCGAAACTGAAGAGAAGAGGGAGAGCCAGCGCCAGCGAGGGCAGGAAAGAACGCATCGGGGAACCTGGTTTCGTTCTGATGTACTCTTATCGGGACGAAGGCTGCGGCGCAATGTTTGCAAGCGCCGATGGAATTGTATCCACACACCCTATATAGGCATGTGAGAATACATGCTTTCAGCACCGGGACCGACATGTTGCAGACCATCGAGATCAAGCCCGCGGAGTATCGCGACGCAATGGCGGCCATTGCCGAGCAGATCCATCTCGTCGCGACGGCGGGGGAGGCCGGCAGGCGGGTGGTCGCGGCCACGGCGGTCACTTCGGTTTCGGACCAGCCGCCGACCGTTCTGATCTGCCTGAACCGGGGCGTGCCGGCCAACGGGATCTTCCTGCAAAATGGGGTCTTTTCGATCTCGACGCTGGGGGAGCAGCATCGAGGGCTGGCGGACGCCTGTTCGGGACGCATGGGTGCCGACCAGGAAATGCGCTTCGCCATGGCTGAATGGGAACGGCATGTGACGGGCGCCCCGATCCTCGCAGATGCCATTGCGACCTTCGACTGCGAGATCATCGAAACGCTCGACATGGCGACGCACCATGTGATCTTCGGCCGCGTGCGCGCACTCGGGCGGCAAGCGGGTGGCCGGCCCTTGCTGTTTCATGAACGCAGCTATCGCGTCCTGTAGGAGGAGCCGGAGATGGAACCGATCCCCGTTCTGCCCGAGGCCGGTCAGCCACCCGTGCATGATCCGTTGCAGCTTGCCGAGCAATGGATGCGCGAAGGCCGGCCAGTCGCCCTGGCAACCGTGATCGAAACCTGGGGCTCCGCGCCTCGGCCGGTCGGCAGCCATCTGGTCATCGACCTGGAGGGAAATTTCGAAGGCTCCGTGTCGGGCGGCTGCGTCGAAGGTGCAGTAATCGCCGAGGCCGGGGAGGTGCTGGAATCGGGCACGCCGAAACTGCTGGAATTCGGTGTTGCCGACGAGACGGCATGGCGGGTCGGTCTCTCCTGCGGCGGCCGGATCCGCGTCTATCTCGAACGGCTGGGGTGAGGGTGCTGGCATGGATCCGCATGTGCTCAAGATCATCAATGCCGAAATTCGGTCCCGCCGGGCGGTTCTGCGCGTTACCCAGCTATCGGACGGGCGCGATCGCGCCATCCGCGAAGGTGAGCCGGTTGCCGGCGAACTCTGCGCGGCCGTCCGCAAGGCATTTCTCTCCGGCAAGCCGGCGCTGGTAGAGGCCGACGGCGAACAATGGTTCCTGAATGTGTACCTGCCTTCACCCCGGCTAGTGATCATCGGCGCCGTGCACATCAGCCAGGCGCTCGTACCAATGGCCAAGATTGCAGGTTTCGAGGTCTCCCTCATCGATCCCCGGACCGGATTTGCTTCGCAGGAGCGCTTTCCCGGAGTGACCCTGCGGGCAGAATGGCCGCAATCCGTTCTGGAAGAGGACCCGCTCGATGCCCATACGGCACTGGTAGCGCTGACCCATGATCCGAAGATCGACGATCCGGCCCTGATGGCCGCACTTTCCTCGGATTGCTTCTATGTCGGCGCGCTAGGCAGCCGGAAGACGCATTCCCGGCGGCTGGAGCGCCTGCATCAAGCAGGCTTCGGCAGCGAACGGACCGCCCGGATCGAGGCGCCGATCGGACTGGATATTGGCGCATCGAGCCCGGCCGAGATCGCCGTCGCGATCCTTGCCTCGATCGTTCGCGCATTGCGGCAACGGGAACTGGCACCGGCACCGGCAAGCACTGCCGGAGTGAGCGCGTGAGCCGCTCCAGTCCTGCGGGCGAGGTCCACGCCATCCTGCTGGCGGCTGGCCTGTCCCGCCGGATGGGCGAGCGCAACAAGCTGCTGATCGATCTTGGCGGCGAGATCATGGTGCGCCGCGTGGCGCGCGCGCTAGCCGATGCGCATCCGGCAAGCATCATTGCCGTGACCGGCCATGAGCACGAAAAGGTCGGACAGTCCCTGGAAGGTCTGCCGGTCATTCTGGTCCACAACCCCGATTTTGCTGAAGGGATGTCCACATCGTTGCGCGCGGGCCTGCACGCGCTGCCACCGACGGCAAAGGGCGCGCTGGTCGCGCTTGGCGACATGCCGGCCCTGACGGCAAGAGATTATGGTTTGCTGCTCGAAGCCTTCAGGCGCGAGGGCGCAGATGCGATCGTGCGCGCTGCCTATGACGGCCATCCCGGAAATCCGGTCATCCTTCCCCGAAACCTCTTCGAGACCGCGGCGAAAATTCGCGGCGATGCGGGTGCGCGTGCCCTGCTGGGCTCCAGCGGAGTGCGGATCGTCGATGTGGAGATCGGCGTAGCGGCGCGGCTGGACATCGATGCGTACGAAGACCTTCAGGAATTCTCCCGAGGAGGCTGATGGCTATCGCCATGATTGCCGATCTGTATCAAACGGCATAGCTCCGAGTTTTCATTTCCGGCAGAAGCCTGCTCGATAGAGGAGCGAAGCAATGAGTCGGGCCCTGCTGCGAGATCTGGAAGTAACCCTGGACGAAATCCGGTCCGCCGGGCTCTGGAAGCAGGAACGCGTCATTCTCTCGTCCCAGGGCCGCGCCGTCGCCGTGAGCGAGGAAGGCGGCTCCAGGCCGATGCTGAATCTCTGCGCCAACAATTACCTCGGGCTTGCCGATGACCCCCGCTTGGTCGCCGCAGCGAGGGCGGCGCTGGACAGTCACGGCTTCGGTATGGCTTCCGTCCGGTTCATTTGCGGCACGCAGGACCTGCATGCGCGGCTGGAGGAGCGGCTTGCAGAATTCCTGGGCATGGAGGCCTGCATCCTGTTTCCCTCCTGTTTTGATGCCAATGGCGGGATCTTCGAGGCCTTGCTGGGGCCGGAGGATGCGGTGATTTCCGATTCGCTCAACCATGCCTCGATCATCGATGGCATCCGGTTGTGCAAGGCACGGCGCTTGCGCTACGCCAACCAGGATTTTGCAGATCTCGAGCGCCAGCTCCTTGCTGCGAGGGATGCGCGCCATCGCCTGATTGTCACGGATGGTGTCTTCTCCATGGATGGTGTCATTGCGGATCTCGCGGCGATCTGCGCGCTAGCGGAAGCGCATGACGCGCTGGTCATGGTGGATGATTGCCATGCTACCGGCTTCATGGGCGCGCGGGGGACGGGGACGCCGGAGCATTGCGGCGTGGAGGGCAGGGTACATATCCTTTCCGGTACGCTGGGCAAGGCGCTCGGGGGCGCCTCCGGAGGCTATGTCGCCGGTCCCGCCGCGATCGTGGAAATGCTTCGCCAGCGCGCGCGGCCTTATCTCTTTTCCAATGCCGTCGCGCCATCCATCTGTGCCGCCGGCCTTGTAGCCCTGGAAATTGCGGTGGAGGCCTCTGCCGAGCGCCAGAGGCTGTGCCAGAATGCTCGCCGCTTCCGTGCCGGGATGCAGGCCGCAGGCTTCGACCTTGTTCCGGGCGAACATCCGATCATCCCGGTCATGATTGGCGATGCAGCCCTTGCGTCCCGTATGGCAGAAGAGCTGGGCCGGCAAGGCATCTTCGCGGTGGCCTTCTCCTATCCGGTCGTTCCCCAGGGCAAGGCGCGGATCCGTACGCAAATGTCCGCAGCCCACTCTCCGGATGATATTGATCGCGCAATTGCAGGCTTCATTGAGGCCGGACGTGCCTGCGGCATTCTTTGAGTACGGAAACCTACTGGAGGAGTGCCGATCATGCGCGCCCTTGTGAAGCAGGAAGCTGGCCCGGGCCTTGTCATGCGAGACGTGCCCACTCCCGAGCCGGGGCATGGCGAGGTCAGGGTCGCCATTGACAAGGTCTCGATTTGCGGGACCGACCTGCATATCTGGAAATGGGACAAGTGGGCGGCGGCGACCGTGCCGGTTCCGATGATTGTCGGTCATGAATATGTCGGTCGGATCGATCGCATCGGGCCGGGAGTAGACGGGCTGGAAATCGGCCAGCGGGTTTCGGGGGAAGGCCACATCGTCTGCGGCATCTGCCGCAATTGCCGTGCCGGCAGGGAGCATCTGTGTCGTGACACCAAGGGAGTCGGCGTCAACCGGTCGGGTGCCTTCGCCGACTTCCTGGTCATCCCTGCTCATAACGCCTATCCCTTGCCGGATACGATTCCGGATGATTTCGCGTCCGTGCTGGACCCGCTGGGCAATGCGGTACATACAGCGTTGAGTTTCGATCTGGCCGGCGAGGATGTGCTCATCACCGGCGCAGGACCCATCGGCCTGATGTCGACGGCGATCTGCCGTCATGTCGGCGCCCGCCATGTCGTGATCACGGACATCAACGACAATCGCCTCGCTCTTGCCGCCCGCATGGGTGCGAGTCGCGCCGTCAATCCTCGCCATGAGCGGCTGGAGGATGTGATGCGCGATCTTGGCATGAAGGAGGGCTTCGATGTCGGGCTGGAAATGTCCGGGGCGGGCGCAGCCCTGCAATCCATGATCGAGGTCATGAATCATGGCGGTCGCGTCGGTTTGCTCGGCATTTTCGGTGAACCAGTTGCGGTCGACCTGAACCGGGCGATCTTCAAGGGCCTGCAATTCAAGGGCATCTACGGCCGAGAGATGTTCGACACCTGGCACAAGGCCGTTTCCATGCTGGAATCGGGATTGGATATTTCTCCCGTCATCACGCACCGTCTTGCGTTTGAGGATTTTTCCACGGGCTTCGAGGAAGCCCTTGCGGGAGGAGCAAGCAAGGTCGTACTCGACTTGCGACAGTGACGCGAAGAAAAGGAAGGTACGGGGAAGGAATTACCGGCAACTGTCTTCGGATTTCAGGGTCGGGATACATGTGGAAAGGGTCTGGCGATCAGATTTCTGTCAGCCTTCCATCTCCTGCTCAGGAGGCGCGCCCATTCCCTTGCCGGTAGCCATTCCGGCATCAGGAAAGGATGTAATCGGCTCGCCTGGTTCTCCGGCGGAGCGGGCCGGACGCTTGCCTTCGAGGACCTGGAGAAATGACGTGAGCCAGCCCTGTGCATCGTTGCGCAACAGGGGTTCGAACAGAGCGGCGTGGCGGCGTTGTCGTTCCTTCAGCGGCATGGTCAGGGCCTGATGAAGACGCCGTGCCATATCGTCGATATCATATGGGTTGACAATCAGTGCCTGGCGCATTTCCTCCGCTGCGCCAGCAAATTTCGATAATACCAGCACGCCGGGATCGGCCGGATCCTGCGCGGCCACATATTCCTTGGCCACCAGGTTCATCCCGTCACGCAGGGGCGTGACGAAGCCAACCTGGCTGCCGCGAAAAAGTGGCGCCAGCTTCTCGCGCGGAACGGAACGGTGAATGTAGCGCAGCGGCGTCCAGTTGAAATCGGCAAAACGGCCATTGATCGCCCCCGCAAGCGACTCCAGTTCCATCCGGATATCCGCATAGGCATCCACCTCCTCGCGTGTCGGCGGCGCGATCTGCAGGAATGTGACGGACTTCTCGAGCTCGGGATATTGCTCCAGCAGCCGGCCGAATGCACGCATGCGCTCGGGCAGGCCCTTGGAATAATCCAGCCGGTCGACGCCGATGATCTGGCGTCGGCCGAGGATGCGCCGGCGCATCAGGTCAATCTGCACTGCCTCGTCGGCCACGCGGGACATTGCTGCAAATCCGGCTGTATCGATGCCGATTGGAAAGCGATCGACGGTCACGGAGCGGCTTCCGACGCTGAACCGGTTGCGCGCCACCTGCACGGCAGCAGCATGATCCGCCAGATAATGTTTCAGGTTCCCGACATCCGTGCGGGTCTGAAAGCCGATGACATCATAGCTCAGCAGCGCCTCCACCAGTTCCGCGTGGTTGGGGGATGCGCCGAGCATCTCCGGGGGCGGGAAGGGGATGTGCAGAAAGAAGCCGATCCGCTGTTCGCATCCGAGCTTGCGAAGATAGCTCGCCATGGGAATGAGGTGATAATCGTGGATCCAGACCAGGTCGTCCGGTTCCAGAAAGGGCGCGAGCTGGGCGGCAAAGCTCTCATTTACACGGCAATAGGAAGCAAAATATTCCGGGCGGAAATTCACAAGATCGAGCCGGTAGTGAAATAGCGGCCACAACACGCTATTTGCATAGCCGTAATAATAATCCGTCAGATCCTGCGCGGAGAGCGGCGCGGCAATCCGGTCAACCTTGCCAATTCTTTCGATTTCAAGTTCGCCGCCGGTTGTGCCATCGTTCTTTCCGTTCCAGCCAAACCAGATTCCGCCTCGTTCGCGGACCGCATCCGCCAGGCCGACCGCCAGTCCACCCGTCTGCGTTGCGGCGCGCAGGTCCGCCACGCGGTTTGAAACGATGACCAGACGTCTCACCGCGCTTGCCTCATATCCATCTTGCCTTGCTCCGTTGGTTCAGGAATGTCCTGTCGCTGTCTTTGTTCCCTCCTCGTCTCGGGATCAGGGCCCCGCTTTCTCATGGATGGTGCTCTGCTCCAGAAAGCTAACCAGTTCGGCGATGCTGGCGACGCGGAGCTGCGCGGAAGTGGCACCCGCGCCAATCTTGACCGTAACCCCGCCCATTCGGTTCACAGTCTCGAACCCGGCTTCGTCAGTGAAGTCGTCGCCGGCGAAAAAGGCTGTCCGACCGGCGAAGGGCGCCTCGCGCATGAAATCGGCGATGGCGTCCCCCTTGTTGCGCCGCGACAGGGTCAGTTCGACCACCATCTTGCCTCGCAGCATTGCAAGCGTCGGAAATTCGTGCAGGAAGCCTGCTGCGAAGGCAAGGCTGTCAGCCTCCAGCTCGGGTCGCTGGCGGTAATGCAGCGCAACAGCTCCGGGCTTGGTCTCGACGACGAGACCAGATCGCATGCGAGCGAATCCCCTGACACGGGATGCAATCGACCGCTCGGCCTCTCTATCGTAGATCGCATGATACACCTTGCCGGCGGCGTCGCGCCGTTCTGCTCCGTGGATTCCCGCCAGCGGCAAGTGCAGGGGCGACAGCATCGCATCGAGCTGCGCGACGCTCCGCCCGGAAATGACCGCGACCGCACCCTTGGCGAGCCGGACCAGCCGGCGCAGCATTTCCCGCGCACCGGGATGGATGACAGCCTGATCCGGCTTGCCCGCGATTTCGGCGAGCGTCCCGTCGAAGTCGAGGAAAAAGGCGGTGCTTTCAGGCTGCAGGTGAATTTGCATGAACTCCGCATTTCTAGCATGTGGCTCGAGACGAGGCAAATGCCGGAACCTATTCGAGCGTGAACCGTTCCTCGGCGGGGAGAACAAGGAGTATGCAAATGGACTGGAATCGAGTGGAAGGCAACTGGAAGCAATTCAAGGGCAAGGTCAAGGAACAGTGGGGCAAGCTGACCGATGACGATCTCGATCAGATCGCAGGCAAGCGCGATCAGCTCGAAGGCAAGATCCAGGAGCGTTACGGAATCGAGAAGGACCGTGTTTCCCGCGAGATCGACGACTGGTACGGCCGCCAGGGCTGGTAGGTAGGATCGTCCCGGCTTCCGACTTCGAATGTTGCCCTATGATGAGCCGCAGCAATGCGGCTCACTTTTTTCGGGCGTCGACATGTACCAACGTCGAAATCGAGGTGGCCAGCAATTATCCACGCAAGCTTCTCAGATCACGGCCTGTTGGCAGAATTCTCAAAGAAAAGCGGCGACGCTCGGGCGGAACGCCGCCGCCGGTCAGGCGATATGCCTGGGACTATTTCCATTGCGACCTGTAGAAATGAGGGATCTCGTCGGGGCTTGGCGTGAAATCCAGATCGCTCGTATAGGTATAGTAGCGCACCTGGCTGAAAAGTGGGACCCAATAGGCCTCTTCAGCAATTTTCAGCAGAGCTTTCCGATAATGCTCCTTCCGAACCTCTGGATCGTTCGATGTGTCGGCGATGCCAAGCCATTCGTGGAGTTCGGCATCTTGAGCGTAGTCGTCCGCTGTTTCTCTGAACCAGGCGCTCGTAATGGCCGAGACGTCATTTATCCCGGCGGAGCCCCAGCTCATATGTGCCAACGAGGTATTGCCTTCCTGCATGAGTGGCTTGAATGCGGAATACTGAATGAGATTGAGCTGGGCATTGATTCCGACTGCGTGCAGGTAGCCGACGATGGCTTCTACATGCGGCCGGTCGCGATAGGCATGGATCGTGACGGTGAAACCGTCTGGATAGCCTGCTTCGGCAAGAAGCTGCTTGGCTTTTTCCGGATTATATTCGTAACGCGTCGCGCCTTCGTCCGTGCAGCCGACCTGGCTCGGATAGCATGCCGTGTGGATGACCTTCGCCTCTTCTCCCACCAGATTCTTCGCCATCGCGTCCCTGTCAATTGCATGATTGACGGCCCGTCGTACCCGGACATCCTGGAATGGATTAGGCCCCGATCGCCCGGCGGCGTCCATCGAGATTGCGCTGACCCTGAG
The DNA here is from genome assembly GCA_964383325.1 of uncultured Rhizobiaceae bacterium. Lineage (GTDB taxonomy): Bacteria > Pseudomonadota > Alphaproteobacteria > Rhizobiales > Rhizobiaceae > CAYLGY01. The sequence goes on from CAYLGY010000007.1 coordinate 42,143, forward strand.
CGTTGGACCGGAGGACATTGAAATGTGGCCCATGTTATTCAGGCTCTCCGCCGTATCTCTGGGCAGCGAGTAAACCCAATCGACGCCACCGGTAATGAGTTCGGCCAATAGTGCTTGCTGATCGGTGATGGTTCTGAACACCAGCTTGCCGATCTTGGGCGTTCCCTTGGGACCGCCAGTGAAGTAATCCGAATTCTTCTCCAGCACTACCCTTTCACCCGGCACGAACTCTGCAACCTTGTAAGGCCCGGTGCAGTTTGGGACCACGGCGCCCCAGTCACGCAGCTTTGCGCCACCGGGCCCCTGGATTTCCGGGGCAGCGTCGTAATGGCCAACGGGGTAGATCGGAGTAACGCCAGACAGGTACTCCATCACCGCGGGCGTCGGCGTCTTGAAGTGGAAGCGGACCTTGTCCTCCGCCAACGCTTCGACACTCTCAACCCACTCAACCGAAAGCGGGAATGACACGTTATGATCCGGATTCGACGTATGGGTGAAAGTATAGACAACGTCCTCGGCCGAAAATGGCTTGCCATCATGGAACTTGACTCCTTGGCGCAAGGTGAAGTCAAGAGTCAGTTCGTCCACCCAATCATAGGAAGTCGCAAGAAGCGGTTCATACCCACCGTTGACAACATCGCGCTGCACCAGCGAGTCGCAGATATGATACGCAAGAATGAAATTCTCCATCACGTTCTGATAGTAAAAATCCGCGCTATCAACCGCGACTTCAGTCGACCAGACCAGTGTGTCGTCTGCCTTTCCGGCCTGGGCTACACCTGTCAGTGAAGCCAAAATCGGAATCCAGATTAGCCTTTTCATGGTGATTTCTCCCATCCTCACCTGACGTCCGGAATGACGGTAAGTGATATCGCCACCCTCGGGAACTCCAATTTGCGGTATTGGAGCGCATGCCTGATCGGCATTGGCACCCCCTCCCGATTGCCTACAGGATCACGACGGCGCGGCTCCTGTTCTGCAGCCTCGCTGCGGCCGTTTCCGGTCGTCCGCACGGCTTCCGCCGATGCGCCTTTATTTCCGGGATTGTGCCCGACCCGGGTGATACGGGCGGCGCGCGACATCATGTCAACGCGTTCCTGCCAGCTCGCCAGCCCAATCATGCATCTCGAGTACATGCTTCAGTTGCGCCAGGAAGGCTGCCGAATAGGCGCCATCGAATGCGCGATGGTCAAAGCTCTGCGCGACGATTCCGACCGGGTGAATAGCGATGGAATCGCCTTCTTCGCCTTCGATGACGACGGGTTTCTTGCGCACGGCGTCGGTAGAAAGGATTGCGACCTGCGGCAGGTTGACGATCGGGGCAGTGAACAGCGTGCCGAATGTGCCATTGTTGGAGATCGAATAGGTGCAGCCGGTCAAATCGTCCGGCAGCAGCTTGCCCGACCGGGCCTTCTCCACCTGCCGTTCAATCGACTCGGCTAGTTCGGCGGTCGTCATCTTGTCTGCATTTCGAACAACCGGCACGACCAACCCGTTGTGTGACAAGTCGACAGCGATACCGAGATTGACCTCGGGGGCGATTATCAGCCCGTCATCCTCGATCCTGGAATTTATCCGCGGAAAGTCCCGGATGGCGATGCAGACCGCGCGTGCGACGAACGGCAGATAGGTAAGCCTTACGCCGTGACGGGCCTCGAAATCCGCCTTGCAGGTACGCCGCACCCTGTCGATCGCCGCGAAGTCCACCTCGCTCGCCTGGAAAACGTGCGGTACGTTCTGCCAGGATCGCTGCAGCCGCTGCCCGGTTTGCCGGCGAAGATTGTTGAACGGTACCGACTGGCCGGGCGCTTCGGGTGGCGGGATGCGGGCGTCGCGAGCACGCTGCCGGGATGACCCGGCACTGCGCTCGTGCAGCGCCGTATCGACCTCGGCCTTGCCGATCCGCCAGGCTCCCTTTGACTTCACGGACTCCGCAAGTCCGCGAATATCGATGTCGTACTGGCCGATCAAACGCCTCGCCAACGGTGTAACTTTCAGTCCGAGGGGGCCCTCGGCCTTGCCCCAATTCTCTGTTGGCGTGTTTGTCTCGGCGAAGGGGGCGAGCTTGAAAGGTTCCCGGGCAACATTGTTCTGTACCGGCGCATTCCGTTGCGGCCATTCTCCCGGCCGGTCCTCCACAGCCGCGGGGGAGGGTATTGCCGGCGAGGGCGCTGCCGTCCCCGCTTCCATCGCCTTTCCGGGCGCATCATCAGCCGCACCCGAACGTGCCAAGGCACCGACTTCTCCGATCACGGCCACCACCGTACCTACCGGTACCGTCTCGCCGCTCCGCACGAATACCTCCGCGAGCGTCCCCGAGATCAGAGCCTGTATCTCCATTGTGACCTTTTCGGTTTCGACCTCGAACAGATTCTCACCGGCCTCGACCTTTTCGCCCGGTGACTTCAACCAGCTTGTGATCTTGCCTTCGGCGACGGTTTCGCCGAGCTGTGGCATCACGACTTCCATGCTTTCCTCCTGCCCAATTCGGCCGCCGACTCGCACCTCACCAAATCAACGAGACCTGTTCCGCCACCTGGAATTCCACCAAGACCGCAATACCAGCTCCCGGCCGTTACCGGGCCGCCTCATTCCGCTGCAAGCCGCCGCTGGATCGGTACCGAGGCCTTATCTGAATCGGAACATGTCGACGTCCGGCCGCCTGATTCGTTACGTCCCCCGCCGCCGAATGGGAGCTGCGCCTGGACCTCCGGATCCGTGTTTCATGGCTTCCACCCGTTCATCGTCCGGCTGATCTTCTCGGCGATGAGGTCAGGCGTCGGCAGCACGATGTCCTCCAGATTGTCTGCCGCCGGCAGCGGGATATGCGGCGTGGTAATCCTGACAATCGGCCCGTCGAGGTCGTAGAAGCATTCGTCGGCGGCGATCGAGGCGATCTCAGCGCCCCAACCGCAGAGCCGGGGGTTCTCTTCCACAGTGTAGAGCCGCCCGGTTCTGGCGACCGAGCCGAGGATTGTCTGAGTATCGAGCGGCACCAGCGAGCGGACGTCGATCACTTCCGCGTCAATGCCGTGTTCGGCCATGAGCCTATCCGCTGCTGCCATGGCGCGCGGCACCATCATCGCCAGGGCCACGATGGTCGCGTCCTTGCCCGGCCTTAGCACCTTGGCCGTACCGAGCGTGTCGATGATTTCGCCGTCCGGCACCTCGCCCCTGGTGGAGTAGAGCGATTTGTGCTCGAAGAAGATCACCGGGTCGTCGCTACGGACAGAGGCGGCCAGCAAGCCGACCACATCGGCGGGAGTCGACGGCGCCACGACCTTCAGGCCGGGAATCATCATCGCCCAGTTCTCCAATGACTGGGAATGCTGGGCGCCGAAACGTGAGCCGGCACCATTGGCGGTCCGTACCACGAGCGGACAGCCGATTTGTCCGTTGGTCATGTAGCGGATCTTGGGAATTTCATTCGCGATGAAATCGAAGCAGACGGCCAGGAAATCGGAAAACATGATCTCCGCGATCGGCCGGAGGCCCGTCATTGCAGCGCCCATCGCTGCACCGAGGATTGCCTGCTCGGAGATCGGTGTGTCCCGCACACGCTGCTCCCCGAATTCCTCAAGAAGGCCGACGGAGGTTTTCAGAACGCTGCCAGCCTTGGCAACGTCCTCGCCAAGAAAGACTACGTTCGGATCGCGGCGTAGTTCCTGCGCCATGCCGCGTGTGACAGCGTCGCGATAGGTCAGTTCCGCCATGCCCAGCCTCCATCAGCGTAAACGTCAGTTGTCAGGATATCTTCGGGCGGCATCGGCGCCGCCTTGCAGGCCTCCGTCGCGGCGTCAATCTTGGCCATGGACTCCCTTTCGATCGCTGCGATCCTCTCCGGATCGATGCCGAACTCGGTCACACGCGACCTGTATATCTTGAGCGGATCCTTCTCGAGCCACCTTTCCAGTTCGCCCGGCGGCCGATAGGTCGCCGGATCGGCGCGCGAGTGTCCGGCGTGACGATAGGTCTTGCATTCAATGAGCGACGGCCCTTTGCCAGACCGCGCCTTGTTGAAAGCTTCGAGGGCGACGCGATAGACGGCATCCGCGTCGTTGCCGTCGACGATGATCCGCTCCAGCCCATAGGCGCAGGCCCTGTCTGCAGCTGGATGTTCGACCCCTTCCGGAATCATGTCCGCGATCGGCGAGTACTCCATATAGACGTTGTTCTCGCAGACGAAGACGACCGGCAGTTTCCACAATGCGGCAAGGTTCAACGCCTCGTGGAAGGCGCCGATATTTGTCGTACCGTCGCCGAAGAAGCAAACGGTCACGTCATCCTGGCCGAGATATTGCGCGCGCCATGCTGCGCCGTTGGCAATGCAGAGATGCGCGCCGATAATGGAGTAGGACCCCAGCATGTGATGCTCTGCGGAGGTGAGGTGCATGGACCCGCCCTTTCCGCGCATCAGCCCATTGTCGCGCTGCATCAACTCACCGAGTATTTTTTCCATCGGTACGCCGCGACCGAGTGTGTGGGCGTGTCCGCGATAGGTGCAGAAGGTAAGGTCGTTTTCTCTCATGGCTGTAGCGAAGCCTGCGGCAATCGCCTCTTGCCCGAGCGACAAATGGCAGGTGCCCTTTACGAGGTTCTGCAGAAAGAGTTCCCAGACCCGCTTTCCGAAGTCGCGCATCTCGACTTGTTGGCGATAGAGTTCCAGCCTGGTTTCCGGATCGATGTCATCATTCGGGCGTTTCTTGCTCACAGCATCCATGAATGCCTCCCTGGTGCCTCCCTGAAGCTGGCCGATTGCCATCGGCCCGCGGCGAAAGGTCAAATCAGTAACAATCGGTGATCGGCAGACCCTCTGTCGGGCGGAAGGTCAGCCGGTCATCATCTGCCGAACGCGCTGCGCGACATGCCTTTCCGTCACGCGGAACTCGCCTTCCAGCGTCGGGGCGTAACCCACATGAATGCGCGGAGCGCCCAGGCGGGCTGGTGGCATCTTCAGTCGAGCACCAGCACGTTCAGCCACGGTCAGCGCTACCTCACCGGCAAATCCTCCGACCTGAACACTTTCCTGCGGCACCAGCAGCCTCCCGGTCTTGCCGACGGAAGCCAGGACGGTCTCGATATCCCAGGGCCACAACGTTCTCAGGTCGATGACCTCAGCGTGAATCCCCTCCATGGCCAGCTGGTCGGCAGCTGCGAGGGCCAGCAGAACCATCCTCGACCAGGCGACGAGTGTGATATCGGTTCCCTCCCGCACGATGCGTGCCTTGCCGATCTCCACGAGGCGGTCGTCCTCGGGGACTTCGCCTGTCGACGCCCAGAGTTCCTTGTGCTCCAGGAGTACGACCGGGTCGTCGCTGCGGATCGAAGCCTTCAGCAATCCCTTGCCGTCCGCAGGCGTAGCCGGCGCCACGACGACCAGCCCGGGTGTATGCACCCACCACGCTTCGTTGGACAGGCAGTGCTGTGCGCCAAACCCACGGCGGGTTCCGATTGGCTGACGCACAACGAGCGGGACCCGTGCCTGGCCGCCGAACATGTAACGGATCTTGGACGCCTGATTGACGAGTTCGTCCACGGCGCACAGCCCGAAGTCGGCTGCCCGAAGATCCGCAACGGGTCGTGTGCCGGCGACGGCTGCCCCGACCGCGGCGCCCAGAATCGTCGACTCCGAAATTGGCGTGTCCACCACCCGCCGGGCACCAAACTCGTCAATCAAGCCGAAATATTGTGTGGCACTTGTGCCGTGTCCCGTGCTCAGATCCTCGCCAAGTGTCCAGACCAACGGATCGCGGCGCATCTCCTCGGCAAGTCCATCGCGGACAGCATCCGCGAATGTCAGCTCAGCCATGTCATGCCCCCGCAATCGTGCATGTCTTCATATGCCTCAACGGAATCCGGAAATGGGTCCCCTTTGGCAGCTTCGACCGCCTCGGCGATCAGGTCGCGTGCAGCTGCGATGTCAGCCTCGAGATCGGACGGGTCGACGCCTTGCTCGATGAGCCATGACCGGCAGCGCGCGACAGGCTCCTTCTCCATGTAGGCTTCTGTCTCTCCGTCGGCGCGATAGCTGAGCGTATCGCGCGTAATGTGACCCTTGATGCGGTAAGTCCTTGCGTGGAGGAAGCGGGGTCCTCCGCCTCTGCGGATTTCCTCGACAAGCTGTCCTGCAACCGCGTCCACCTGCCGCAGATCGTTGCCGTCGACATCGATGGCCGGAATATCGAACGCAGCGGCGCGCACGGACGGTCCTCCTCCGGCGGTGACGTTCGTTGTCAGGGTCGATGAAGCGTACACATTGTTTTCGCACACGATGAGCAGCGGTAACCTGTATACTTGCGCCCAGTTGAGAC
>CAYLGY010000008.1:0-42555 GCA_964383325.1 uncultured Rhizobiaceae bacterium
GCGTCATCGATTTCCGGTCTTCTGCCGGCGGTTTTGTCATTTACTGAAGGGCGCAAGTCGCCAGCAGTGCATTGGGTGAAGCAAAGGAGCAATCCCATGGCCCTGATCGAGTGGAAGGACCATTACAGCGTCGGCATTGACGCGGTCGACCATGAGCATCGCGAAATGATCGATTTGATCAATGAGGTCCATGAGAAGTTGACTGCCGATACGGGGCAGGTGGACGTGACGGGGTTTCTTGGCGAGATCTTTCGCGCCATCTCGGCGCATTTCGCGCTGGAGGAGAAATTCATGCGCGAGCATCGCTACGATCACCTTGCCCGGCACAAGGAGGCGCATGAGGCATTGCTGGAGGAAATCCGCGACATCATGGAGGACTACGCGGCCGATCCCGCAACTGCCTCGCAGCGACTGTCGGACAAGCTCGACCATTGGTTCACCGAGCATTTCCGGACCCATGATGCGCGGCTGCACCACCGGCTCGGAACTCATGATCGCTGACACATGATGGCGGAAGGCGCGTCCTTCGATCGCTCACATCCTTAATAGGTTGCACGACCCCCGGACAGGTCAAACACCGCTCCGGTGGTAAAACTGTTCTCTTCGCTGACCAGCCAGGCAATCATGGATGCAGCCTCTTCCTTTTTCAGGAAGCGCCCACGCGGAATGCGGGAGAGCATATACTCAATGTGGGCTTGTGACATCTGGTCGAATAGGCGCGTTCGTGCTGCGGCAGGCGTCACGCAATTCACTGCGATATTCATGGCGGCAGTTTCCTTGCCCAATGACTTCGTCAGCGCAATCACGCCGGCCTTCGAAGCCGAGTAGGCGGCCGCATTCGGATTGCCTTCCTTGCCGGCAATCGAGGCGATGTTGACAATCCGGCCGTAGTTCTGCGCGATCATCTGCGGCAGGATTGCCTTGCAACAGTGAAAAACGCCATTGAGATTGACATCGATGATCCGGCGCCACTCTTCGACCGGGTATTCGTGGACAGGTGCATTGCCCCCGGAAATTCCGGCATTGGCCACCAGGATGTCAATCCTTCCGGTCTTCTCCACCATTTCCTGCATGGCCCGCTGAACGGAGAGGAAATCGACCTGATCCACGACGGAGAAATCTGTCCTGTCCCCCAGATCGCCCGCGGTACGCGCGACTGTTTCAGCATCCGAGTCCCACAGCCATACGGTCGCCCCACAGGCAAGCAGCCGCTCTGCGACCGCTCGCCCGATTCCCTGCGCGCCGCCGGTCACCACCGCGATGCGCCCGTCCAGATCGATCCTGTTCATTGCGTTTCCGTTCGTCCAGTTGATCTTGCAGCTCAGGACAGTCCGATTCTCCGGGCAGTCGCCGCGATCTCGTCGATCCGCAATGGTTCCAGTTTCCGCAAAGGATTGCGCACGACCGCAGTACGAATGATCTTCCGTTCCACGAGAAACTGCTTGCAGGATACGATATAGTCGGGCATCCCGGCCACGATCACATTGATGACGGGCAGCAGCCTGCTCTGGAAGAGTTCGCGCGCCTCATCCCATTTCCCTTCTGTCCCCAGCCTGTAAAACCGGCCTGCTTCGGCTGGCATGACGCCGCCGATCGCCGTCGTGAATCCATCGGCGCCGTGGCGCAGCGTCAAGAGCATGGTAAGGTCGGTGCCGCACATGACGCTGTATCCGGCCTCGCGCAGCGGGCCAATCTTTCCCGGCGCAAAGATGTTCAGCTTGATTGCGCGGATCGTCTCCTTTTCCCTGGCAATGTTCTGCAAGGTGGAAAGCGGCACTTCAATGCTGGATCCCCCATCATAGACCATGATGGGCAAGGAAGTCCGGCTCGCGATTTCCAGGAAGAACTGGCCGATACCCTGTTCGGAATTGAGAACGGTGGGCGCGTAGAAGGGAGGCGGGATCAAGAGATAATCGCACTTCGCGTTTCGGGCAAACTCCCCCATTTCAGCGGCGAGGATCGGTCCCGTATCTGCCGTGCCGATGCCGATCGGAACGCGTCCGCGCACCTCCTCGGCAACAATCTCGATGATCTTCCTTCTCTCCGGATGAGTGAGCGAGAAGAACTCCCCTGTCGTTCCGAGGGCAAGTATGCCTTCGGCACCCGCGTCGAGATTGAATTGCACAAGGTTCCGTAGGCTTGCTTCATCGATGGAACCATCTTCGCTGAATGGCGTCACGATCAGCGGATGGTTGCCAGACAAGCTCGTAGTCATTTTCTCTTCCTCTATTCCTTGAGTAGCAACAAGATCTCGGGCGGAGCGACACCGCTCCCTGCCACAGGTCGTATTTCACGTTCGCACAGCTTTGACAGGATCCAGCTTCTTCTTGCCGGTGATCAGGATTGTGCAGCGTCCAGATAGATTTGCCGTAATCTCTGCGTCAGCGGGCCCGGCCTGCCATCGCCGATCTGCCTTCCATCAATTGCGACTACCGGCATGACAAATGCCGTCGCATTGGTAATGAAGGCTTCCCTGGCGGCATAAGCTTCCTCAAGATGGAACGCCCGCTCTTCAAGACGCAGCCCATGTTCCGCGATCAGTTTCTTCAGGGAAACCTGGGTGCATCCCTCCAGGGTAACCTGAGAGCGTTCACGCGTGACGATGGTCTGATCCTGCGTGATGATGAAGGCGGAGGAGGCAGCCGCCTCCGTTACCCTGTTGTCTTCGTCGAGCATCCAGGCTTCCTGACAGTCTTCTTCCGCAGCTGCCTGACGGGCCAGAACCTGCGCAAGCAGATTGACCGTCTTGATGTCCCGCCGTGCCCAGCGCAGGTCCGGCACGGATTTGACCTTGATCCCGGTCCTGGCCGTCGGATCGTCGAGCAATTGCTGCGGGATGACGAACATTGCAAGGGTCGGGCGAATGCCCTTCGGAAAGACGAAATTGCGCGGCGCCGTACCGCGCGTGACCTGCATGAATACCGCGCCTTCCCGCAGCGCATTCCTGCGGACGAGCTCCTTCTGGATCTCGTTGATCTCTTCGAGCGTGCCGGGGAGGTCCATCCGGATCTCCCTGGCGCTGCGCTGGAGCCGAGCGAGATGCAGCTGATGATCTACCAGCCGTCCGTTCAGTACTCCGGTCGCCTCGTAAATCGCGTCCGCAAACAGGAATCCACGATCAAACATGGACACCCTGGCTTCGTCCTCGGGAACGAACTCGCCATTCACATATGCTATTCTTGCCGACATGCCTGCTTCCTGTTTCCTCGCCTGTCCGAACGTCAAGAAATCCCTGCCGGGCGGCGTACCGTGTCGCCGCTCGCTCTGTCCGCTGCCGTGACGCTTTCGCGCTACTGAAGAATTCGTGCGGCGATCAGCCCAACACCTGTTCCATCAACCGCAGCGAACTTTCGCCCATGATGAGACGGACGGCGTCATCTCCATGTCCCCGGTCAATCAACGCCTGTACCTGATCGGGCAATTGGGCGACGGAACCGGTGCCCTTTACGTACATCGTCTCCGGTGAATACCATTCCAGGTGCTTGACAACGCTGCCCTGCCGGCCTTCGCGGCTGTATTCCTGTTCGAAAAGCTGGCGATTGCGGCTGATGAACTTGTTCTCGTTCGAATCTGTACCGATGGCCACATGTTCCGGCCCCACCAGCGAGATCACATGATCATAGGCATCCATGACGTCCGACAGGGTCGGCTGCTGGGCGGGATCGCGATACAGGACCGGGCTCCAGCACAGGATCCCCTGAACGCCACCTTTCTCCGCCAGCTTGACGATCTCCTCATCGGACTTGTTCCGGAAGCTCGGGAACAGGCTGCGCGGCGCGTTATGCGTGGCGACAATCGGGTAATCCGAATATTCGATGGCCTGCAAGGTAGTCTTCGGGCCGCAATGGGCGACATCGATCAGCATGCCCAGCCGGTTGCACTCGCGAATGACCTGCTTGCCGAAATTGGTCAGCCCGTCATCACGCTCGCCGCATCCGCCGCCAATATAGTTGGCGTCATTATGGGTCAGCATCAGTACGCGCAGGCCAAGTTCGTAGGCCGCGCGAACATAATGGATCTCGTCCATGATGAACTTCGGATTCTGGGTTCCCATCAGGACCGCCAGCTTGCCTTCGCGCTTGGCCTGGCGGACATGCTCAGCCTTGGTCGCGACCATCACCAAATCCGAATTCTCATCAACAATATTGTGAAATTCGGCCATTTCCTTGAACGCCTGGGACGTTTCGGCGCGAATGCTGGTGACCGAGTGCTGCATCATGGTCAGACCGGAATCGATCGCCAGCTGGAAGAAATCGCGGTGATCGTGCGTATTATACAGGAGGTCGATGACAATACCGTTCTTGTAGATCTCCGGCATCGAGGTGGGGGGACTTGGCAAGTCAAATTTCATCTGCATTTCCTCCGACAATGTTTCTTGAAATTGCATCAGGGATCGAGCGACCGCCCGGACGGTCACCGCCATGGGTCACGATCCGGATCGTGAAATGTTGTCCAGGCCTACGAGCTTCTGCATCCCCCAGATGATCGCCAGCGAGCCGACCATGACGATGGCGGAGATTGCGACAATGCCCGGCCGGAAATCATATTCCATCGAGTAGAACAGGGTTACGGGCAGGGTGGATTTCCCGGCCCCGGCCAGGAACAGCGAAACCGGAACATCGCCAAATGAAACGACAAAGGCATAGAGCCCGCCCGCGTAGATTCCCGGCAGGATCACCGGCAACGTCACACGCCGGAGCATCGATGCCTTGCTGGCGCCGAGGCTGAACGCCGCCTCCTCGAGCCGCGGATTGAAGCGCTGCAGCGAGGCCCCGACCGTACCGATGACATAGGGCGTGGTGAAGAACACATGCGCAAGCAGTATGCCGGGGAGGGTGCCGAGCAGGTTCAGCGATGTCCATTCCGCCACCAGATAGTAGAGCTGAAGAAACGCGACGCCTGTAACGACGTGCGGAATCTGCAGCGGCGCCCGGAACAGGGCATCGATGAACGGACCCTGGCCAAACAGCTTGCCGCGCACGATGCCGAATGCCGTCATCGTGCCCAGCACGACTGACACGAGCGCCGTCAGCACGCCGATCAGTATCGACAGGCCGAGTGAGCTCCAGAGCTCATTGTCAATCAGCCGATAGGAAGCAAGCCCGAGCGCGCGCGGCGGAAATCTGAATGCAACGCCCGGCTCGGCCTCGAAGGAGGCCGCAATGACGATCAACAAGGGCACGAAGAGAAAGACCAGCAGGATCCCGAGGACCAGCCCGTTCAGCGAAGCGCGAATGATTCTTGCGGCCTGCCACGACATCTTACTTGCTCACATAGCTATGATTGGAAATATATCTGACCGCGATCAGGTTCACCGCGAGAACAGTGAGCAGCAGGATCGCCGAGAGCGCTGCCGCAACCCCGTAGCGGGCCTCCAGGAGGAGGGTCTGCTGGATGATGATCGGCAGAGTGAGGACCCGACCGCCGCCCAACAGGGCGGGCGAGGCAAAGGCGCCCATGCTCAGGCTGAAGGCGATCAGTGACGCACTGGCAAGACCGGGTAGGCTGAGCGGAATGACCACCCGCGCCATCACCCGCCAGCGGGAGGCGCCATGGATCTCGGCAGCCTCTTCAAGGGAGCGCGGAATCGTGCGGATGATCCCGAACATCATGACGATGAAAAAGCCGATGGTGAACTGGACAAGTCCGATCACGACCCCGGTGACGCTGCCCAGGATACGGAGCGGACGGTCGATTACCCCCAGAGACAGGAGCAGGGAATTGATCGGCCCTTCATTGCCGAAAATGATCACCAGCCCGAGGACCTTTACGACAATGGTGATGAAGGAGGAGCAGAGAATGAGCGCGAGCAGGTTCGGCCCCCAGCGGGACCGCATCCGTGCCAGCAGGTATGCGGCCGGATAGCCGATCAGGATGCAGAGAAGCAGCGTCGCGAGGCTGATCAATACGGTCTGGGTCAGGATCTTCAGATAGCTGCCCTTTGCAAGGACCATCGCGTAATTGCCCAGGGTCAGCGAATCGCCGACTCGGCCCATTCCCTGATCTTCGTAGAAGCTTTGCCCGAGGAAGACGATCTGGCTGGCAAAGAGCAGCCCCAGCGAGATGAGGACAGGGGGTATCAGCAGGAGTTCCCAGCGAATCCGCATGCCCGACGGCTGCTGACGGTCGACTGCTACCATACGGGCCTCCCTCCTTCACGCTGACCATTGCGTACCAAAGTGTAACTGGTTTGTCAAACGCCAGAAATGCACGGGAGGCGATTGCGGAAGATGCTTTGCTATTCCTGTCATGGTTCAGGTAGAAAAAATCGTGAGTTCCTAACAGAGATAGGCGTATCGTGCCGCTTTGCCCCGCTTGGACCCGGAGGCGCTCCAGAACGGCGAATGCAGGAGATTGCGGTGGAATGCACTTGGTCGGATGCACACCATTGTATAAAAGGTTTCAAACTGGTACAGTCCTTCAAGGCAGTTCAGGGAGTAGCAGGCGTGCACATGGAAATGCTGGGAATGGTCGCCGGCACCTATTTCGGTTGGCTGGCAATGCTGGCCGTGGCGGGGATTGCCGGCGGCCTGCTGGCCGGGCTTCTCGGCATTGGCGGCGGCATCGTGATCGTGCCGGTGCTCTATCACGTGTTTTCGGCTGCGGAGGTGGACGAAGCCATCCGGCTGAAGGTCGCTGTCGCCACCTCTCTGGCAACGATCATCGCGACCTCTATCGTCTCCGTGCGCAGCCACAGGAAGCATGAATCGGTCGATGACAGCCTGCTCAGGCAATGGTGGCTGCCGATCCTGTTCGGCGTGGTGTGCGGAACCGCAATCGGCGGTGCGGTCAACGGCAAGGTGCTGGCCCTGGTTTTCGGTACTGTCGCCCTGATCGTGTCCGTCCGCATGATTCTCAGCCGCGAAGTGAAGCGACCTTATGATGGGTTCCCGAATGATCTCACCAAATGGGCGACGGGCATTTCGGTCGGTCTGCTTTCGGCACTGATGGGCATTGGCGGCGGAACTCTGAGCGTCCCGATCCTGTCCACCTTCGGCTTCGACATCCGACGCGCTGTCGGGACTGCCGCCGCGATCGGCCTCATCATTGCCGTGCCCGCCACGCTCGGCTACATCCTCAATGGCTGGAATGTCGCGAACCTGCCGCCCTTCTCGCTCGGATACATGAACTGGGCGGGTGCGCTGATCCTCGTGCCACTGACCATGGCCGCGGCCCCGCTGGGCGCGAAGCTCGCCCATTCCATACCACGCAAGGCGTTGCAGATCTGTTTCGGCGTTTTCCTTGGTGTGTCCGCGCTGCGTATCCTCTATGATATCTTCTGAGCCCGAGGGCGAGGGGTCACTGAAAACGGGAAGAACATGCTTGACAAAGAGCAAATCATTCAACGAATCCGGGCGATCATTGAAACTGGCGAGGGAGATATTCTGAAAGACGGCAGATTGCTGCCCGAACGCGCGCTGGTCGAATATTATCAGGTTGGCAGACGTGTAATTCGTGAAGCCCTGAAAGAACTGGAAGAAGAGGGTTTCGTATACCGCCGACAGGGCATGGGCACATTCATTTCCACGAGAACGCCCAATGTAGCGCGGATTTCAACACTTACAAGCAATACGAGTCCGCAGGAAATCAATGAAGTGCGCCAGGAAATCGAGCCGGCGCTGGCAAAGCTGGCAGCAATGCGCGCGACGCCAAGCGATATCGACCAGCTCAGGCAATTCATCGAGCGCGGGCGCAGGGCGCAGACCGGCAGTCAATATGAGCGCTGGGACAGCGCGTTTCATGCCAAGGTTGCGCAATCGGCCCGCAACGAGCTTTTCAGACGCGTTTTCGAACTGGTCAACGGGGTGCGCACCGAGCAGAAATGGCTCGTGGCTCGCGAACAATCCTATTCGCGCGAACATGTCGCGATCCTGCTGGAGCAGCATGCGCAGATCGTGGCGGCCATCGAGGAGCGCAATCCGCAAAAGGCCGAGGCGAGCATGCGCGCCCATATCTATACCGCCAGCCACCGGTTTCTGCATTCCGAGACGGGTTCGGTCGAGGAAATCACGGCCATGAATGGAGGGATCTAGCGCTTGATCCCGGAAAGTGGTTTCCGCTTTCCGGAAAGGATCATGCGCCACCGGGAGATCGGTGATCCCGGAAAGTGGTTTCCGCTTTCAGGAAAAGATCAAGCGCTGGCAGTAACGGGTTCAAGATGCCGGTTCAGCCGGAGAACAGCCGGTTTGCCGAGCTCACAACGGGGTCAGGCCCATGCGCGTACCCCATTCCCGCAGCGCAGCGAGGATCGGTTCTTCCAGCAGCACGCCTTCGCGCATCTGCTCCTCACGCAGGGCGAGGGCGCGATCTCCCGGCATTCGCACCGGTGCCGCCCCGGGCGCGACCCTGCTCGACCGGCAGGCCTGCGCCAGCCAGCCTGTCTCGCCCAGGAAGGCGGTAGATCCGCCAAAGAATTCCGGGTCGATCACCTGCACGAAGGCTGAATTTGCTTCATTGTCTCCCGCCGAGTCCGGAAGGGCGCGCCCATAGCCGGACAGGGCGGCAGTCAGCGTCTCGATGAGAATGGCAAGGGCAAAGCCCTTGTAGCCCTGGTCGGGCCCGCCGGCCGGCAGGATCGCGCCGTCTTCCTCGAAGAACCGGTCAGGATCGTCGGTAGTCGTCCCGTCAGGCAGCACGATGTATTCTCCCGCCAGCCGCTTTCTCTCGCTTCGCGCACGAAACAGTGGCCCCATGGCAGACATGGATGCGCTCGTATCGATCAGGATCGGCCGGCCCGGGGCCGGAATTCCGACCGCGAGCGGATTGCAGGAAAAGATCCGGCTGGTGCCGCCATGGGCTGCTACCCGATTGGAGGCCGGTGTCGAAGCCATGATCAGGATGAATTTCCCCGCATCGGTCGCCTGCATCAGATAGGCAGCAAGGCAGGCAATGTGCTGGACGCGGGAGATTGCGATGGTTCCCGTGCCATGCCGCGCCGCCATCTCGCAGGCGCGCGTCACCGCCAGGCGCAGGACCCACGGCCCGGGCAGATAGCCAGCGTTCCAGTTTTCCGCTACGTCCGAGGCAATCCGGCGCTCGACCTCGCCGGTCGCCCGGGTTTCGCCGCTGAGCAACCATTCCATGTTGCTGGCGACACGGTGCAGGCCGTGCGTGCGGTATCCCATCAGCTCGCCTTCGACAAATATGTCTGCGAGGACATCGGCACGCTCTGCCGGAAGGCCGGCCGCTGCCAGCAGGGATGACGCGTATCGCCTGAGATGCTGATGATCGAAGCGTGACTGAGCCATGTCCATTTTCATTCCCGTTGCAGATATTGTCCCGGCGAAAGCTGCTGGCAGAAATTCGTTACCTGTCAGCTGGCCCTGGCGGCGCTACAGCGCTGCCGTGGCGATGATCTCGACCTGGTATTGCGGCGCGGCGAGTTTCGCCTCGGCACAGGCTCGAGCCGGCAAGTTTTCCGGGTCGATCCATTTCTCGTAGATGGCGTTCAGCGCGGCGAAATCCGAAATGTCGGCGAGCCAGATCGTCACCTGCAGGAGTTTCGATCTGGAACTGCCTGCCGCGGCAAGCCCCGCGTCTACGGCAGCCAGCGCCTCATCGACCTGCCCGGCGAAATCAGAAGTCGGTTCGCCGACCACTCCCGACAAATATACCGTGCCGCCGTGAATGACGGCCTGGCTCATCCGCGAGGAGGGGTTGATTCTCCGTATGCTCATGCGCTTTCTCCTTCCTGACCGACTGTTTCACGACCGATATCCCCCGCGCGCCGGCAGCAGCCTGGTGGAGGATGGTTGCGCAGCAATTTCCGGCTGATCGCGGCAATGCCCGGTTGCCCGGAAAAGGCAAGGCAATGATCGAGTTCCTCGCGCAGCACCTGCAGGACACCGGCCGCGCCGGCCTCGCCCGCGACCGCAGTCCCGTAGAGCGTCGCACGTCCGACCAGCACGGCCTGCGCTCCAGACGCCAGATATTTGACAATATCGCTGCCCCGGCGGATACCGCTGTCGGCAAGAATGGTCATGCGCTTGCCAACCGCGTCGGCCACTTCGGGGATGATGTCGATCGCCGCCGGAGCCGAATCGAAATTTCGCCCGCCATGGCTGGAAATGACCACGCCATCGGCACCGAGCCGGCACGCTTCCTGCGCGTCTTCTCTGGTCAGGATTCCCTTCACGATCAGATTTCCTTCCCACCGGCGGCGAATGTCCGCCAGATCCTCCCAGGTCAGCCGGGCGGAGAGCCTGACATTGTCAGCGACGCTCGCGCGCGTGATCTTCGTGCGGAATTCATCCGGATAGTGACGATAGGTGGGAATGCCACTGGTCAAGAGATAGCGTAGCAATACCGACAGGGTCCAGCGCGGATGGGCCATGAGGTCCAGCGCGCCGACGAGGCTGGGAGTGATCGGAATCCCGTAGCCATTTCGCGTGTTCCATTCCTTCTTGGGCGGATTGCGCGCAGTGTCCACGGTGAACAGCAGTGTGCCGATGCCCAGGGCTCTTGCCCGCCGCATCAAGCTGTAGGTGAGCTCCCGATCCTCGAAGACATAGAGCTGGAACCAGAGTTCCGTATCCGGGGCTCGTTCGGCAATTTCCTCCATGGACGTCATGGATTGGGTCGCGACACAGAACGGAATCCGGTGCCGACCGGCGGCCCGTGCAAGGTGCACTTCGCCATCATGCCACATCAGGCCTGCCGCGGCAGTGGGCGCAATGATGATCGGCGCCGCCAGTTCCGAACCAAGGAGCGAGACGGTTGTATCTGGACTGGAAATATCGTTCAGCACGAACTGGTTCAGCTTGATGGCATTCAGCCGCTTGCGCAGTTCGGCAAGGCCGACCTCATCCTCCGTCCCGCGATCGACATATTCGAACACGCCGCGAGGAAGCCGCCTGCGGGCCAGTTCGCGATAATCCCAGACGTTCAGCGGTTTCATGCCATGTTACCCGGCAATTGTGGGCAGCCCGCGCGCCAGGATTTCTTCCAGCATGGCGATCGTTTCCTGGGAAGGCCCGGTCAATGGCGCCCGGACATCGCCAACGGGCATCCCCGCAAGCTTCATGTAGAATTTCAGCGGACCTGGATTGATCTCCCGGTAGATCGCCTCGATGAGGGGAGTCATCGCGTGCTGCGCCGCCGCGGCTTCCGCGAGCCTGCCGCTACCGGCAAGCTCAAGGATCCTGAGCCAGGGTTCGGGATGGATGGTGGATGTGCCGAGCACCCCACCGCACGCGCCGAGCGCCACATGAATGGCAAGGAGCCTCTCCTCGCCGCCGAGGATTGCCAGCCGGTCGCCGGCGAGGTGGATGATCTTCAGGAATGCGGCCATGTCGGGCGAAGAGCACTTCAGGCCGATGACAGAGCCATCTTCGGCCATCTGCGCGATGGTCTCGGGCTCCAGCCGGACCCCGGTGCGCGGAGGAATGTCGTAGGCAATGACCGGAACGCCCAGCGTGGCGCGATAGTCGCGGAAATATTGCCGCATCCCCTGCTGCGAGCCGAGCGCATAGTAGGGAGTAATGACCATCAGCCCGGTCGCGCCGGCATGCATGAAGGCCTCGCCGCTTGCCAGTGCATCGCGGTAGCCCGTCGACAGGACACCCGGCAGCACATGCTTGCCCTCGGACGCCTCCACGCAGGCGCGCACCACATCCACCCTCTCGCTGTGCGACAGCGCCGGATATTCGCCGGTGCCACCGACCGGCATCGTCCCGGCCGCCCCGGCATCGAGCTGAAAGCGGACCAATCTGGTCAGCGTCTGGAAATCGATGCTGCCGTCGTCGTGAAAGGGCGTGACGATTGCGGAATAGAGACCGCCGATTTCATCCCTGGTCAATGTCATGGCGAAGCTCCTCCTGCCGGTCGATGCAACATGAAGTCGGACGCGGCAGGCCGCGTGCGCAGTTTCCAGTCCGATAATCTAGCGATGCCAGGCACGATACATGTCCTTTGCGTTCAGCCAGAGAAAGGTGGCCGGCATGAACCATGGCGTACCGTTGAAGAACGGAACCGCGGCGGGCGGCCGGAACTCGAAGGCCGAGCCATCAGGCCCGCCCATGATCCGGCGCGCCACCGCATTGCCGGCCCAGCGCGCCCAGACCACACCGGAGCCGCAGAAGCTGGTGGCATACCAGACGCCGTTCCGGTTGAAGATTCTCGGCACCAGGTCGCGGTTCATGGCGACATAGCCGAACCAGCTATGCGAGATTTCGGTTGCTTCCAGTTCCGGAAAGATCTCGACCAGCCGCTGGCGCAATTGCCGGATCGGCCAGCGCGGATCGCCGGCGAACGTTCCATCGCGGCCACCAAACAGGATTCGCCTCCCGTCCGGCGTCGGCCGGTAGTAATAGCTCAGGCTTCGCGTATCGATGCACATCATCTGGCGTGGCATCAATTTCTGCATCAGCTGCGGCGCGATTTCCTCCGTAACGATGACGCGGCTGCGCACGGGTACCACGCGCCGGCGCAGCCAGGGATCGAGCCGGTCCGCATAGCCATTCGTGGCAACGATGACGTGCCTTGCCCGGCTGGTACCGCGCGCGGTCCTGACGCTGAAGCCAGCACCCTGTCTTGCGATGGCCTCCACTCGCGTACAGGGCAGCACCGTGACGCCAGCTTCCCGCGCAATGCGCAACAGGCCGGCGTGGAACTTGGCCGGATCCAGCCCGCCAATGTCCATCTGTACCGATCCGCCGCGGTAGAATTCCGTGCCGAGAAAGGCGTGCTGCTCTCCGGCCGGGACGGAATAGGCCTCGACCCCCAACTTCTCGCGCTGGAACTCGGCCTCCCGCGCCAGCGCATCATAGTCCCTTGCATTCATGGCGCCGGTGAAGCGGCCGGAAAGGTTCAGGTCGCAATCGATCTTCTCGTTGCGAATGAATGCATAGAGATCCTCGCGCGCGGCCTGGGCCTCGCGCAGCATTGCCGCGGCGCGTGTCTCGCCAAAGCGGCGTGCAAGCTCTGTCGCACCAAAACGCAAATGGCCACTGGTAATGCCGCCATTGCGGGTCGACGCGCCTTCGCCCGGCTTTTGCGCATCGAACAGCTGGACGGAATAGCCGGCTCGGGCAAGACAGATTGCGGCGCTGGTACCCGTATAGCCGGCACCGACGATAATGACGTCGCTCGCGGAAGCAATCGCCGCTTCCGAACATTCGGTGAGCGGCGCGTTTTCCCACCAATATGCAGCAGGGCTGAGGGGCGTTGCGTTCGCCTTGGGCATTTGCTCACCTCGTTCTGACATTGTTCCTGCGCCGGGAGCCTTCAACGGCCGATGGCATAGCCTTGCATGCCGCGGGCATTGGCAGCCGCACGGAAGATCCCGTCCCGCTGCGTCGCGGCCGTCAGACGCCCCTCGGACCAGCGGCCCCCGACCTCGACTTCATGACCCAGCCGACGCAATTCATCGATGGTAGCTTGCGACAGACGGCCTTCGACCACCAGCACGCCGGGACGCGATGCGCGGGGCCAGAAGGAGTTCGGGAAATGCTCGCTGTGCCAGGCCGGCGCATCGATCGCCTGCTGAAGGTTCATCCCGTGATGGACATGGCGCAGGAAGAACTGGACGGACCATTGATCCTGTTGGTCGCCCCCGGGCGTACCCCAGGCGAGGTAGGGGCGCCCCTCGCGCAGTGCCATGGAGGGGGTGAGGGTCGTGCGCGGCCGCTTTCCCGGGGCCAGGGAATTGGGCAGGTCCGGCTCCAGCCAGAACATCTGCGCGCGAGTCCCCAGCGCGAAGCCGAGCTCCGGGATGATCGGAGAGCTTTGCAGCCAGCCGCCCGAGGGGGTCGCGGAGACCATGTTGCCCTGCCGGTCGATGATGTCGACATGGCACGTGTCGCCCTGCACCACGCCCATATTGCTGACGGTAGGCTCGCCCGAGCCGGCAAGGGCAGATTGTTGCGCGCGTACCGATCGCCGGATCCCACCGCCATGGCCTGCAATCGTTCCGGGTCGCAACTCCATCGAGGCACGATCGCCGATCAGTCTCCTGCGCTCCGCATTATAGGTTTCGCCCAGCAATTGCTTGGTCGGAACCGCCACGAATTCCGGGTCGCCGTAGAAGGCTTCGCGATCGGCAAACGCCAGTTTCGCAGCCTCGGTCTGCAAATGGATGAATTCCGGCCCGACCGGGTCCAGCTTTGCGAGATCGAAGCCCTGCAGCAAGGCGAGCTGCTGCAGTGCGACCGGACCCTGGGACCAGGCGTCCGCCTTGAATACGGTGTAGCCGTGATAGTCGAACGCCAGGGGCGACTCGAAGCTCGCCGACCAGCTGGCAAGGTCGCTTTCGGCGAGGAGGCCGGCATGGTGCCGGCCGCTGCTGTCAAGAACGTGCTGCCTGGCGGAAAATTCCGCAATCGACCGGGCAATGAAGCCCTGCGACCAGATCTCCCGCGCCAGGCGGATCTCCTCGTCGCGGCAATCGGCACGTGCCTCGGCGATCAGCCGTTCCCAGGTCTGCGCCAGACGCTCGTTCTTCAGCATCGCACCGACCGGCGGAACGCTGCCGCCATCGAGAAAGATTTCGGCTGAACTGTGCCAATGCTCCTCGAAGAGCTGCTGGACGGTGGCGATCGTGTTATGGATCTGCGGAACGACGGGAATGCCGTGTCGCGCATAATGAATTGCGGGCGCGAGCATGTCCGCGAGGCGCATTGTGCCCAGTTCCAGAAGCATCAGCATCCACGCGTCGAAGGCGCCGGGCACGCAGGCCGGAAGCAGCCCGGTTCCGGGAACGAGGTCCAGGTCCAGCGCCTTGAAATACGCAATACTCGCTGCGGCCGGCACCGGCCCCTGCCCGCAGATCACCTGGGTCCTGCCGGTTGCCGCCTCATGAACGAGGATCGGCGCGTCCCCTGCCGGCCCGTTGAGATGCGGCTCGACCACCTGCAGGGTCAAGCCCGTGGCCACGGCGGCGTCGAAAGCATTGCCGCCCTTTTCCAGCACCGACATGCCGACCGCGGTGGCGATCCAGTGCGTGCTGGCAACGACGCCGAACGTACCCACGATCTCCGGACGAGTCGTGAAAGTCTTCCATTCATCCTGCATTTCAGTCTTCTTGCCTTCTCCATGAATGGTAGGCCGGCAGCATTGGCAGCTCATTCCGCTGCGCGCGTGGCGCCCATCCGCTCAATTGTCGAGAACAACGGCCTCTCTTGCCTTCCAGGCCAGAAACAGTTCCGTTCCCGGTTGCGGCGCGTCGAGATTGTCCGGGTAATTGAGGGTCCAGCTCTCATTGCCATCAAGCCGGACATCCACCGCCCAGTGCGTGCCGACGAACATGGCCTGTGTGACCGTCGCCCTGACGACATTTTCGTCGGCCGCCTGTTCAGGCCCGGGCACGACGCGGATCTTCTCGGGCCGTACCGCGAGCAGCCGGGCTCCGGCGCCGTCCTTTCCTGACCCTGCCGGCACTTTCAGATTGCCGGAGGCCGTGCGCAGGACCGAAAGGTCTCCCGCACCCGCCTCGATCGTGCCGTCAATGATGTTGACCCGCCCGACAAACTCGGCGACGAAGCGCGTTGCCGGATTGCGGTAGATCTCCTGCGGCGAGGCGATCTGCTCGATCCGTCCATTGTTCATGATGGCAATTCGATCCGACATCGTCATGGCTTCATGCTGGTCATGGGTGACATAGATCGAGGTGATGCCAAGGCTCTGTTGCAGGCTGCGGATCTCGATCTGCATGGTCTCGCGCAGCTTCAGGTCGAGGGCGCCGAGAGGCTCGTCCATCAGCAGGACCTCCGGCGGATGGGCAACGGCCCGCGCCACTGCGACACGCTGCTGCTGACCGCCGCTGATCTCCCCGGGATAGCGGTCGCCAACCTGCGGCAGGCGGATCAGCTGCAGCAATTCCTCGACGCGAGCTGCAATTCGCGCGCGCTCGACTCCACGTTCCACCAGGCCGAATGCGATGTTCTCGCGCACGGTAAGATGAGGAAACAGCGCGTAATCCTGGAAGACCATGCCGATCTGCCGCTTCTGCGGCGGTATGCGCGTAACATCCTTGCCGCCGATGAAGATCTTGCCCCCCGTTGGCAACAGAAAACCGGCCACCAGCCGCAGCGTCGTCGTCTTGCCGCAGCCGGACGGTCCGAGCAGGGTGATGAACTCCCCCTTCTCGATCTCGAGATCGAGGGGATGCAACGCAGTGAACTGCCCGTAGTCTTTCGAAATATTCTGTAGGGATACTTGTGCCATGTGCTCCCAGCCGTTCTGTTCCAGATGGCGACGGCGCTCCGCTCGCGCCGACGCTCCTCCAGGCGTCTGCCCCTGGATGGTTTCCGGCCAACCGAAGCGCAACGCGATTCGCAGGGCAGGTGCTGCCCGGATCAGCCCTGGGTTACAACACGATACTGTTCCATAGCCGCACCCATTCCCCCTGATCGATGTTCTGGTAATCGGGGAAATAGAACCGGTCGAGATGTTCCAGATTGAGAATTTCTGCCTCCGGAGTCCCTGCCAGTTCCTGGGCGACGGATGGCGCGCTGCCCAGCAGGCCAACGGCCTTGGTCATCTGTTGCTGTACTTCGGAATCGAGATAGAGATTGATGAAATATTCGGCTGCATCCTGATGGCTTGTGCCGTTGATGGCCGCAATCCAGAACTCGGAACCCACGCCCTGGTATTCGCCGAAGCTTGGGTAGGAAATGGCGAGATTCAGGCCGGCATCGCGACCGCGCAGGACATAGCCGGCATGCCAGAGCGCCGCCCAGACGTCGCCCGACTGGAATTTTGCCAGGAGATCCGTAGCTGATTTCCAGAAGAATTGCGGATCGAGGTCCCGGACGAACTGCAGCGCCGGACGGATGTCCTCCTCATTGCCGCCGAGTTCACGGCTGATCCCGATCAGACCCTTCAGCGCATGGACGACGGTAATGTCAGGGAAGGAAACATAGCCTTTCAGGCGCGGATCAAGCAGATCTGCATATTTCGTTGGCGCCGGAATGCCCAATTCCTCGAACTTGTCTGCGTTGTAGACGATGCCGTCCAGGGATTGCGCAGTCCCGACGAGCTTCGGAAGGCGGAACAGATCGGCGATCGGCTCTGCATTGGGAACATTGGCATAGTTGATCTCGGCGAGGAACTCGGATCGCGCCCAGTCACCGGCGCTGTGGGCCGACATCTCGATCAGGTCGAACGGCTTGTCGGCGCTGTTGCGGGACGCAATCATCTTGGCAAAGGCCGTGTCCGCCGTGCCGACAATGTATTCGACGCTGCCGCCCGTCTCCTCGAAGCGGGCTCCGACAATATCCCGCAGAGCGTCCCGCCAACTGCCGCCAAAAGTATGTACGCGCAACGTCACGCCCGAGAAATCGGGTTTTGCCTGGCCGAATGCGGAACGGCCGAGCGAGAGCATGGAAATGGCTGCTGTGGAAGCCAGGAACGTCCTTCTGCTGATCATGTTTTCCTCCCTGTTTGCCTATGGCTTTGACAATTGCCTGTCTTCTGCGGTCAATGCTGTCCCTGTTCGCTCGCCCACGCGAACGGACGCGCGAGCGATCCCCCCGGAACATGCAAGATCTTCTCAGTGCGGTCTCCTGTGGTACAACCATTGCGTACCATTCTGATATTGGTCAGTCAAGTAACATCTGAATTGGGTCGCAATTGCCCCCTGGTATTCCCTTTGCCCCCTGAAGTTGCGTCGGCCGGGTCCAAGGGGGAGAAGGGCGGAAGCCTATCCCTGTTTCCCGGCGGGGACAGAGGGGAGCTATACCATGCAAGGGCGGGTCCAGATGAAGAAAAGGCAAGCAATTGCCATAGGTTATGTCAGGATTGAAATGCCTCTCGCATCGCGGCATGCAATTTTTCCCGGCACTGCGCAGGGCAGGCGGCCTACATGACCGGAGCTTGAAGCGATTGCTTCATGAATTCAAACCATATGTATATTGGTTCGAACAGGAATCTGGGCTTCGCCGATGAAACCGCGGCTGGAGCTTCCGCCCCGATGTCGGTCGGCGGCCGGGAATCATCCCCGCATCGGTGTGCGGGGGCATTCCTTCCGGACGGCCTCGGGGCACATGACTGGTTCGGCTTCGATACCGCACGCCGCGCTTACGCGCCGCTTCAGCGCTCCTGCCAGCGGCTTGGCCGTTCCTGCGGGCGAGTTCGGCCGCCGCCTCCCTCGCCGCTACCAGGGCCGGGATGGATTGCCTTCGTCACCTTGCGCGCTGGGAGATCTTGAGCCTGATCTCGTGCGTGTGGACGCGCTGCCGGATGACTTCACGCTCGATCTGTGGCTTCTGGCAGCTACCGAGGTCACCCTCGACCCGCGCCCGCCTCTGCCATTTGCAATGCATATTCAATGGCCTCGACGAGGCTGGTTTCCTTGGCGAGGCCCTTGCCCGCAATGTCGAATGCAGTGCCATGGTCAACCGAGGTCCGGATCACCGGAAGTCCAAGTGTAATATTGACGCCTGACAGGGCTTCCCACCTCCCGGTTTCCGGATCGACCGAAAAGCCCAGCAACTTGATCGGAATGTGCCCCTGGTCGTGATACTGCGCCACGACCACATCATACTGGCCGGCGCGAAGCTTCACGA
This sequence comes from uncultured Rhizobiaceae bacterium, assembly GCA_964383325.1. Classification (GTDB taxonomy): domain Bacteria; phylum Pseudomonadota; class Alphaproteobacteria; order Rhizobiales; family Rhizobiaceae; genus CAYLGY01. The sequence continues at coordinate 18,504 of CAYLGY010000008.1, forward strand.
ACACGGTGTCGCCCGGCACGGGCCCGTCAATGTCGCGGCCTTCCCTGCGCAGCGCTGCAACAAGCGGCTCCGTAACCTCGATGTCCTCCTTGCCGAACAGACCGCCTTCACCGGCATGCGGGTTCAGCGCGGCAATCGCGATACGTGGTTTCGCGATGCCCAGCTTTCGCAAGGCTTCCTCGGTAAGATCGACGACCCGCCGGATGCGTTCCGTGGTCATGCGGGAAGGCACGTCGGCAAGCGCCACATGGGTTGTCACATGGCTCACGCGCATATTGCCGTGCGCCAGCATCATCACCGAGTCACTTGCTCGGGTCAGATGCGCCAGGATCTCGGTATGGCCGGCAAATGCATGGCCGGCGAGATTGAGCGCCTCCTTGTTCAGGGGCCCGGTGCAGATGGCCGCGACATCTCCCGAGAGTGCAAGCTCGACAGCGACCCGGATTGCCTGGAAAGCAAAATTGCCGGCCTGCGCAGAAACCTGTCCGAACCGGATCGGCTCTGTCGCGACGCCTGCCTGGAGAAAGGCAATGTCGGGCCATTGCGCAGCGGGCAAATCCGGGCTCACGAGTTCGGCATGGTCCGCAAGGTTCAGCAGGCCGGCAGCGCTCCGGTGCGCCTCATGGGAGCCGATGATCGCGAGTTTGAGATCGCCTGCCGCAATGCGGGGATTGAGGTGATGGATAGCACGCAGGATGATTTCCGGGCCTATGCCCGCCGGGTCGCCCATGGTTATCGCGATACGCCTACCGTTCATTCCCATCCCCATTCATGATTGATCATCTTTCTCCTGCAAAATGTAGTAAACAAGATCCAATTTGAGCAAAAATTCGGGAAAGAATACATTTCAGAGGGCAAGGCACTATTTTACCAGTTTGTCAAATAGTTGAACAAGTGTATCGGGCTCGCCAAATGCGCCGGATTTCGAGATCACCTGCGTGCCATTCCAGTTCCCGCCGTTGATAATCGAGACGGGAATGCCCGGCATGGCTTCGCCAATGACAGTCAGGCTGCTGGCCTTCACGCCAAGCACAGCTGTCAGGAGCGTATCTCCGCCCGATACAAAGAGAGAGACGGGAGGCTGCAAGGCAGGCACCAGTTTCGTGATTGCTGAATCGATCCACTCTGCCGCCTGACTTCCATGGAATCCGGCAGGGGGCTCGAATACCGTCAAGACGTCTTCCCCCATACGCGCTCGCCCGTTGATCGCCTCGGCGTCCGCCAATGAGTCGGTAGTCGCGCAGATTTCCGCCATGCGGCCCTGGGCCTCCAGGGCATGCAGCTGAGACCGCATGACAGGATGGTTGGAGCCGACCAGCGCGACCAGCGGCGAGCGAAGGCGTGGCGGCCTTTTCGGTGGTAGGCCGGCGAGCGCCCCGGCAAGCCCGGCGGAACCGCACCACAGCATGCGTCCTCCCAACTGCCTTCCGGCTTCCACCAGCGCCCGCATGGCATCCTCATCGGTTGCATCGGCGATGAGAACGGGTGCCCTGCCGGCCTGAAGCGCTCGTGGTTCCGGCACAAGCTCGGCCGTGACTCCGTATTGGCGAAGGGCTGCGGCCATGTCGACATCGAGCATTGTTGATTGCCCGTCTGCTGTTGCCACCCGCACCCTTCCGCCCAGTACCAGCCGCCCCGCCGCGGGGAAGGCCGGGGCAAGGATCACCACATCGAACTGCCCGCTCCGGACGATCAGGCCAATCTCGGCGGCCCAATGGCCGCGCAGAAGGCTGTCGATCTTCTTGAAGGCAGTCGAAGCTCCGTCCCAGATTGCCAGGGATGCCCCGGTCATGGCGAGGGCCTCGTCCGGGGATGCGTCTCTGGTCGGGACTACGCAGGCCCGATTGCCGGAGGAATTTCGCGCTGCAGCAGGATCGAGGTGGACGGTGATCGGCCCAAATGCTCCCGTGAACCGGGCAGCCGCGTCGAGGGCACCTGTCAGGTCGTCAGCGACAAGGGATAATCCGTTCAAGTCTGTGTTTCCCATCTCCGGGCCCTTCCGGTGCGATGATCGGGCAAGTCCAGGCAGAGCCAGCTGTTGCCGGCGTTACTGAGCGGTCCATCCCCCGTCAATGACAAGGGAACTTCCTGTCATCAGGCTGGAAGCGTCCGAAGCCAGGAAGATTGCGGCACCCGCAATATCTTCGGCCATTCCCAGTCGGCCGAGAGGAATCTTGCCCAGGACTTCGCCAAGAAAGTCCTGGTCCTTGAAGAAGGGCTTCGTCATCGGCGTATCGATGAAGGTCGGGCAGATCGTGTTTACCCGAATGCCGTAGGGTGCCAGTTCGACCGCCAGCGCCTTCGTGAAACCTTCAAGTCCCCATTTGGAGGCGCAATAGAGGGTGCGGTTGGCCGCGCCGACATGGCCCATCTGGGAAGAAATATTGATGATCGAGCCGCGTATGCCGTCTGCGATCATCCGGTTGCTGACGATCTTGGAAGCGAAGATCGCTGCCCGTAGATTGACGCCGAGAACCGTATCGTAGTCTTCCTCGGTTATTTCCGACAGCGGCTTCGGGCGATTGGTTCCTGCATTGTTGACGAGAATGTCGAAGGCGGGCCGTTCCGCCAATCGTCCGGCGAGGCCCTGCGGGTTGGTCACGTCTGCTTGCAGGGCCTCGGCCTGATGGCCCTGGCCCCGCAGACGTTCAGCTGCCGCCTCAATCTCGCTTGCCGTGCGAGCGCACAGCGTGACTGCCGCTCCTGCCCCGGCAAGAGCTTCCGCCATGGCCAGTCCCAGGCCGCGGCCCGCGCCGGTGATGAGCGCCCTGCGCCCGTGGAGGCGGAAACGCCGCTCCGTCATTGCTCGTCTTCGCGATACGGCGCGCCTTCGCCAAACGGCACATTGATGCCGCCATAGCGCCGCACCCGCAGATTGCATTGCTCGGCATGGGCCACGAAGCCCTCCAGCATGCAAAGTCGCGAGCCGATTTCGCCGATCCTGGCAGATGCCTCATCCGTGAGGATCTTCTGATAGCTATGGGTCTTCAGGAACTTACCTACCCACAGACCGCCGGTATAGCGGCCGGCCTTCCTCGTCGGCAGCGTGTGGTTGGTGCCGATGACCTTGTCGCCATATGCAACATTTGTACGCGGACCAAGAAACAGCGCCCCGTAGGAGTGCATATGCTCCAGGAACCAATCATCGCGATCCGTCATGACCTGGACATGCTCGGAGGCAATGTCATTGGCCACATCCAGCATTTCCTCATACGTATCGCACAGGATGACCTCGCCATAATCTCTCCAGCTGACGCTTGCAGTATCGGCAGTCGGCAGGATCTTCAGCAGGCGATCGACTTCAGCAAGGGTGTCTTCGGCAAGCTTTCTCGAATTGGTCACGAGTACGGCAGGGGAATTGTAGCCGTGCTCGGCCTGACCCAACAGGTCCGTGGCGCACATTTCGCCGTCGGCCGCAGTTTCATCAGCGATCACCATGGTCTCGGTCGGACCGGCAAAAAGGTCGATCCCCACCCGGCCGTAAAGCTGGCGCTTTGCCTCGGCAACGAAGGCATTTCCGGGTCCGATGAGCATGTCGACGGGCCGAATGGTTTCCGTGCCGAGCGCCATGGCGCCCACGGCCTGAATGCCGCCCAGCACATAGATCTCATGAGCGCCGCCCATATGCATGGCCGCAATGACCCCGGGATTGGGCTCTCCCTTGAAGGGCGGGGTAGCGGCGAGAATGCGTGGCACGCCTGCGACGGAGGCGGTGACGACGGACATGTGCGCGGATGCGACCATCGGAAACTTGCCGCCGGGCACGTAGCAACCTACCGATTGCACCGGGATGTTCCTGTGTCCGAGAATGACGCCTGGCAAGGTCTCGACCTCGATATCCTTCATCGAGTCCTTCTGGAGCTGCGCGAAATTCCGTACCTGGTCATGCGCAAACCGGATGTCGGCCATCTCCCGTTCGGTGACCCTGGACGTGATTGCCTCGATCTCGCTGTCCGACAAGCGGAAGGAAGGCGGGGCATAATTGTCAAAGCGTTGCGAGAGTTCGCGGACGGCGGCGTCACCCCTTGCCTCGATGTCCGCAAGTGTCACCTCCACGGTCTTGCGGATCTCGGCATCATCGGTTTGGCGCTCGGTTTCTGACTTGCCTCGCTTGAGATAGGTGATCGACATGGCATTTCCTTTCATCGTCTGCTTGAACTGGGGTCTCTCCTCCCCGGTCAAGGACCGAGCCCGTTCGTCTTCTTGAAAGCCGCGAGCCTGGACAGGACGGAATCACGCCAAAGGCGACGTTCCGCCAGATCCTCCTCCGCCAGCACTTCCCGTCTTTCCGCCTGCGCTTGCTCTATGGTTTCCTGTGGCCATTTGCGCGGTACCCGCTGCGTTGCCATCCGGTAATACAGCGGCGCCAGCCTCGCCGCGTAATCGGCAATGCCTCCCGGCGCGTTCAGGTCGATAGTCTCGAAAGGACCCATGAAGGACCATCGCAGGCCAAGACCATGGGAAATCGTCGCGTCAATATCGGCAAGGCTCGCATAGCCTTCCTCATACAGCGCCCAGGCCTCATTCAGGAGCGCGCCCTGCAGCCGGTTGAGGACAAAGCCGTCAATCTCGCGCCTGACATGAACCGGCACCTGTCCGACCCGATTCATCAATTCACGCACTTCTTCCAGCGCGGCCGGATCCGTCCATGGCGCAGGGACGAGTTCGACCACGGGCACCAGATGCGGCGGGTTGACGGGATGGGCGATCAGGAAATTCTGCCGGTGCCTGCAGTTCCCGGTGAACTGCGAAGCCGGAATCCCCGAGGAGGACGAGCCGACAATGGTCTGCGGCGACATGGCCTCATCGATGGCAAGGCACGCCGCAGTTTTCGATTCGACGGTCTCGAAGACGGATTCCTGCACATAGCTTGCCCCGTCCAGTGCTTCGGCAAGGCGCTCGCAAAGCCGGACGCGACCGATCACATCGGCAGCGCTGGCAATCAGCCCATTCGATTCCAGGTCGGTTGCACTGGCTTCGATCCATGCGGGAAGCCGGCTTCGCGTAGGCGCATCCGGATCGTATACACGCACTTCACAACCAGCGCGGGCGAACACCAGCGCCCAGCCGGAGCCGACCAGACCGGCTCCGACAATGGCAACGACAGGAGAGTCTCCCATCCTCAGGCGACCTTCGAACTTTCGCCATCGGCGAGGCAGATTTCGGTAATGCGCAGACCTTCCTTGCTGATCCGGGAAGGGAAGGCGTCACGGAGCCGCTCTTCATGAACCGGGATGATCCGGTTCGAATCGTGGCCGACCTGCTTCATCATCTCTTCCGTGGCGAGAACCAGATTGGTCTGGCTTCCGACCGCTAGGCCAACCGGCGTGTAGATCTCGCCTGCGTCCACCGCATCGCCGGGTCCGCGCAGGTTCTCGAATACATAGATGAGATCGCCGGCCAGGACCCAGACATCCTCCGACTGCTCCCGTCCATCATTGCGCACCGTGACCCACATCGAGCCGAACGTATGACTGTCCTCGGCCAGATGCAGATCGATGCCCGGCAGCACATCGGAAACGGAACCGTTCACCGTGGTAAGCCTGCGCTCACGCGCGAGGCCCGCGCCGCGAACAATATCGCCCGGATCGACAGCTACCATCATCCAGCGCATCCGGTCAGGAAGCGACATCGCCCATACCCATTTGGCGATTTCCCTCTCCTGAATGTAGAATCTGGCGTTGGGAAAGTCTTCCACGTTACCAAAATGGTCGAAATGGGCATGCGTGATGAATACTGTGTCCACTTCTTCAGGTGTGACGCCGATTTCTGCCAGGACAGTCTTGGGATTTCGCCAGTTTTCTACTCCGAATCGATCTCCAAGTGTCTTGCCATACTCCTTGTCATTATAGCCGACATCGACCATCGCGACATGGCCCTTGCCTTTGATGACCACATAACAGTAGGGCAGCTTGAGGTATCCTTGATTATGTGCTCCGTATAGTACGCCACTCTTGTGATACTTGGAGACATAGGAGTACTCACAGACCCAAATCGAGTAATCAGCCATTAGATTCTCCCTTTCAATACAGATCTTCCAGGTATGGTGCGTGATTATCTGCCGCAGGAGCAGCAGGCATGTGTAAGATCAACCATTTCGAGACCGGCCTTCTGCGATGTTGCCGCCCGCAAATGAGCGTAAGCCCGCTGGATCTGCCTGGAAATCTCGTCGAAAACGGTTTCACCCTGACCGAGCGCCGGCAGGCGCGAAAAGGCTCCAAGCGCCCTTCCACATGCGGAATGCGAAGCCATCAACTGTTCCAGATGGGCGGCAAGCGCCCCGGGCGCGGCAAGCCGATGAAGGCGTTCGGCGCAGGCTTCCCACCGTTGACGGCAGAGATCGAGCTCATCAAGGTCCACGACTTCCGATTTTTCCGTCAGCTGGCCAAGGATCATCAGGCCGGCAAGCTGGCCGACAATCCGCCGAAGGTCTTCAAATATCGGGTGGCATTGCGCCGCATAGGCAGCTGCCTCGTCGGTACCCAGCGTTTCCGCAAGCCGGTCAGGATCCGGCACGGGCTGCGGCAACGGACCCTCCGTGAACAGCGCGCAATCCGGGCGATGCACGGTGGTCAGTCGCATGAAAAGGTCGTCGGCCATGGGATTACGTCGCCCCGCCAGTTGCGTAGCTGCGCGACCGCGTCGTGCCGCGCTCGATCAGGGGAAGTGGCGCAAAGCGTCTCGTGCGCGTTGCCAGGTTTGCATCCTGCGCCAGTTCAAGGGCGAGGGAGACGGTGGCGTCCATCATCTCTCCGAGGGGCTGGGGAATGGTTGTCAGCTTGTGCGAAGGCCAGCCGGCCATCGTGATGTCATCGAAGCCGACTACCGAAAGATCTTCGGGTACACGCAGGCCAAGCCCCTCCTGGATCCCTTCGATGAAGCCGATTGCGACGATATCGTTGGCGCAGAACACGCCATCCACGGTCTGGTTCAGCCCGGCCATCTTCAGCCCCGCATCATAGCCGGCCTCATAGGTGAAGAAGCCTGCATCGAGGATGATCGGCCGGGCGAGGCCCCGTTCCTGCGCCCGCTTGCAGAAACCGGACAGGCGCTCCGCATTGGTGGAAGCGTCGGGAAAGGCCGATACGTAGAGCAGGTGGCGGTGACCTGTATCGATCAGGAAGTCCGCTGCCTGGCGCCCGCCTATGATATTGTCGCAGGTAATGCCGAAACCGAGGCCATCCGCAGACAGCCGGTTGAAGAAGATGCAGGGTGCGCCGCCCTGTTCGCATTTGTCCCTTGCATGGGAGGAAAGGGGAACCGCAAGCACGACCAGCAGGTCCGGCTGATAGGACAGGAGCAGTTCGACGGCCTCATCGGTCTTTTCGGGCTCATTGGCCACCGCGAGCATGACATTCATGCCGACCGCCTGCAGCCGGGCCACAAGTTCGGTCATGACTTCCGGATAGAACGGGTTGGTCAGATCCGACACGACGACCCCGACGATCTGTGTGCGCTTGGTGATGAGGCTCTGGGCAAACGGATTGGGACGGTAGCCGAGTTCCGCCGCTCTTTTCAGGACAATTCTTCGCGTAGGCTCGGCAATGACTGCATCGGGATAGAAGGCGCGCGAAATCGTCGAGACTGACATTCCGAGATCTTTCGCGAGATCCTTCACTGTCACACGTCGGATTTCCGGTTTCTTTCTCTGGCGCACGCTGCGTCCTCTTTCCACTCTTTTCGTCCGAACCCGGACGCTACAAACCGTCCGAATTCGCTCCCTTGATGGATATGCCCGGCAGGGAGATCCTGCCGGGCGACCGGGCCCGGCCCGGACTAGGGCTGGACGGTGGGTTGCACCTTGGTCAGCTTGTACAGATCCTCCGGCGCTTCGCAGCGGCTGCAATTGATGCCCGGCTCATTTGCTGCCTCGACGACTTCCGCCGGCAGGGGCTGGATGGTTGCGCCTTCGACCGGCGTGCCATTCAGGGCGGACTCGATATTGACCTCCGGCAGGAGTTCCGGATTGAGCACCTCGCTGACGAAGGAGCTGGGAACGCGATCCGCAGGAAAGACGTTGCAGCCATCCTCGTAAACATCCCCCTCGCAGATCTTCACCTGATCGGCAGGAACCCAGGGCAGGGGATATTCGATGTTCATCGGCTCCAGCTCACGCTGGCCCGTCAGGATTTCCATCATCAACTTGAATGCGTAGCCGGCCTGGGCGGGAGGCGATCCGGCGGACACACCGCGAAGCCCTTTGGCCTGCATTTCCGGATCAGCCAGCGCAAGCCGGAAACCTGCGGAATTCTCGCCGGTCATCGGTACGAGCCGATCCCCGGCATCCAGCATGGCCTGGATTGCGCCATACTCGCCGGCCTGAGCCCAGATGCCATCGACATCGGGGTGCGCGGCCAGGGCCTTGGCCGTTTCCTGCTGGGTCGTGCGGTCATCCCAATAGGAATAGTATTCGGCGACGATTTCGATCCCCGGATACTGGTTGAAGATATGCATGGCCCCGTCCGTGTGCCGCTTGTCGACGGAGTTACCGGGCACGCCACGCGACAGGAAGATCTTGCCCTTGCCGCCGAGCTCATTTACCAGCGCCTGAGCCGTGTTTTCCCCGAATCCGGCGGTCAGATAGCTCACATTATAGGCGCAGCTCTCCGTGACGGTCGCGTCATACATGAAGAACAGCACGCCTTCATCGCAACCGCGCTTGATCGTGCGGTTCAGGGCGGTGGAAGAGATCGGGAAGCTGACAATCCCGTCTGCACCGGCATCGATCATGCTTTCATAGGCGGAAATCTGTGCCTGGGGATCGGTGCCGGATATGACTTCGATCAGCTCGACGGTTTCATTGTAGGGTGGCGTGGCGGCGAGCGCCTTGACGATATTGGCAGCCTCGGATTGCCAGGCATTGCCGGAATAGCTGAGGCTCAGATAGATCTTGAACTTCTCCTGATCCTGCGCTGCGGCGCCTCCGATCGACTGGAGCGCCGTCGCGCTCATCAGCGCGGCAAGGGCCGCCCATTTGAACTTTCCGAACGTCATGTTCCTTTCCTCCTTGTGATGGAACCACTTTCACTGGCAGGCTGGCTGGAACGCCAGTACTGACCGAGTTTCTGGAAGAGCTCTTCGCGCAGCAACAGCAGGGCGATGAGCACGACTGCGCCTTCGATAATCGTGCGCCAGCCGATCTGAAGGCCGATCGCGGTGATGATCGTGCCGAGCGTCGTCAGCAGGAGCGCGCCGCCAACCGTGCCGAGAAAATTGCCGCGCCCACCGAGAATGGAAGAACCGCCGATCACGACTGCCGCGATGGAAGGCAGCAGATAATCGTCACCCATCCGCAGGGTTGCGCCATTCGAATAGCCGACAAGCATGATCCCGACGAGCCCGGCGCACACCGCGCTGATGACATAGGGCATGGCCTGCACGAGCAATACCGGGACGCCGGCGATGCGGGCGGCATGGATGTTGGTGCCGATCGCATAGAGATAGCGGCCCGGGACGGACCGGCTCTGGAACAATGCACCGAGGATGACAAAGCCGATGACGAAGAGGATCGGCATCGGCATGCCGAGGACCTTGCTCTTCATCAGCGCCAGCGCAAGATCGGGCGCGGCGCCGCGCGGCGTTCCCCGCGTATATCCCAGAAGTGCCGATGACACGATGATCGACATCGCCAATGTCATGATGAAGGGGGGTATGTGGAGCCAGACGATCCCGATTGCCGAAACCAGCCCCACGCCTGCGCAGACCAGCAGCACCGCGCCAAGCAGATACCATGCGCCCGGATCGGTCGCCCCGACCCAGTTCGTCGCCAGGATTCCCCCAAGCGTGATCACGGCAGGCAAAGACAGGTCGAGCCCGCCCGTCAGAATGACGAGGCCCTGTCCGAAGGAGAGCACGATCAGGAAGGAGCCGAGCACCAGCACCGTCTCCACCTGAGACCACGAGCCGAGGGAAGGGCTGATGAAACGCGCGCCGAGAAGCATTGCCACGCAGAGAATTGCCACCGCGATCGCGCTGATCGTCTCGCGGCTGATCCGCTCGGATCTGCGATGGTCGCCTGTCTGGTTAAACGCTTGTTCCATCTGATGCTCGCTTGCCGTCGTCATTGCCTGGCTCCGATGCGGGACATGGTCACGCTGAACACCACGGCCAGGATCAGGACGATTCCCTGGAACATGCCCGTGTAGAAAGAGGAGACGCCCGCCGAAAAGAGGACCTTCTGGAGCAGCGTCAGGGTGGCTGCGCCAATCACGGTTGCAAAGAGCCCTCCGCTTCCGCCGGCCAGTGATGTGCCTCCGAGGGCCACGGCTGCGAAGGAAAGCAGCAGCAATGGCGCCCCTGAGGTGGGATTTCCGGTCGCTGTCTGGGCGCTGAGCATGAAGCCCGCCAGCCCGTACAGGGCTCCGGCAAGCAGATAGGCCCCGAAACGAACGCGAAGGACATTCACGCCCGACAATGCCGCTGCCTGCTCATCCGCGCCGATTGCGTAGAGGGAGATGCCGAACCGCGTCCGCCGGACAATGAGCCACAGGCAGACGACTGCAGCCACGACGAGGCCGGAGACAGGGATGATCCCCCAGAGCCTGTCCGTCAACTCATAGACAATCCATTCGGCTACATAGCCGCCGGGCGCATCGAGAATGACGAGCGCGATGCCCTGACAGATGATCATGGTCGCGAGGGTGGCCGCGATGGACTGCAGTCCGAACCACCCGACCAGCACCCCGTTCACGGCACCGATGAACCCGCCGATCAGGATGCAGAGCAGCACCGAAAGCAGCGCCCCGCCGGGCCCGTCCATGGGCATTGTGGCCAGAACCACATTGCAGATCGAGATCACGCCCGCGAGCGAGAGATCGAAACCGCGATTGATCACCACGAGCGTCAGGCCGGCAGCGGCCAGCGCGAGCGGCGCAGTATTGTTCATCAGGGCCGCAATCGCATAGGGCTGGAGCGCGCGCGGCTCAAGGACCCCGTAGACGGCATAGAGCGCCAGATATGTAACGAGGATCAGGCTGCCGCCCTGCACGAAGCGCTTGAAGGCGTTTGCCATCGGCGTGGAATGTCTCGGCAGTACGCTGCTGGTCGACAAGCTCATGAATGGACCTCGCTCATGCGGCCTCAACTCCGGCATGGCCGATCATCGCGGCCACCAATTGCTGCTCGTTGATCTCATCGCGGGAAAAGGTCCGGAAGATCCGGCCGCCATACAGAACCAGGCAGCGGTCACTCAGCTGGACGATTTCCGGAAGTTCGGAGGAGAAGAACAGGACAGATCCGCCGGAATCGGCAAATCGGCGAATCGCGGCATAGATCGACTGCTTGGTCCCGACATCCACGCCACGCGTGGGATCGAAGAGCAGCAGGGTACGCGCCCCCGTTGCCAGCGTTCGGCCCATAAGCGCTTTCTGCTGGTTCCCCCCGGACAGGTTCTCGATGTTGAAGGCAAGATAGCGCCGGTCCATCTCGACATTGTCCGCGGGCTCATGCGCCGCAGCCTTCTCGTTCCTGCCCCCGAGCAGGGCCATCCGCGCGATCCTTGGCAGGAAGGGCAGCACGATATTGGTGGCCGCCGTCAGTCCCGGCAGGATCCCCTCGACCTTTCTTTCTTCAGGCAGATAGCTGATTCCGCTGGCAAATCTCATTGCCTGGCGTGGACCCTTGTAGGTCGCCCTGGTGCCATCGATCTCGACCTTGCCTTCAACGACCGGCAGAAGGCCCGCAAGCGTGCGAAACAGGGCTTGTTGCCCTTGTGCTTCCAGTGCCGCCACGCCGAGGACTTCCCCTGGATGGATCTCGAACGAAATGTCCTTTAGCCCATGGCCCGACAATCCACTGACCCTGAGGCGAGGCTCGCCGGAAGCGATCGTGGCCGTGCGAGTCGGGCGTTCCTCGACACGGCGCCCGACCATCATCTCGAAAATGTCGTCATTTGTCGCATCGCTCAGGCTGACCGTAGCGATCGAGCGCCCATTGCGCAGCACTGTGGCGACGGTACAGATCTGCCGCACTTCCGCGAGGCGATGCGAGATGTATAGAATGGCCACCCCGCGGGCTCTCGCCTTCTCGATCTGCTCGAACAGCCAGTCCGTCTCGGAAAGCGACGCCGTCGGCTCGTCCAGAATCAGCACGCGGCCCGCATTCTCCAATGCTCTTGCGATCTCGATGCGCTGCCGTTCCGACAAGGGCAACGTGCCGACCTCGGCCGCAGGATCAATCCGGTCGAGGCCATGACGGGACAGGATTTCCTTTCCCCTGGCCAGTACAGCCGACCTGGACACGAATCCGAGCCGGGAAGCGTGCAGGCCAGGCAGAAGGACGTTCTCGGCGACGCTCAGGTTCGGCACCAGGCTCAATTCCTGGAACGCAGTGGCAACCTGGCTTTCGCGGGCTTCCATGATCGATCGTGGCGAATAGGTTTGACCAGCCAGAATCATATGGCCGGCATCCGGCATCGTTACGCCACTGAGAATCCGTACGAGAGTGGACTTGCCGGCGCCATTCTCGCCGAGCAGGGCATGGACCTCGCCGGCACGGAGCGTGATGTCCGCATGCTCCAGCGCCACCGTTGCACCGTAGGACTTGCGTAGCCCTTCCGCCTGCAGTTCGAAACCCGGGTTCCCCGACATCGTCTCTCCTCGCATCTGGCCTTCGCCGAGTGAGAACGTTTGCTGAAAACGTTCCCATAATTAAGGATACGGGGATGGGAGTCGTCAAGACCGAATTTTCTATATTGCAGGAAACCCCGGCGAATGCGAGCTAACTACCTGATCTAACAAGAAATATGCAACTTGCCTCCTCGCGCGTCTTGGCAGGGGTGGATGGCTTGTTGCCAGGAACGCCTGTCCTGCGGATTGCTGATGCCTATCGCGTGCGTCACGCGCACTAACGGCCTGGTTGACAGTCTCCAGCTGCCCGATTGACGCCGCATTCGTTGTAGTTCACAACATGCGGCAAGGAACCGCATTGCGGGGAAGGATGGCTTCTGCCGCGAGCATGTTGCGTTCCGCACAAGAGGGGGAGGGCATAATGAAACTGAGGCAAATGGTCGCCTGCGCATTGCTTGGCGCAGGCTTTGCGGGGACGGCAGCCGCCGAGACTCCCATGGAGCGCGGCGAATATCTCGTCCGGGGCCCGGCGGGCTGCGGAAATTGCCATACGCCCATTGGTCCAGAGGGCTTCGACATGTCGAAGGAACTCGCCGGGCGCCTGGTAGAGAAGAACGAGCATTTTACGGCGATCGCCCCCAACATCACGCCGGGCGGCCGGGTTGCGGAGTGGACCGACGAGGAGTTGGCGCGTGCCATCCGTGAGGGCATCCGGCCGGACGGGAGCGTGATCGGGCCGCCAATGCCGATCATGATGTATCGCGGCCTCGGAGACGGGGACCTTGCGGCCATCGTCGCCTTTCTGCGCACGGTTCCCGCGGTAGACGAGCCTTCGCCGGACTCGGAGTACCGCATTCCCCTGCCGCCGGCCTACGGTCCTCCGATCGAGAGCGTCGAGGCGCCCGCGCGCGGCGTGACGGCAGAATACGGCGCATATCTGGCCGGCCCGATTGCCCATTGCATGGAATGCCACACGCCCATGGGGCCGCAGGGGCCCATGCTGGACACCGCACTTGGCCAGGGCGGCTTCGAGTTCCACGGTCCGTGGGGCGTTTCGGTCGCAGCAAATCTCACGCCCAGCGAGGACGGCATTGCCCGCTATACCGACGAAGAGCTGAAGGCGATGATTACCCAGGGCGTGCGGCCGGATGGATCGCAGATGCTGCCGCCAATGCCCTATCCATATCTGGCGAAGATGACGCAGGAGGATCTCGACGCCGTGATCCTCTATTTGCGCAGTCTCAAGCCGCTGCCCAACGCGCAATAGCGCCGCGCTGCCTTCCGCCATGCCCGGTCGGGCGTAGCGGGGCGGATGCGAACCGAAGCATCGCGGCCCGATCCGCCGGTTGCGCGCATAGCCTCATGGGGTTTCGATCAGTTCGATCAGGGCCTTTCCGAGTTCCCTGTGTGGGTTCACCATCTCCAGCACCACACTCATGTGATTTGCCTGCGGGACCGGGAGTAGGCGGGAGGGCGGGGCCTTCCGCCCAAGCATCCGGTCGAGGGCGGCCGCCTGGTCGAGGAAGGGCAGGGTTTCGTCGGCGCCGAATGCGATGATGCGGGTGGGGCCTTGTCCTGGCGATGCGTCAAGCGGCGACCAGCTTGCGGCCTCCTCATGGGTCATGCCCGCCTCATGGCGCAGAAAACTGTCCGGAATTCCGGAGAGGTCATAGATCCCGCTAAGGAGCAGCAGCCCCTTGATATCGCAGGATTTCGGGGAGGAAGTCTCTTCCTTGCCCTTGGCGGCGAGGAAAAATGCAAGATGCGCCCCGGCGGAATGGCCGCTGACGCTGATGCGGGTGGGGTCTGCGCCAAGGGATGCGGCGTTCTCCTGCAACCAGCGCACCGCACGGCGCACCTGATCTACCAGTACCGGCAAACGCTGGCCGGGCATCAGATCATATTCGACCAGAGCCGTGATTGCGCCGGCCGCCAGGGGCGTTTCCGCGATAAAGCGATAGTCCGCCTTGTCGCCGGATCGCCAATAGCCTCCGTGCACGAATATGTGCAACGGTGCGCCGCCAACGACCCTTTCCGGGAACAGGAGATCGAGCGTCTCTCGCGGGCGCGGGCCATAGGCGATGTCGGTGCGCATGGTGCACCGTGCGGAAAGGGCGCGGCTTCGCGCCGAAAACTCTGCCGCGATTGCGTCGAAGTCGTCAACGAAATCGCGGATCAGATACGGGTCCTGGCCCTTCATGTTCTCTCCTTGTCGGAAAGCGGGGTCTATTTCTGGAATTCCACGGCGTAATATTTGGGTTCCATGAATTCGAGGATGCCCGTGACACCGCCCTCCCTGCCGATACCGCTCTGTTTGACGCCGCCAAAGGGCGCAGCCGGGTCGGACATCAGGCCGCGATTGATGCCGAGCATGCCGGTCTCGATGCGCCTGCCGACCCTCATCGCGCGGCTGAGGTCCCTCGTGAATATGTAGGCGGCAAGGCCATATTCGGTGTCATTGGCGAGCCGTATTGCTTCATCCTCGGTTTCGAACCTGTAGACCGGCGCGACAGGCCCGAAGATTTCCTCATGGGCGATGGGTGCGTCGACCGGAACATTATCGAGAACCGTGGGCGGATAGTAATAGCCGGGGCCCGGAAGCGGCGAACCGCCTGCATGCAGGCGCGCTCCGCGCTCAAGCGCATTCGTCACCAGCTGATCGATCTTGTCTACGGCCTTCTTCGTGATCATCGGCCCGACCTCGGTCGACGGATCGATGCCGGGCCCGATCTTCAGCGCTGCCATGCGCTCGGCAAGGCCGGCGACGAATGCGTCATGGATACCAGACTGAACGTAGAAGCGGTTTGCCGCGGTGCAGGCTTCCCCGGCATTGCGCATCTTGGCGACCATCGCGCCATCCAGTGCAGCGTCGAGATCGGCATCGTCGAAGACGAGGAATGGCGCGTTGCCACCAAGTTCCATCGAGCAACTGACGACGGTCCTTGCAGCTTCGCCCAAAAGAATTCGGCCGACGCCGGTCGATCCGGTGAAGGAGAGCTTTCGCACCCGCGGATCCGCCAGCATTGCGCGGGTCACTTCGCCGGGATTGGTGGTCGTGATGATATTGACGACGCCGGGGGGAACGCCGGCCTCCTCGCCAAGACGCGCCATCGCATAGGCAGTCAGGGGGGTCTCGGAAGCAGGCTTGAGGATCACCGTACAGCCGGCAGCCAGCGCGGGGCCGATCTTGCGCGTGGCCATCGCCGCCGGGAAATTCCACGGCGTGATCAGGACGGAAATGCCGATCGGCTCATGGTCCACGAGAATGGTGTGCGAACCTGACGGGGTGTGGCGATGTTCGCCTGGAATTCGTGCAGCCTCCTCGGAATACCAGCGGAAGAATTCCGCCGCATAGGCAATTTCGCCGCGCGCATCGGGCAATGCCTTGCCATTCTCAAGCGAAATCAGGCGCGCAAGTTCGTCGGCATGGCACGTCATCAGTTCGAACCAGCGGCGCAGGATTTCGGCGCGATGACGGGCCGGCGTGTTCGCCCAGCCCTCGGCGGCCTCTTGCGCAGCATCCACCGCGCGCATCGCGTCACTGATACTGGCGTTGGCGACTTCGGCCAGGACTTGACCGTTCGATGGATCCAGCACCGGAATGCCGCTTCCTGCCTCCCAGCGCCCGCCAATGTAGAGGCCGTGCGCGTGAAGCGATGGATCCGCGTAGTTCGAAATGCTGCGTTCGATGTTCATCAGGGCTCCTCCAGTCAGTCGATGAGGCTCATGTCGCCGGTATAGGCGGCATCGAGCAGGCGGCGCATGTCAGCCAGGGCCAATGGGCGTGGATTGTTCTGGATCAGGCGGGTGATTGCGCAGCTCTGCTCGGCGGTCCAGTCTAGCTGGTTCTCGGCAAGGCCGAGATCCTGCAGCCTGGCCGGAATCCCGATCCGGCCGAAGAGGGATGCGATCTCCGGGATGAGCGCGTCGGCAGAGAGCCCGATGGCTGCCGCAATTTCCGCGAGTTCCGTCTCGATGGACGGGCGGTTCCAGCTCATCACATAGGGCATGAGGCAGGCTACGCCAGCACCGTGAGCCGTATGGGTGAGCGCGCCGACAGGGTACTGGATGGCATGGGCAGCTGCAGTACCAGCAACGCTGAAGGCAAGGCCCGCCATGGTCGCGCCCATCATTACCCTTTCACGCGCAGCGACGTCGGAGCCATCCCTGAAGGCCGCTTCCAGCCCTTTCCAGAGCAGCACGATCGCGCGCAACGCGAAGTGATCCGAGAAATCGTTCTTGCCGACGAAGACACGATCCTGCGCAATTCCGGGGACCGCTTCGCGCCGGATGGCCGTATAGGCTTCAATGGCGTGGGTCATTGCGTCCGCGCCGGCGATGGCAGTCAGACTCGGGGGGCAGGACAGCGTGAGATCGGGATCGCATATCGAGGCGATCGGAATGATGTACGGGCTCGAAACGCCAATCTTCAACGTCCGCTCCGGATCGGAAAGCACCGCGACAGGCGTTACTTCCGAACCCGTACCGGCAGTGGTGGGCACCGCAACGATGGGCCTGACCGGTCCCGGTACCTTGTGCTCGCCGTAATAATCCTGCGGGCGACCACCATGGGTGAGAAGCACGGCGACGCATTTCGCGATATCGAGGCAGGAGCCGCCGCCCACACCGATCACCAGATCCGGCGCAAAGGCACGCGCTGCCTCGGCACACCTGACCGCTGAATCGACCGGCACGTCCGGCAGGGTCGAACTGTCGACGCGCACGTCGAGGCCGGACGTCTTGAGATCGTCAAGCATCGCACCCAGAGTTGGCTCGCCAGCGAGCCGCGCGTCCGTGACGACCAGGGCCCGCCTGCCCAGATTTCGCGCGATGCGGCCGAGCGCGTGCCGCTGACCACTGCCAAACACAAGTTCGCGCGGCGCCCGGATCGTGCCGAACAGATTCATCCCTCTCTCCTCCGCCTGACTCCCTCGACCTGCCAGGGGGCTCGACGTGAAGGATCCTTCTGGCGAGCGCAGCCGGCGAAATCGCATATGAAATCATATACGATATTTTATTTGACATAGGATAGCCCTTCTGCAACATATTTCTCACAAGAGGGCATGCGGAGGCATCAGTGGCACTGGCAGCGGCGAAGGGGGTCAAACCGGCGATCAGTCGACCTGCAAGCGTTGTGGATGGCGTCTACGACAATATCTATCATCGCCTGATGTCGCTGGAGATCGCGCCGGGCGCACGCATTCCGATCGATGTGCTGTCACGGGAACTTGGAGTCTCGCAGACCCCGGTCCGCGAAGCGCTCAGCCGCCTGGAGCGCGAAGGCCTGGTGCGCAAGGAGCATCTGATTGGCTACAGCGCCGCCCCGCAATGGACGCGCAAGCAGTTCGAGGATCTTTACGCATTCCGCCTGTTGCTGGAGCCGGAAGCCGCCCGCCTCGCAGCGCACAATCTGACGCCCGAGGCGCTGCGCGAGCTGGAAGAGGCTGCCGCCGACATGGGTAACGGTGAGGCGCCGCTTGACCGCAACACGCGCTATTCACGATTTGCCCGGGCCGACGCGCATTTTCACGATGAGATCATGCGCATCTCCGGCAATGAAATCATCCGCTCGACCCTGTTCAACCTGCACGTACACCTGCATATCTTCCGTTTGATGTTTCACATCCGCGTGACGCAGGAAGCGCTTGAGGAACATGAGGCGCTGCTGGCTGCATTCCGCTCGGGCGATCCGGAAGCTGCCCGCCAGGCGATGTACACGCATATCGAGCGATCCCGCGATCGCCTGCTTTCGGCTTTCGAATGAGCGCGCTTCCCGACATGAAGGGCGCCGAGCTTGCGAAGGCAGTCGCCATGCGCGCCGAAGGGCTCGGCAAGGCCTATGGCGCGATCACGGTCCTGTCCGATGTGACGCTCGACATCGTCGCCGGCGAGGTTCACGCCATCATCGGTGAAAATGGCGCTGGCAAGTCGACGCTGATGAAACTTCTTTCCGGCCATGTACTCCCGACCGCGGGGCGCATGTTCATCGAGGGTGCTCCGGTGCAGTTTGCAGATTCTGTTGCAGCGGAAGCTGCCGGCATCGTCCTCGTCCACCAGGAAATCCTGCTCGCTCCCGACCTGACCGTCGCGCAGAACCTCTACCTCGGCCGGGAACTCACACGCGGCTGGATGGTCGATGACCGCGCCATGAACTGCCGCACGGCAGAAATTCTGGCGCGTGTCGGATCGGTCGCGCGCCCGACGGATCTGGTTGGAGACCTGCCGCTCGCCCAGCGCCAGCTGGTCCAGATCGGCCGTGCGCTCCTCTACGAGCACAAGGTTGTCATCCTCGACGAACCGACGGCGGTTCTCGCCAATGATGAAGTGGATGCATTGCTCGACATCGTGCGGAGCCTGCGCAGCCAAGGCGTCGCGGTCCTCTATATTTCGCATCGCCTCGAAGAGGTCGAAGCGCTGGCCGATCGCATCACCGTCCTTCGTGACGGGCGCATGATCGGCTCCTGGCCGGCCGAAAATCTCAGCCAGCGCCAGATGGCCGAACTGATGGTCGGTCGCGAACTCGACATGCTGTATCCATCGAAGCGCAGCGCGCCTCGTTCGGCCCCGATCCTTGAAGTGAATGAACTTGAGGTAGAGCACGGGGCATGGAGGGCATCCTTTGCCGTGCGTCCCGGCGAAGTCCTTGGTATTGGCGGCATGATCGGCTCGGGACGTACCGAACTGTTCGAAGGCCTGATGGGACTTCGCCCATCGACCGCCGGGAAGGTGACGGTCAATGGCAAGGAGGTTGGTGAGCGCTCCGTGCGCACGATGATGGATGCGGGACTGGTCTATCTGACCGAGGATCGCAAGGGCAAGGGTCTGCTGCTCGAGGAGGAACTGGCTCCGAACCTGACCCTTCAGGCGCTCGATACGGTCAATCCGGGCACGGTTCTCAACCGCCGCAGCGAGATGGGCGCCCTGCGCGAGGCGGTTGCCGAATACGACATTCGCGTGGGCACGCTGTCGCTGACCGCTGGCCAGCTTTCCGGAGGAAATCAGCAGAAGCTCCTGCTTGCCAAGGTGATGATGACCGACCCCTCGGTGGTGATCATCGACGAGCCCACACGCGGCATCGACATCGGCAACAAGAGCCAGATCTACAACTTCATCGACAAGATGGTGCGGGCGGGGAAGGCCTGCATCGTCATTTCATCGGAAATGCAGGAGCTTGTCGGTCTTGCCGACCGTGTGCTCGTCATGCGCAACGGGAGGATCGTCGCCGAACTCAGCGGCGACGAGATCAATGAAAAGACTGTCATCTATGCCGCCACGAGCGGCAAGCATGGAACGGCGGGGGAGGAACCAAATGACGACAGCGACCGCATCCGTCGCGACCGCTGACATGCGCAGCCGCATTCGCTGGGCGGACTTCGCACCGTTCATCGCGCTGGCGGTGATCGTTCTCCTCGGCGCGCTGGTGAACTCGAACTTCACGTCGAGTGCAAACCTGATCAACGTGATCACGCGTTCTTCCTTCATCGCGATCATCGCAGTGGGCGCGACCTTCGTGATTGCTTCAGGCGGGCTCGATCTGTCGGTTGGCTCCATGATGGCCTTTGTCACCGGCATCATGATCATGGCGATGAACGGGCTGGCGCCTGCCTATGGAAGCTGGGCAATCGTGATGGGTGCCGGCGTCGCGATCTGTGTCGGTGCGCTATGTGGGCTCTTCAACGGGCTGATCATCACGGTCGGTCGAATAGAACCCTTCATTGTCACGCTCGGCACGATGGGGATTTTCCGCGCCTTCATCACCTTCATGACCGATGGCGGCTCATTGCCGATCGATCGCAGCCTGCGCGAGGCTTATCGACCGGTCTATTTCGGCAATTTCCTGGGTATTCCGTATCCCGTGGTGATCACGCTGGCCGTCGTCTTGCTGGGTGCCTTCATTCTCTACCGGACAAAATATGGCCGCCGGCTGGTCTCCTCGGGTTCGAATTCCGAAGTGGCACGCTTTTCAGGGGTCAATGTCGGCGGGGTACGCACCATTGCCTACGTCATCCAGGGCCTATGCGTCGCGGTTGCCGCGATCTGCTACGTGCCGCGCCTTGGCGCTGCAACGCCCACAACCGGTCAGTTGTGGGAACTACAGGTCATCACTGCCGTGGTGATCGGTGGCACCCTGCTGAGAGGAGGCAAGGGTCGCGTCTGGGGCTCCGTGGCGGGTGCCCTGATCCTCGAGGTCATCGCGAACGTCATGGTCCTGTCGGACATGGTTTCCGAATACCTCGTAGCTGCGGTGCAGGGGGCCATCATCATCATCGCGATGCTCGCGCACCGTTTCACCAGAAACCGCTGAACCGAAGGCGGGACCATCCATGGAGGAGATCATCATGAAGTCAATTACCAACAAGGCCCGGATGTTTGCATCTGCGCTTGCCCTCAGCCTCGCGCTGCCGGCGGGTGCAGCCCTTGCCCAGGACCGCGATATCTCGATTGTCGTGTCGATACCGGCAGCGACCCATGGCTGGACCGGTGGCGTCGTCTACCACGCCGAACAGGCTGAAAAGGAAATCGAAGCCGCGTTCCCGAACATTGACGTCGTGGTTTCGACCGCATCGTCGGCAACCGCACAGGTTTCGGCACTCGAAGACCTGTCGGCGACCCGCAAGATCGACGCCCTCGTCATCCTGCCTTTCACCTCGGAGGAGCTGACCGGCCCGGTCGAGCAGGTCAAGGCGAATGGCACGTTCATCTCTGTCGTTGACCGCGGCCTGACCGACCCGTCCATCCAGGACCTCTACGTCGCCGGGGACAACATCGCCGTCGGTGCGAACACCGCGCGCTGGCTTGCCGAAAAGCTTGGCAATGAAGGCGAGATCGTCGTCCTGCGTGGAATTCCGACGGTGATCGACGACGAGCGCATCCAAGGCTTCTCGGACGAAATCGCCAAGACCAACATCAAGATCCTCGATATCCAGTACGCCAACTGGAACCAGGATGAGGCATTCACCCTCATGCAGGACTACCTCGCCAAATATCCGAAGATCGACGCTGTCTGGGCGAATGACGACGACATGCTGCTGGGCGTGATCGAAGCCGTCGACCAGGCGGGCCGCACGGACATCAAGTACGCTCTTGGGGGCAACGGCATGAAGCAGGTGATCGAGATGGTGAAGGAAGGGAACGAGCGTACGCCGATCTCGACACCGTACCCGCCATCGATGATCAAGTCGGCGATCTACATGACCGTAGGTCAGTTTGCCGGCCAGGCACCGATGCGCGGTTCGTTCAAGCTCGACGCTCCGCTCATTACGCCGGAGAACGCTGACCAGTTCTACTTCCCCGATTCTCCGTTCTGATCCAATCCGCGACGCCCGCTACCGGCGGGTGTCGCTCCAACCAGGCAAACCGAGGAGACCGACATGAGCGGCAAGAAGATCCTGATGCTCACCGGCGAATTCACCGAAGAGTACGAAATCTTCGTCTTCCAGCAGGGCATGGAGGCCGTTGGCCATACGGTGCACGTTGTGTGCCCGGACAAGAAGGCCGGCGACCGCATCAAGACCTCGCTGCACGATTTCGAAGGCGACCAGACCTATACCGAGAAGCTTGGCCATTATGCCGACATCAACAAGACCTTTTCGGAAGTCCGGGTCGAAGAATATGACGCAGTCTATTGCGCGGGCGGCCGCGGTCCGGAATATATCCGCACAGACAAGCGCGTGCAGGACATGGTTCGCCACTTTCACGAAACGGGCAAGCCGATCTTCACCATCTGCCATGGCGTCCAGATCCTGATGGCGGTTCCCGGCGTACTGAAGGGCCGCAAGGTTGCTGGCCTCGGCGCGTGCGAACCCGAGGTTACCGCCGTCGGCGGCATCTTCATCGATGTGAAGCCGACCGAAGCCCATGTCGACGGCAACATGGTCTCCGCCAAGGGCTGGACAGGCCTCGCCGCCTTCATGCGCGAATGCCTCAACGTCCTCGGGACGAAGATTACCCATAGCTGATCTCGAATTTCGGCCGGGGCATCCACAGCCCCGTCCCAGCCCTTGAGGGCGCCCGGAAAGCGAAAGGTCGAGATGGCGGCCTGCGAAATGCTGCCGACCCGCCCGGCCGGGCCAGTCCGTGGGCCTCGTCCGCTCGGAGGGCAGACGCCCTGGAAAGATGGATCCGATCCCGCAGAACGCATCCCCCACGAGCCTCCGTCAAGGCAGAATGACAGCCACGGGGTCACCTGCTCACAACAGGCCCGGCAACCAGAGAGAGATCGAGGGGAAAAGGATCAGGATCAACAATATCGTGAACTCGATCAGGACGAACGGCCATATCTGTGCAAAAATTGTCCTGGCGGGGACTCCAGTTGTTGATGATACCACGAATACATTCATGCCCATGGGTGGCGTTACCATGCCGATTTCACATGATTTGACATATATAATGCCAAGCCACACCGGATTGTACCCGAGATTCATAAGCAATGGGAAGGTGAGCGGCAACGTAAGCACGAGCACGGCCGTTTGATCGAGGAAGAACCCGAGGAAAAGAAGGATCAGCACCACCGAGCCCATCACCACATACGGTGGAACATTGGAACCCTGAATGAACTGGACAAGAGCTTGCGTCGTGCCCGTCATCGTGAGGAAGATGCCGAACACCGCAGAGAACGCGACAATTGTCAGGATCATTACGGAATGAAGCGTCGCAGAACGCGTGGCGTGCAAGAATTCTCTCCAGCCGACGCGTCTCATGACGATACAGACTACCAGCGCGGCCAGTGCGCCAACTGCACCGACTTCGGTTACGGTTATGGCCCCGGAATAGATTGCAAACAGAACGAAGGCCATCAGGAATATTATCGGCATGACGCCTTTCATGCCTGCGAAGCGTTGACGCAAAGGAGGCAGCGGAACAACTTCCGGAGCGAGATGAGGTCTGCGGCGTATGATGAAGTATATAGCGATAAAATACCCCACGCCTGTGATCAGTCCGGGCATTATGCCGGCCATGAACAGCGCACCTACCGATGTTTCGGTGAAAATCCCGTAGAGTACAAGCGCCACGCTTGGGGGCAGCATGATCGCCAAGGTTCCGATGATCGCGATTGCGGCCGTCGCGAAACCGGAATCATACCCGAGACGTTTCATCTCAGGATATGACGACGACGCCAACATCGCTGCTGCGGCCGTGCTCGAACCGGTGATCGCAGAGAGCATAACGCCGCCAGCCAGCGCGGAGTAGAGCACGCCTCCCCTGATCGCGCTGAGCCAACGATTTGACGCGTCGAACAAATCCCGCGTGAACCGACCAGCCGTAAGGAACTCTCCCATCAGCACGAACATCGGCAGCGTCGTGATGGTGAAATTCATGACGTGTTCATATGGCGTCAGCTTCAGGATGCCCAAAAGGGGAGGGAGCCCGCCGACAGCATACATGCCGACCGCGCCGGCGATCAGCATGGCGAACGCGACCGGAACCTCGATGACGAGCAGGAAGAACAGAAGGGCGATGGTCAGCAGAGCAATTTCAGTCATGTG
>CAYLGY010000009.1:0-41356 GCA_964383325.1 uncultured Rhizobiaceae bacterium
GCGGCCGCGGCGACAAGGATGTGTTCGCCGTCGGCAAGCATCTCGGCGTGGAGCTCTGACCCGATATGAAGACCCGCATCGACAAGCGCATGCAAGCGCTACGGGAAGAAGGCCGGCCGGCCTTTGTCACCTATTTCATGGGCGGCGACCCGGATTACGCCACCTCATTGGCGATCATGAAGGCCCTTCCGGAAGCGGGTGCCGACATCCTTGAACTGGGGATGCCCTTCTCCGATCCCATGGCCGACGGCCCCACCATTCAGGCGGCGGGCCAGCGTGCGCTGAAGTCCGGCGCCTCGATGGACCGCACGTTGCGGATGGCGAAGGAGTTCCGCCAGACCGATCAGGAAACGCCCATCGTGATGATGGGCTATTACAACCCGATCTATGTCCGGGGGGTAGAGCGTTTTCTCGCCGAATGCCTCGAAGCCGGCATTGACGGGCTGATCGTCGTCGACCTGCCGCCCGAAATGGATGCGGAATTGTGCATTCCGGCATTGAAGGCCGGGATCAGCTTCATTCGCCTTGCCACCCCGACAACCGACGATGCGCGCCTGCCGGCGGTTCTGGCAAACACGTCCGGTTTCGTCTATTACGTATCCATGGCCGGCATCACCGGCTCGGCCCTGCCGGAGACTGACCGGATCAGCGCTGCGGTCGCGCGAATCAAGCGCCACACCGATCTGCCGGTCTGCGTCGGGTTCGGAATCAAGTCCGCCGCCGAGGCAGAGAAGATCGGGCAAGGCGCTGATGGCGTGGTCGTCGGCAGCGCAATCGTCGCTGCGGTAGCGAGGGCCAATGCCGAAGGCAAAGACCCGGTGGCGGCGGCGATTGCCACGACCCGTGAGATTGCCGAAGGCGTGCGTCGCGCCAGGCTTGCGCCAGCGCCATGACCTCACCATCTTCGCAGGAGATGTTTTCGCGCGGAAGGCCAAGAGCATGAACTGGATCACGAATTATGTGCGCCCGAAGATCAACTCGATGCTCGGCCGCCGCGAAATGCCGGAGAACCTCTGGATCAAATGTCCGGAGACCGGCGAGATGGTCTTCCACAAGGATCTGCAGGAAAACCAGTATGTCATTCCCGCTTCCGGCTATCACATGCGGATCGCCGCGAAGGACCGTCTGCGTTTCTTTCTTGACGATGGCGCCTACGAGACGATCGAGAATCCCCGCACTCCGGTGGACCCGCTGAAGTTCCGCGACGAGAAGCGCTACATTGATCGGCTGAAGGAGGCCCGCACCAAGACCGGCATGGATGACGCGGTGATCGCCGCGACCGGCGAGCTCGAGGGGCTTCCTGTCGTTGCGGTCGTGCAGGATTTCAATTTCATGGGCGGATCGCTGGGCATGGCCGCCGCGGAGGCGATCATCAAGGCATTCGCCACCGCAGGGGAGCTTCGCCGCCCCCTGATCCTGTTTGCCGCTTCGGGCGGCGCGCGCATGCAGGAGGGCATCCTGTCGCTGATGCAGCTTCCGCGCACGACGGTCGCCGTCGAACGCCACCGCGAAGCCGGCCTGCCCTATATCGTCGTGCTGACCCATCCGACCACGGGCGGCGTTACCGCTTCCTACGCCATGCTTGGCGACATCCACATTGCCGAGCCGGGGGCCCTGATCGGCTTTGCCGGACCGCGCGTTATCGAGCAGACCATTCGCGAAAAGCTCCCCGAGGGCTTTCAGCGGGCGGAATATCTGATGGAGCACGGCATGGTCGACATGGTGATTCCGCGCCAGCAATTGCGGCCGACAATTGCGAGGTTGCTGCGCATCCTGCTGCACAAATCTCCGGATCCCCTTGACGCCGGCACCGCGGACGAAGCTGCGGTTGCAGCAGATGGCGAGCAAGGTGGAGAAACCGCGAAAGAGCTGATCGAGGCGGATCCCGCCCGGTAATCCATTTCCATTCCGGTATCAGAAAATGAACACCCCCGACCTTGCCGAGCGCGAGATCGCCCGGCTGATGGCCCTGCACCCGAAGGGCTACGATCTCTCGCTTGACCGGATCCGGCGTCTGCTTGCCCGACTTGGCAACCCGCAACACCGCTTGCCGCCGGTCATTCACATTGCCGGTACCAATGGCAAGGGATCCGCGGCTGCCTTCTGCCGTGCCTTGCTGGAGGCGGCCGGCCTGCGCGTTCATGTACACACTTCGCCGCATCTGGTGCGCTGGCATGAGCGATTCCGGCTTGGCGCCGAGGGTGGCGGCCAATTGGTGCAGGACGAAGTGCTTGCGGAGGCCATAGCTCGGGTCGCCGCCGCCAATGATGGCCAGTCGATCACGGTGTTCGAAATCCTCACTGCGGTCATGTTCGTGCTGTTTTCGGAGCATCCAGCCGACTTGTCGATCATCGAGGTCGGACTCGGCGGGCGCTTCGACGCCACCAATGTCATCGAGCGACCTGCGGCGAGCCTCATCATGCCGATTGCGCTCGACCACCAGGCCCATCTGGGTGACCGCGTGGAACTGATCGCAATGGAGAAGGCCGGCATCATCAAGCCCGGTTGCCCGGTTGTCATCGGCGCCCAGGAACATGCGGCGGCGCGTGAAGTCCTGCGCGACATCGCCACCCGGCTGGGATGCCCGAGCAAGGTCTATGGCGAGGATTTCCTTGCCCATGGCGAACATGGCCGCCTCGTCTACCAGGACGAGTCGGGCCTGATGGACCTTCCCCTGCCCCGGCTGGTCGGTCGCCATCAGCTGGCCAATGCGGCTTCTGCCATCGCAACCCTGCGCGTAGCCGGCCTTGCAATCGATGAAAGCCGGATCGCGACGGGTTTGACGAGCGTCTCCTGGCCGGCGCGCATGCAGCGCCTGCCCTCAGGCAATCTGCTTGCGCTGGCGCCCGAAGGCGCCGATATCTGGCTGGATGGCGGGCACAATCCCGGCGCGGGCGCCGTGGTTGCCGAGGCCATGGCCCAGGAGGAAGAAGCAAGCCCGCGGCCGCTTATCCTGATTGCCGGCATGATCGACACCAAGGACCAGCACGGCTTCCTCGCCAATTTCCAGGGCATGGCCCGCCATGTCTATACGGTGCCGATTCCTTCAAGCGATGCGGGCGTGCCCAGCGATCTGCTTGCGGCAAGGGCGACGGCGGCAGGCCTTTCAGCCGAGCCGGTAGCCTCGGTGGAGAATGCGCTGCGCGTCATGCGCGCAAGCTGGAACGGAGAGATCCCGCCCCGGATCCTGATCTGCGGCTCGCTGTATCTCGCCGGAGAAGTCCTGGCCCGGAATGGAACGGTGCCGGAATAGGTCACGATCCGCCGGCACCGCGATCCTTGAGTTTTTCGAGCAAGGCCTCAGGCGACGTTCGACTGGATCCAGCTGGAGAGCGCTGATTTCGGTTGCGCGCCGACGCGCATGTCGGCGACTTCCCCATCCTTGAACATCACCAGGGTCGGAATCGAGCGAATGCCGAAACGCGTGGCGATCTCCGGATTCTCGTCGATATTGACCTTGGCGATGGTTACCTTTCCGGACATCTCGGCAGCAATTTCCTCGAGCGCCGGTGCGATCATCTTGCACGGTCCGCACCACTCCGCCCAGAAGTCGACGACGACCGGCGCGCTCGCCTGCAGAACCTCGGTTTCGAAATTGGAATTGTCGATCTTGATGGTGGCCATGACATGGCTCCTTTGATGGGGATGGATGTATCTGTCATTTGGGACTGCGTGGCAGCAGGTGCAAGATTGCTTGTGTCACGAGACCGCCAGCATCTCAAGGGCTGCATCGATCCGCTCCTCGCTGATCTCGTGCAGCAGCGGCCCCTCAGTGTAAAGAAGGCTGGCCCGGAGCTTTCGCCCGGGATGAATCTGGCGCAGCAAGGCGCCGTAGAGCGCGAGTTGCGCCAGATGCGCGGCAGGAATGTCCTCCGCGCGCGCGGGGGGATTGCGGCCGGTCTTGTAATCGACGAACAGGATGCGGTCGGGTGTGATTGACATCCTGTCCACCCGGCCGGAGATCGAGCGCAGCTCGCCGGCGACCTTCAGGTAGCCTGCAATGGCGACCTCCGCCCGCGAGGCCTCGCCGAACATCGACACGAGGCGCGGATCAGCAAGGATGGCGGCGACCGCCTGCCGGACCTCATCCTGCATTCCGTCCGGCCAGCCCGCTCCGATCCGTTCCAGATAGGCACGGGCCATCTCTTCGCGCCGATCCGGCGCGATCCGCGGCAGGAATTGCAGCAATCTGTGCACTGCTGCGCCGCGCGCGACAGTCAGGCTGGGCGCGGATGTCGCATCCAGCACCGGTGACCTGCCAGCCGTATCGGTCTCGAAAACGGATTCGGCCCCTGCGCGGGAGGGAGTGAGCGGTCTCGGCAGTTCCGGCCCTGGCGGAAGCGGACCGAGGCCCTGCGGCATCATCGGCGCGGGCTTGGGCGCCGGGGGAAGGGGTTCCTCCGTCACCTGCGGCGAGGTCTGCGCATTCACCGAGTACAGCAGGATGTCGAGGTCGAGAACCCCATCCCGGCGCACGACGCTTTCCGGCGCCTCGCTGAGAGCTTCCTGCACGAGGTCATGCCAGGTGCCGGCCTCCGGGGGTCTTAGTCCATGATAGCCGCACAGGATCAGCCGGTCCTCGGCACGGGTCATGCCGACATAGAGCAGCCGGCGATACTCGTCTTCCTGCCGCTGGCAATATTCCTGCTCGAACTGCAGCGAGAGCCGGTTGCGCAGGGACTTGTCCGCCCGCCAGAGAAAGCAGGCCCTCCCGTTCCCCGCCCGAACCGGCAGCAGGCGGGGCAGATGCGTGGCCGCAAACGGCCTGCTGCCATTGTCGATGAGAAACACGACCGGCGCCTCCAGCCCCTTGGCGGCGTGGACCGTCATGATGCGAACCTCGTCGCGCGCCTGGGCAATCTCGCGCTTGATCTCCGGGGCAGCGTGTTCCAGCGTTTCCAGAAACGTACCGAGCCCGAGCGGACCGCCTCGCTCGCATGCGAAGATGAAATTGACGAACTCATCGAGGATCTCGGCGGTTTCCCTGCCCAGCCGCGCAAGAAAGGCGGCCCTTGCACCGTCGCGGCCGAGAATGGTGGCGTAGAAGGCGTGCACGGTCGAATAGCCTGCCTGGCTGCGCCATCGCGACAGGCGCTCCGCCGCCTGCCGGAACCGCTCGTCCATTGTGGCTGCGTGGAGAAGGCTGCGCCACAGGGAGCGGCTGCCCCGGTCATGGGCGATCTGGAAGAGTTCATCGTCCGACAGGTCGAAGAGCGGGCTGCGCAACAGGGCGGCAAGAGAAAGATCATCTTCGGGCTGGAGCACGAAGCGCCCGAGGGCAATCAGGTCCTTCACTGCGATGTGGTCGCTTAGCCGCAGCCGGTCGGCACCCGCAACCGCGATCCCTCTGGCCTTCAGGCTTCGCGACAGAGCATGCACGAAGCTGTCGCGCTTGCGCACGAGCACCATGATGTCGCCGGGGCGCAGGCGGCGCTTGCGGCCGGGCAGGATCTCGCCTGCGGCCAGCCAGGCCGAGACCCGCAGTGCCACGGCCTCCGCAAGACGCACAGCGGGCAGCGAGGCATGATCGACTGACTGCGTCCAGTCCTCCGGTTCCACATTGCGCTCGGCAGCGAAACGCGGCCAGATCTCGACATGACCCGGCTCATTGGCGCGAATGGCCGGATGATGGATTTCTTCCGGGTACAGGGTCAGTCCGCGTCTGGCGCGATCGTGGGCAAAGACCCGGTCGACCGCAGAAAGGACATCGCTCACCGACCGGAAGGAATGGCGCAGATGCACGCGTTCGAAGATCTCGCCATTTTCTCCGATGCGGCGGGCGAACTCCATGCCGGTCTCGGCAAATGCCGCCGGCTCGGCTCCCTGGAACGAATAGATCGACTGCTTCTCGTCTCCGACCGCGAACAGCGTCCGTCGTGTCCGGCCCCGCGCGCCTTCACCGGCGAAGAACTCCTCCGCCAACTTGCGGATGACCTGCCATTGCTCGGGGCTGGTGTCCTGCGCCTCGTCGATCAGGATATGGTCCAGACCCTGGTCCAGCTTGTATTGCACCCAGGAACCCGCTTCCGGCATGGAGAGGAGCGCGACAGTACGAACAATCAGGTCGGCAAAGTCGAGATAGCCGCGGGCGCGCTTCTGCCGCTCATAGCTTGCAATCAGCCGCTCCGCGAGCACGAGCGCCGCCGCCGTCGCCTCGACCATTTCGAGGAGCGCCAGGCGGTCGCGCGCCGCCTGGAGGGCGCTGGCGCAGCGCTGGAATTCTTCCTCGAGCCCGGGGAAGTGTTCGGCAACCCCGCGCGACGCGATGCGGCTTGCGCTTCTCGGCGCCCACGCCTTGTCCTTCAGGGTAAGGAAAAGGCCGCACAGCATTTCGAATTGCTGGCGAGGATCGCGTTCCGCAATCGCCCCGGCAAGGCCGGCGGCAAATTCGGCAGCCAATTTCTTGCCAGCCGCCAGGGCGGCGGCCTCCATGGCGGTGGCGAGGGCCTGTGTGAAATAGCTGTCAGGCCATGCCGCGGCGAGAACGGCTGCCGCCGTCTCCTCTCCGCCGATTCCCAGTATGCGGCGCAATGCGCCCTCGGCGCTTCCCTCCCTGCGGATTTGTGCCAGAACAGGTTCGAGCAAATTGCGCTGAGCAACGATTTCCTGAAGCAGCTCATCGAAGCCGGCCTCACCGGCGAGGTCAATGACCATGCGCCAGGCCCGGGCGACTTCCAGTTCGGCGCCGCTCGCCGCCGCCAGCACTTCCCGGCGCGCATTTGCGAGCAGCGCCGCCTGGACCTGCTCGTCGATCAGTTCGAAATGACCGGCAATGTTCGCCTCAAGCGGAAACCGGTGCAGCACCGCTTCGCAGAATGCATGGATGGTCTGGATCTTCAGGCCACCCGGAGTCTCCAGCGCCCGCGCGAACAGCCGCCTTGCCGAGCGTAGTCGCTCCTGGCTCGGCTGTTCGCCCTCCAGTGCGGCAATCCGGTCACGCAGTTCCGCATCTGCAAGGGTTGACCAGCTCGCCAGTTCTCCGAATACACGCAGCGCCATGTTGGCCGCTGCCGAACGGGTATAGGTCAGGCAGAGGATTCGCGACGGATCTGCGCCGCCCAGCAACAGCCGGATGACGCGGCGCGCCAGGACGTAAGTCTTGCCGGAACCTGCATTGGCCGAAACCCAGACCGATCTTTCCGGGTCCGCCGCGCGGGATTGCTGGGCGCGGGTCAGTTCGGGGATGCGCAAGCCGGAGCTGCTCATTCATTCCCCTCCCCGCCCTCATGGCCGGCCAGCCACTCCTGCACCCGTGCCAGATGATCGTAGTCGCCATCCATGTCATGCTCGCGGAACGGGAGGGCGCGCGAAAGATAGCCATTGCGCGCATCCGCATGGAAGGCAAGGAGCCTCTGCAATTGCGTCCATGCCCTCCCCGCCAGTTCCTCCGCGGTAAGCTCGCTCTTGTCATGTTTCAGGATCGATTCGTGCACGACCTTGCCATCCGGCCGTAGGCGGACATGAACCAGATCCGCCGGCCTTGCCGGGCCGATTTCGGTGAACGCGCCGCGCAGCAGCAAGGCGCCCTCCAGTGCCAGCTGCGGCGCCAGCAGGCTATGCGCCTGTCGCTTCGAAGGGCTGCTGCCGGTCTTGAAATCGAGAATTGTGGCGCGTTCGCCATGCAAGTCGATCCGGTCTGCTCGACCAGAAAGCGTGACGCCGCAGGCAACCACTGTCGCCGCTGCCCTCGCTTCCGAATGGCAGCCGGTCCGCTCGATCGACTGCGCGCGCTCCCAGCGCAGCCATTCCGGAATCAGGCGCTCGAAGCGGGGCCACCACAAGGCTTCCACTTCTGGCGGCAAAGCGGCTTCGGCAAAACATTCGCGCCCGATCCGCTCAAGCTGCGCATGTGCGTCCGGGTGATGCGCATTTATCCCCGCGAGAACGAATCGGTGTAGGATGTCATGCAGGAGCGAACCACGATCCGCCGCGTCAGGGCCGCGCGAGATCGGCTCCAGCGGCTCCAGCCGCAGAATGCGGCGAGCATGGATTGCATAGGGGTCGCGACGCAGGGTCTCGATCTCGGTGACCGAGAAGTGGCGGGGGCGCGCAGCCAGCGGCGGCGCCGGGCAGGGTTGGCGAGCCGGAGCGACCCGTTCACGTCGGTCGAGAGTTACAGCCAGCTCCAGCAGATGCCGACCGCGTTCCAGCAAAGCGGTACCGGCATTCTCAGGCAGGATCGCAAGCAGTCGCTGCAGCCAGCGCGATGGCGTCGAGGGCGCCCCGTCTACCCGAATGGCGCGCGTCAGGACGACTTCGCGATTTCCCAACGCCGCCACGAAATCATGCGCTGCCTGCCCGATCCTTCGCTCCGGCGGCGCCAGACCGATTTCGGCTCCGATGAACCTGGAAAGGAAAGGGCCGGCCTCGACCTTGCGCGGCCAGCTGCCCTCGTTCATTCCCCCGAGTATTACCAGATCCACATCCTGCAGACGTGCCTCCAGCACCCCCCACAAGGCAATGCGGCTGTCACCGATTGCCGACGGCTTGACCGTCTCCGGCAGGATCAGCGCATCAAGTATGGCGGGGATTTCCCGGGTCTCGCAGCGGAAGCCGGCTGCGCCGGAGATCAGCTCCCGCAACACGGCGACCAGCTTCTCCCCATCCTCGCCCGCATACAGTCGGTCCAGCCGTCCCTCGTGTTCCATGCCCAGTCGCTCCAATGTCCGGACCAGACGCACCAGGCATTCAGACAGATCCGCATCGCGCAGGTCGCGGATCTCGCAGAGCGGACCGAAGGCCTCGGACAATTCTGCGAGGAAAGCCAGGAGTGCTTCCCAATCCTCCGCCCTGATCCGGCGGCGCCACTGGGGCCCATGGCCGCCTGCATCGAGAAGGGTCCGACGGCGTTGCGCGCTGGCGACGAGCGAAGTGAGGTCAATCCTTCCGTCGCCGCCCCGCAGCAGCACGAGTTCGGCGAGCGCCCCGAGCCGACGGGCGCGCGATGGACGCAGGCCGAGCAGCAGCAATGGATGGGACAGCAGATCCAGGAGGATCTCCGGCTCTCCCGGTTGAAAGGCAGCAAGCGCAATCAGGCGCAGCAGCCGCGCCGCCGGCGTTCCTGCCAGCGGACGACCGCCCGAATCATCGGCATGGATCCCGAAGCGTCGCAACTCCGCCGAGACGCGACGTGCGAGATTGCGATCGCCGGTGACAAGTGCGGCGCGCCTTCCTGGCACTTCTGCGGCACGGCGCAAGGCGACGGCGATAGCGGCCGCCTCTTCCTGCTCATTGCCGGCCTCGACAAGGGTCATCCCCTCAAGTGCGCCCTCTGCAACCAGGCCTTCGATCCGCTCGCGATGATCCACCCACAGATCGGTGGTTTCGGCCGGACGGAGCGCCTCGGCAGCAAGGCGGCACCGAGCCGCTGCGCCTCGATCCGGCGCGCCCAGCTCCACGACTTCCTCGCGCCCGGCGCCGATCGTTTCGAGCAGTTTCTTGAGACCGTATTGCGGATGGCCATAGGTAGACGGCGCGGCAGTCGCTCCGATCATGGACCAGCCTGCATCATCCAGTTCGAGATCGAGGCCGGGCAGCACGACGGCTCCCTGCGGATGGCGGGCTATCGTGGCCAACAGACGTGCGGTGGCAGGAATCGATCCTGTGGATCCGGCTGCGATGACCGGGCCCGCCGCCGGGTTGGCTGCAAGCCGGGCCGCTTCCGCGTCAATCATGGCATTTCGGTAGGTAGCTGGATCGCTCAGGCCGGCCTCCGCAAGGTGAGCCGGCCAGAATTCCGTGACGATCCGCAGGAACTCCACCGTGACCTGCCACCATCCGTCCAGCTCCTGAGGCACGATCGAAGCGAGGCGGGCAAATTCGGCGCCTTCCGTTTCCACCGCGTCGATCAGCGCCGCAATCTCACGCGCCAGCCAGATTGAATCCGCATTGGAGGAAGGAACCACCAGACCGTCAGAACCGCCGAAACGTGCTGCAACATGCACTGGAAGATGTCGCTTCCAGTTCAGCACCAGCGGCGCCAGCGCCAGGAGCCGCCCGATTTCTCCGGCGGGCGGGGCAATTTGCAGCGCCTGTTCCGTCCGCGACTCGAAAAATGCGGCTTCCTCGTCGAATTCGCCCAGCGGCCGGATTTCCGGCAGGATTGCCGCCCGGCCCCCAAGTCGTTCGATGATGGCATACCGCAATTGCCGCGCCGCGCGTCTCGTCGGAACATAGATCATGAGATCCGAGAGGCCAAATGCTTCAGGCGAGAGGTCGATGTGCGGCAGCAACCGACTACACAACAATGCATCGGCGAGGGTTGGAAGAAATGGCGCGCCAGGCCGGATCGAGAAGATGTGCGGCGCGCCGCTCATCCTGAAGCCCGACAGGACCGTTCAGCGAGAACCTTGTCTGCCTCGCCAATTGCTTCCGGTGCGCCGACGGTGATCCATTCGCTCTCCATCGGCATTCCGTGAAGCCTGCCGCTGGCGATCGCGCGATCGAAATAGAAATTGAGCGAATGCGGGACCGGCGTCGCATCGGCGAAAATGCCTGGATCCAAGATTCCCGCACCGGCGTAGATCAGGCCGGACGAAGCGCCTGCCCGCCGCAGGCGGCGGCCGTCCTCCAGAACAAAATCCGCCGGTCCGACATGACCATGCGCGCGGCGCGGATCCACCAGCATCAGCAGAATGTCCATCTCCTCTGGCTGCCAGACCGACGCAAGCCGGCACAGTTCGGGGAATTCGCCTTCGATCCAGAACGTATCGGCATTGAGCACGAAGAAGGGCTTGTTCCCGAGACGCGGCAGAGCATGGACGATTCCACCTGCCGAATCGAGCAGTTGCTCCCGTTCGTCCGAAATCTCGATTTCAAGATCCGTCCGGGCAGCAAGATGCGCATCGAGAAGATCAGCAAGATGGTGCACATTGACCACGACCCTGCCGATGCCGGCGCGCACCAAGGCATCCAGCGCCCGGTCGATCAAGGTTCTGCCTGCCACCTCGACCAGTGGCTTTGGAATCCGCTCCGTGATCGGCCGCATCCGGGTGCCCCTCCCCGCCGCGAGCACCATTGCGGTATCAATCGAGCCGATGCTCATGCCGCATCCCGTTCATCGAGCAGACCCCAGCGCGAATAGAGCCCGAGCAATGGCGCCAGCGTCTCATGGCGGAGCGCACGGCGCATGTAATCGCGAATGCGCGGCAAGTGGCGCAAATAGGCCGGCTTGCCATCACGACGATCGAGGCGAATGAAAATGCCGAGGATCTTGGCGTTGCGCTGCGCCGCCATGATGGCGAAGTCCCGTAGCAGCGCTTCCTCGAAGAAGTCTGCCGAACGCCCTCGACCAGCGCAATAGGCTGCCACGATCTCCCGTTCCAGCGGCTCCGGAATGGTGACGCGTGCGTCCTGCGCAAGCGACGCAAGATCATAGGCAGTCGGACCAATGACCGCATCCTGGAAATCAATCAGGCCAATCCGGTCGAGGCCCGTCCTGTCTGCCCGCCAGATCAGGTTCGGCGAATGGAAATCCCGCAAGACGATGCTCCGCTCACCTCCCAGCTGGTCCAGCACTTCGTTCCAGATCTCGCCGTGCTCAGAGCGTTCGTGGCTATCCGGTTCCCTGCCCCGGATTGCGGGCAGATACCATTGAAGCAGCAGATCCACCTCCGCAAGCATCGCCTCGCGATCGTAATCCGGCAAGGCATGGCGGACGCCAAATTGCCCGACTACCTTCCGTGGCCAATTGCGTTTATGCAGGCAGGCAAGCAGGTCTGCCGCTGCCAGATAACGTTCCGGAACGGCCCGGCCCGCATTATCGAGCATCCGCCCGTTTCCGAGATGCTCCACCAACAGGATCCCGCGGTCAAGATCGGCTGCATGGATTTCGGGGGCCGAGAATCCCGCCGCCCGCAACGCACCTGCAACGGCGACGAAAGGCGTGACGTCTTCAGCCAGATGCACGATCCGGCTATAGGGCCTCGTACCGTCAAGGGGCGGACCATCAGACTGCGCCGGCGCATCCATGAGCAGGCAGGGCGTCTCTTGCCCTACGGAGACCAGTTCGTAGATGCGTGCAGAGGCGTCTCCGGCAAGTGGCCGCCGCCAGGCACCCCTGCGGCCATTGGCGTCGAGAAAGGCGCGTATGTGCATCGATCGTTCGAAGCGTACCGCAAATTCTCCTGCAGCCGCAATTTGCGCCACGCGGCCACGGCCGCCATCGTCCGCCAATCGGACCTCAAGGGCCGGGGCGGGCAGATCTCCGGCAAACCGCTCGGCCCATTCGATGAGCACAATGCCCTGCTGGAGCAATTCGGTAATTCCGAGCTCATCCAGTTCCGCCGCCGATTCGAGCCGGTAGAGATCGAGATGGGCAACAGGCGGCGTACCCTCGTAGAACTGGACCAGCGAATATGTTGGACTTGGCACTTCCAGCGTCGGATCGCCCCTCAACGACCGGATCGCCGAACGCGCCAGCGCTGATTTTCCGACGCCGAGGTCGCCGTTGAGCGCCACGAGATCTCCCGGCCGCAATGCAGCGGCAAGATCGCTGCCGAATAGGACGGTACTCTCCTCGTCAGGAAGCTGGACAGTGAGATTGAGAGTTTTCATGGGCTTCTATTCAGCGGCCGCGCGCAAGGCCGGCTGCACCGGAAAGCGGCAAATAACCGTCGTGCCGATGCGGGGTGAAGTCTCGATCTCGACCGTGCCCCCATGCAGCTCGACGAAGCCTTTTACGATAGCGAGACCGAGCCCCGCTCCCCGCTTGCGACTTCCCTTGCTGTGCGACTCGAAGGGCCGGAACAGACCCTTCAGGACTTCCTCGGGAATACCCGGCCCATCATCATGCACTTCGAAGATGACGCCATCATTTCCAGCACGACAAGCAATTTCGATCGCACTTCCCTCCGGCGCATAGTTCACCGCATTGACCAGCAGATTGTACAGCACCTGACGCAGCCGGCTGCCGTCCACATGAATGGTTGGCGGCGCCATCCGCGTATCGATTTCGACTGCAATGCCCAGTTCCTCGCACCGCTCGGAAACCAGGGCAACCGCCGATCGGATCGTGTCCAGGACAGGCACTTCTGCGATCTCAAGCTGCATGAAGCCCGCATCGACAGTGGCAAGATCGAGGATATCGTTGACGATGGTCAGCAAGACGGTCGAGGACGCGCCGATATGGCTGACATAATCGCGCTGGCGCTGGTTGAGCGGTCCCGCGGTTTCCATTGCCAGCAGCTCGGTAAATCCGATGATGTTCGTCAATGGCGAACGCAGTTCATAGGAGACATGCTGTACGAAATCGTCCTTCAGCCGGTCGGCGCGCTGCAACGCCTCGTTTTTCTCCGTGAGAGCACGTTCCACATGGACGCTGTCGGTGACGTCGACAAAGGTCAGCATAACCTGGCCATTCGGCAATGGATTCAGCGCCGCACGCAGGATGGTGCCATCGCGAAGCTCGATCTGGCTGTAATGATCGCGCCTTTCATCATCGAAACCCGTTACCGCGGCCACATAATCGATCCAGGGACTGTCAGGCGCCATCTCGTCGCAGGCCTTGCGAACCGCCGTGATATGGGTGCCTTCCGCGACGAGCTCCGGGGGAAGTTTCCAAAGGCTGGCGAATGCCGGATTGGCAAGACGGAGCCTGCCGTCCGGACCGAACACGGCGACACCCTCGGCCAGATTGTCCAGCGTTTCACCCTGCACGCGCAAAGCCGTCTTGTATCGGCTCTCAAGGTCAATCCGTTCGGTCAGGTTCTCGAAAACCCAGGTTACACCGCCGCGCGGATGCGGATTACCGATGACGCGCAGCGTCCGCCCGTCCGGAAGGTGCCACCAATGTTCCTGTGGATCGACAGCACGGTAGGCCAGCATCACATTGTCCAGCCAGCGCCGCCATTCCGGCTGCTCGGCCAGTTTTTGCTCACTGCGCAGCCGATCCATCACCAGCGCGTTGTCCGGAGCGCTGGCGAGGAATGCAGTATCCAGCCCCCACAATTTCTGGAAAGCCTGATTGTAGAAACGCAGTTTCTCGTCGCGGTCATAGATTGCGACTGCGGTGGTCAGTTGATCCAGCGTCTCTGCATGGCTGCGCTGCAGATTTGCCATTTCGCGGCGGATCGCCTCGAATTCGGAAACGTCCAGTGCCAGCCCTGCCGAGCCCGCGGGCGTTGCGATGTCACATACATCAAAGACCCGCCTCTCACCGCCAATCACGGTGCTGACCTCTTCCCGGTAGAGCTTCTGCCCCGCATGATGGCGTGAGATAGCCGCAAGCACCTGTGTGCCGAGAAACTCCTTGCCTGCTGAGAGCGCAGCCTCCGCGCTGTCTTCTTCGGCTGCCGCAGCGAAGGAACGGTTCACCCAGCGCAGACGACCATCACCGGCCCGGATCCAGGCGGGCATCGGAAGTTCGGCAAGCAGGGATCGCAAGAGTTCCAGTTCGTCTTGCAAGTGGCGCTTGGCAAGGTCGGCCTCCGCCAGCGCCCGGCGGGCAAGGCTGACCGAGCTGAAGCGGACGATCGCGTGGCCGCTGGCAAAGCGGCCATCGGCCTCAAGCAGTTCACCAGTACGCGTTTCTACAATGATCGCGAAAGGCACCTGCCCGGACCGCAGGGACAGCAGCGCCCGGTCCAATTCAGCGGCCGAGCAAGGTTCGAGCCAGCAGCCGAAAGCAAGAAACTCCGCCCGATCTTCCGGCGCACCAGCACGGGCTGGCAGTTCGCCGGAAATCTCCGGCCGGCCCGGTTCCGGCGGCCAGATGACCAGCCTCTGGTCTCTTAATTGAAGGAAGGCTTCAGCGCGTTCGTTCGCTGCATCGAGATCGGCAATCCGGCCACGCAGTTGCAGATTCTCTGCGGCAATGCGGCCCCGATCGCGTATCGTCCAGATCGCAGACAGCATTGCGGCGAGCAGTGCGCCAGCAACAATGGCAAGCTGCATGACTTCAAGCACACCGATCGACAGTGCAGGGGCCCAGCCATCAGCCGCGACCGCAGGCGGCGCTGAAAGCACTAGCAATGTAGCAGGCAGCAGGCTGAATCCGGCCACGCCGCCCGAACCTGTCCGAATCGGGAACCCCTTCGGCATGTCTTGGTCTCTCCGCCGCATGATTGGCAAGACTGCCTTCCGGGCAACGGCATGCCATGTCGCCACCCGAATCACCTCAATGTACCCGAGGCGGGATTCGCCGTGAAGCTCCGGCGGAAGGAAAATAAGCAGGACCTGCCAGAAACGCGTATGCCGACGACTTGCAGCGCCCTGACAGTCGTCCTCAGTACCGGTAGTGCTCGGGTTTGTAAGGGCCCTCCACGGATACGCCGATATAGTCTGCCTGCTCTTTGGAAAGTTGTGTCAGCTGCGCGCCAAGCTTGTCCAGATGAAGCCGCGCAACCTTCTCGTCGAGATGTTTGGGAAGGATATGCACCGCATTCTCATAGGCCTCAGGCCGCGTGAACAGCTCAATCTGCGCCAGGACCTGATTGGTGAAGGAAGCCGACATGACGAAACTCGGATGGCCGGTTGCGTTGCCGAGATTGAGCAACCGTCCCTCCGAGAGGAGGATGATGCGCTTGCCATCGGGGAACTCGACCAGATCAACCTGCGGCTTCACATTGTCCCACTTCAGGTTCCGCAACGCCTCGACCTGGATCTCGTTGTCAAAATGGCCGATGTTTCCAAGGATCGCCATGTCCTTCATCCGGCGCATATGGTTCAACGTGACGACGTCCTTATTTCCGGTGGCGGTTATCACGATGTCCGCGGCGTCCACCGCCTCGTCCAGCGTCACGACCTCGTAACCATCCATCGCCGCCTGCAACGCGCAGATCGGGTCAGCTTCCGTTACCTTCACGCGGGCACCTGCGCCACGCAGTGACGCCGCTGAACCCTTGCCGACATCGCCATAGCCGCAGACGATGGCGACCTTGCCCGCCATCATCACATCGGTCGCGCGGCGAATGCCATCGACCAGTGATTCTCGGCATCCATAACGGTTGTCGAATTTCGACTTGGTCACCGAATCATTCACGTTGATCGCCGGGAACGGCAGCAGACCCTTCTTGTGCAATTGATAAAGTCGGTTGACGCCTGTGGTGGTCTCTTCCGTAACGCCCCGGATCGCCGCACGCTGACGCGTAAAGAAACCGGGGGTCTCCTGCATGCGCTTGCGGATTTGCGCGAAGAAGATCTCCTCTTCTTCGTTTCCCGGATGGGACAAGACGTCCTCCCCGGCTTCAGCGCGTGCGCCGGTCAGAATATACATGGTGGCATCGCCGCCATCGTCGAGGATCATGTTCGAGAGACCGCCATCGGCCCATTGGAAGATGCGGTCAGTATATTCCCAGTACTCCGCCAGCGTCTCGCCCTTTACGGCAAAGACCGGCGTTCCGGTAACTGCAATGGCCGCTGCCGCGTGATCCTGGGTCGAGAAGATGTTGCAGGAAGCCCAGCGCAACTCCGCACCCAACGCCTGCAAGGTCTCGATCAGCACCGCAGTCTGGATCGTCATGTGCAGGGAACCGGAAATGCGGGCGCCCTTCAGAGGTTGCGCGGCAGCAAACTCCTCGCGGCAGGCCATGAGGCCAGGCATCTCGGTCTCGGCAATGGTGATTTCCTTGCGTCCCCAATCGGCCAGCGAAAGGTCGGCAACAACATGATCTGGGCTTCTGGACATGAATTCTTTCCAACAGGCTCTACTCCGCCGGACAGCGGAGTTTCCAGACCCGGCCAGTTAGCAGGTTTTCGCCGGCGCAGCAATCGCACATAAGGAAATCTACATGCCTGCATGCTCTGCAGGTCAGCAGCCTTCACCAAAGCAGTCCTCGACGAGGTCGCCCAGCGCGCGAATGACTTCTTCGGCATCAGGCCCCGCCGCCTCAACCGTAATGGTGCAACCCGGACTTGCCGCCAGCATCATCAGATCCAGGATGGAGCCACCATCCACCACCATGCCATCCTTGCTCACCTGGACGCGCGACTTGTGGGCATTCACGGTTTCCACGAAACG
This sequence comes from uncultured Rhizobiaceae bacterium, assembly GCA_964383325.1. GTDB lineage: Bacteria > Pseudomonadota > Alphaproteobacteria > Rhizobiales > Rhizobiaceae > CAYLGY01. The sequence goes on from CAYLGY010000009.1 coordinate 16,958, forward strand.
TGCAGATGCGCGCGCATGCAGTCCACGCTTGTTGACGATGCGCATCTTCTGCGTCACTCGCTTGCGCATGCTCATTTTCCGGCCAGAATCTGGCTGGCAACATTGATGTATTTCTTGCCGGCCTCTTGCGCATGCATCAGCGCAGTCTGCATGTCGTCGCTTTCGCGGCTGCTCGACAGCCGGATCAGCATCGGCAGGTTTACCCCGGCGATTACCTCGATCCTGCCCGACTCCATCACGGATATCGCGAGATTGGAAGGCGTTCCACCAAACATGTCCGTCAGGATGATGACCCCCGAGCCGGCATCTGTTCCCTCGATCGCAGCGAGAATGTCGCGCCGTCGCTGCTCCATGTCATCGTCGGGCCCGATCGAGACAGTGGCGAATTGTTCCTGCGGACCCACGACATGCTCACAGGCATATCGAAATTCCTCCGCTAATCTGCCGTGCGTCACCAGCACGAGTCCGATCATGATTCCCGCTCCAGCTTCGGAACCGCTAGAGTCACGGCAAGGCTCCAGGCCCGGCAGGCGTGACGTATTTGTTTTGCGTCGGGCGAAGTACACGCCTTTTGCGCACAAGTCCACACGTAGCAAGTACCTTCGGGGATATGAAGCTGAACCCCTCGCGAGGCTATTTCTCCGCCGGCAGGGTCATGACAAAGCGCGCGCCGCGAATCTCGCCCGGCTTGCCGCCGGTCACATTCTCCGCCCGGAGGGTACCGCCATGCGCCTCGACGATCTGACGGCTGATGGACAGGCCAAGTCCCGAATTCTGGCCGAAATTCTCCGTACCCGGCCGGTCCGTGTAGAACCGCTCGAAAATGTCCTCGATATTCTCGGTCCGAATACCGGGCCCATTGTCCTCCACGGTAACAATGATGTTGCGCGAGGTACGCGCCAGCGTCACGGTGACCAGCCCACCCTTTTCGGGCACGAAGGAACGCGCATTATCGATCAGATTGGTGATTACCTGTCCAAGACGCAAATCATGGCCCAGAACGCGGAAATCCTTGAACCCTTGCGGCAGTTTCTCGACCTTGAACTCGATGGCGATCTGTTCGCCACGGTTGGTAGCCTGCCGGCTGACCGCAACGAAGTCCGAGAGAAACTGCTTCATGTCGATGCGCACGGCATCCTCGCGCGCCAGTTCCGCATCAAGGCGGGATGCATCAGAAATATCGGTGATCAGACGGTCGAGCCGGCGTACGTCATGCTCGATGACTGCCAGCAGGCGCGCCTGCGACGCCTTGTCCCGAACCCTTGGCAGGGTCTCGACCGCGCTACGCAGCGAAGTCAATGGATTCTTCAACTCATGACTGACGTCAGCGGCGAAACTCTCGATCGCTTCGATTCGCGCGTAAAGCGCCTGGGTCATGTCCCGCAATGCCACGGAAAGATGGCCGATCTCATCCTGGCGATGCGAAAAATCCGGAATCTCCTCGCGGTTGTTGACGCCACGACGCACCCGGACGGCAGCTGCGGCAAGACGGCGCAGCGGCTTGGCGATTGTCGAAGCCATCAGCAGGGACATGATGCCGGTGACGATGGCGGCAACCATGAAGACCCGAAAGATGGCACGGCGCTCCGCAGTGATGATCTTGTCGATATCCCCACCCTGCGTCGAGAGCATGAGCACGCCGAGCACAGCCCGGAAGCGCTGCACGGGCACCGCCACCGACACCACCATCTCTCCCTGTTCGCTAACCCTCACAACTGTCGCCGGACTCCCCGTGAGTGCCGTGATGACTTCGGGATAGGCGCCACCATTGCCGCCAGGCTGCTCGCGATAGACGGGCAAGTCCGCGCGCCGGAACATTCGCGAAATAAAATCCAGCGATCTGTCGAGCAGACCTTCCTCATCCTCCTCCATGACGGGCGGGAGATCGTAGCGGAGGATCTGTCCGCGCGAGTAAAGATGGCGGGAATCGAGAATGAGATTGGCATCGCTGTCATAAATGCGGGCACGGGTGCGTGTCGGCGAGATCAGGCGCCGCAAGACGGGCGCTACCCGCTCCGGGTTGATCGGGAAATCGAGACTGTCGAGCTGGTTCGGATTCGGCCGGATGCTTTCTCCTGCCTGAAGCTCGAGCAATTTCTCGGGTTCGATCGTGATCGAATTGGTCTCCACTGTCGCCGAAGCGGCAATTGCACCGGCAATGATCTCGCCCTGCGTCATCAGGCTTTCGACGCGGGCATCGATGAGGCCATCCCGGAACTGGTTGAGGTAGAGAATGCCGGTAACCATCACTACCAGCGCCGCAAGATTCAGAAAGAGAATGCGTCGCGTGAGGCTGGAAAACAGATAGTGCCCCAGCGGTCCGCCAAGCGAACCGCGGGCCCGGCGCAGCATGGAGCGCGGATTAACCCGGTTCGTCTGGCCGCCATCCGGCGGCGGGTTTCTGGCGAGCATGTGTCCTCGGTCGCCGCGGCATCGCGTCAGACTTCGCGGAAGCGATAGCCTACGCCATACAACGTCTCGATCATGTCGAAGCTCTCATCGACTGCCTTGAACTTCTTGCGCAGGCGCTTGATGTGGCTGTCGATGGTGCGATCATCGACATATACCTGCTCGTCATAGGCGGAATCCATCAGCGCGTCACGGCTTTTCACAACACCCGGGCGTTGCGCCAGCGAATGGAGAATCAGGAACTCGGTCACGGTAAGGGTGACTGGCTCGCCTTTCCAGGTGCAGGTATGTCGCTCCTGATCCATGACAAGCTGGCCGCGCTCGATCGATTTCTGCTTCTGGTCCTGGTTCTTGACGACATTGTCGCGGCTGACGAAACGACGCAGGACCGCCTTGACCCGCTCGACCAGCAATCGCTGCGAGAAGGGTTTGCGGATGAAATCATCGGCCCCCATCTTCAGGCCGAACAATTCGTCGATCTCGTCATCCTTGGAAGTCAGGAAGATCACCGGCAGATCCGACTTCTGACGCAAACGGCGCAAGAGCTCCATTCCGTCCATGCGCGGCATCTTGATGTCGAGAATTGCGAGATTTGGCGGGCGGGTTTGCAGTCCCTCAAGTGCCGAAGCGCCATCCGTATAGGTTTCCACCCGGTACCCTTCCGATTCCAGGGCGATGGAAACCGAGGTCAGGATATTGCGGTCATCATCGACCAGCGCAATCGTAGCCATGCCGAAGTTCTCCCTCATCATCTCGAAAACGAGGCCCCTTTCCTGGTCGGAATTCCACTGAAAGGGTTACAGACGGACAAAATGAGTACAAAATGTGACGCATTCCCTCGCCGATGTCACGAATAAATTCGCACCTCACACAGATAGGGACTCGTGATCGAATATGCAGGGCTGGCTGGTGGCATACGGCCATTTTCCTGCCTGAACCGATTAAAATAGGGACTGAATTTTTTAAATCGATTAATAGGTTGAAAAGGAACGACAATCTGTCCATTGAGCCCTTCCGGCCCTGTCGGGCGACCCGGCATAGGGCAGAAATTCTCGGATCCATGGAGTAGGCATGAACCAGACCGGCATTTCGAATCCCGCCTGCGGCATCGAGGCAATGGGCCTGATGGACCCTCTGCAGGTGCATTACAATCTGAATGAAGCCGAGCTCTATGAAGCAGCAATCCGGCGCGAGGAAGCCGAGCTCACGGCGCATGGAGCACTTTCCGCCCGCACAGGGCAGCATACGGGCCGGTCAGCCAGGGACAAGTTCATCCTGCGCGATGCAGAAACGGAAAGCTCCGTCTGGTGGAGCAACAACAAGCCCATCGACAGCGCCGCCTTCGAACGGCTTCATGCCGATTTTCTGGCACACGCCAAGGGCCGCGAACTGTTCGTGCAGGATCTGACCGCCGGCGCAGATCCTTCCTGCCGTCTTTCGGTGCGGGTGGTCACCGAGCTTGCATGGCATGCGCTCTTTATCCGTAACCTGCTGATCCGGCCGGATCGCAGTGAGCTTGCCAGCTTCCGGCCTGAAATGACCATCCTCAATCTACCAAGCTTCGAGGCCGATCCGTCGCGCCATGGCTGCCGTTCGGAAACGGTCATCGCGATGGATCTCCAGCGCAACATTGTGCTGATCGGCGGCACGTCCTATGCAGGCGAGATCAAGAAATCGGTGTTCACCGCGCTGAATTACCAACTCCCCAAGCGCGAGATCATGCCGATGCACTGTTCCGCCAATGTCGGCGAGAACGGCGATACCGCCATCTTTTTCGGGCTGTCGGGGACCGGCAAGACAACCCTTTCGGCTGATCCTGGTCGCACCCTGATCGGCGATGACGAGCATGGCTGGAACGATGGCGGCATCTTCAATTTCGAGGGCGGATGCTATGCCAAGACCATCCGCCTCTCAGCAGAAGCCGAACCGGAGATCTTCGCTACCACGCGACGCTTCGGCACCATCCTCGAGAATGTCGTGCTGGACGAGAATCGTGTGCCGGATTTTGACGATGGGTCGCTGACCGAGAACTCCCGCTGCGCCTATCCGCTGCATTTCATTCCCAACGCCAGCGATACCGGGCGAGCGCCGCACCCGGTAAACCTGGTAATGCTGACCGCCGATGCTTTCGGCGTCATGCCTCCCATCGCCCGTCTGACGCCCGAGCAGGCCATGTATCATTTCCTGTCAGGCTATACCGCCAAGGTTGCAGGAACCGAAAAAGGCGTCACTGAGCCCGAGGCGACCTTCTCCACCTGTTTCGGTGCCCCCTTCATGCCACGCCACCCAGCGGAATACGGGAACCTTCTGCGCAGGCGCATTGCCCGCCATGGCGTCACTTGCTGGCTGGTGAATACGGGCTGGACAGGAGGGGCTTTTGGCGTCGGCAGCCGCATGCCCATCCGCGTGACCCGCGCCCTGCTTTCTGCTGCGTTGCAAGGCGGCCTTGCCAGACAGGAATTCCGGATCGATCCAATTTTCGGCTTTGAGGTCCCTTTGCATGCGCCGGGGGTTGAAGACCGGATCCTCGACCCCCGTGCCACCTGGGAGGACAAGCAGGCTTATGACCGCCAGGCGAGGCGGCTTGCGGAAATGTTCATAGAGAACTTCGTCCGCTTCGCGGATCATGTCGACGAAGAGGTGCGACAGGCGGCTCCCCTTGCCGCCGCGGCGGTAGCCTGACGGACTGCGCACCGGCTGCCACGAATACCGTGCAGAGCGCCGGGTGCGATAATCTGAATCTGAAACGGCCCGTCAGCCTGGCGGGCCTTTTCTTTTCCCATGCGCTGAGGCATCGATGGAGAATGGCCACTGAACCGCTCATCACCGCGAAGGGAATTGTCATCGCTGCCGAGGATCTGCACGAGAGTTTCATTCGCGCCGCCGGCCCTGGGGGGCAGAACGTCAACAAGGTGGCAACTGCCGTCCAATTGCGGTTCGATGCCCGCCACTCACCCGCTCTCGCCGAAGATCAGCGAACACGCCTGCTCAAACTCGCCGGACGACGTGCCACGCGGGATGGCGTGATCGTCATCGAAGCCAGTCGATTTCGCACGCAGGAACGCAACCGTGCCGACGCGCTGCAGCGCCTCGCAGAACTCATCGATCGCGCGGTCGAGCCCCCGCCGCCGCCGCGAAGGAAGACCCGTCCGACACGCGGCTCTGTTGAACGACGGCTGAAGGAGAAAGCCGGACGCTCGCAGATCAAGAGAATGCGGGGCAAGGTGGACAGGGAACCGTAGCCTTTCTCCTGCGACACTGTCCGGCAGGTCCCGAGACGAGCTGCGTCACAGTTTTCTGAGCGCAACTTCCTCAACCAGATGGTCGACGCCCTTGCGCAGGATCAGATCGGCGCGCGGCCGGGTCGGCAAGATATTCTCCCGTAGATTTTTCAGATTTATGTTCAGCCACAAGCCTTCCGCGATGGCCAGCGCGGCATCTTCGGTTAGCTGGGAATAGCGGTGAAAGAAGTTCGCTGGATTGCGGAAGGATGTCTTGCGAAGCCGCATGAAGCGGTTGATATACCAACGCCGGACCAGCTCCGGATCCGCATCGATATAGATCGAAAAATCAAAGAAGTCCGACACGACCGGCACGGCGAGACCGTCCTGCGGCAGGTCGCGTGTCTGCAGGACATTGATTCCCTCGAAGATGAGAATGTCCGGACTGTCGATATATACATGTTCATCAGGCAATACATCATAGGCCAGATGCGAATAGACCGGAGCCGGCACGTTGCGCTGGCCCGACTTGATGTTCGACAGAAAGGTCATCAGCTGGCGCAGGTCATAGCTCTCGGGAAAGCCCTTGCGCTCCATGAGCCCGCGTCGACGCAGTTCCTCATTGGGATAGAGGAAGCCGTCCGTCGTGACGAGATCCACCTTCGGACTGGATGGCCAGCGGCGGAGCAACTCCTTCAGCACGCGGGCAGAAGTGGACTTGCCGACGGCCACCGGCCCGGCAATTCCGATGATGAACGGGGTCTTGCTGGCGTCGTTCATGTTCAGGAATTGCTGCCGCTGGTGAAACAGAAGCTGGCTAGCCTCGACATGCGCCGACAGCAGTCGAGACAGGGACAGATAGATCCTCCGCACTTCCTCCAGATCGACCGGATCGTTCAGAGACCGCAGCCGCACCACCTCGTCTTCGGTTAGGGTCAGCGGCGTATCCGCCCGGAAGGCCGCCCATTCTTCCGCACTGAAGAAACGGTAGGGCGAGAATTCCCGCTGTTCCGGTGTGAGCTGATTCATGGCCAGCATCTCCGCATCCGCCGCCTGCACAAGATTCATTCGGAGCGGGACCGCTTCTCTGCAAGACCGCTGCGGGAGGTGCGTCTTTCGAGTTCTGCCAGCACTTCTGACAGGGGCACTTCGGCAATCGTGAGAACCACCAGCCAGTGATAGAGCAGATCAGCGCTCTCGCTGACCAGAGCTTTCCGGTCGCCGCTCATCGCTGCCACGAGGGTCTCGACGGCTTCCTCGCCCAGCTTGCGAGATGCCTTGGGCATGCCGGCCGCGACCAGCTTGGCCGTCCAGGAATCAGGATCGCCGGAACGCGCGCGCCGTGCGACGATGGCTTCCAATGCTTCAAGCGTGAATGCGCTCACGAGAGCTACCCCTATACTGGCCGTACGGCGATTCCGGCTTTTGCCATATAGGCCTTTGCTTCAGCAATGGAATAGGTGCCGAAATGAAAGATCGAGGCCGCCAGCACTGCGGCGGCATGCCCGTCGCGGATTCCTTCCACCAGATGTTCAAGTGTGCCGACTCCACCCGAGGCGATTACCGGGACCCGCACAGCATCTGCCACCGCGCGGGTAAGCTCCAGATCGTAACCGGACTTGGTACCGTCCCGATCCATGGAAGTGAGCAGAATCTCCCCTGCACCTAGTGCTACTACCTGCTGCGCGAATTCAACAGCGTCCAACCCAGTCCTCTCACGCCCGCCATGGGTGAAAATCTCCCAGCGTGGCGGCGCGCCCTCCCCGCTGACACGCTTGGCATCGATCGCGACCACAATGCATTGGTTGCCGAACTTGTCCGCAGCTTCGGCGACGAAATCTGGTTTACGAACGGCTGCGGTATTGATGGACACCTTGTCCGCTCCAGCCAGCAACAATCTGCGAATATCGGCTGAGGTCCGCACACCGCCACCTACTGTCAACGGCATGAAGCATTGTTCGGCGGTACGTTCGACAATTTCGAAGATCGTCTCGCGATTCTCGTGCGAAGCCGTGATGTCAAGAAAGCAGAGCTCGTCTGCGCCGGCCGCATCATAGGCCGCCGCCGCCGCCACTGGATCACCGGCATCGACGAGATCGACAAAATTCACGCCCTTGACGATACGGCCGTCCTTCACATCAAGGCAGGGGATGATCCTAGCTTTCAGCATCAAATTCAGCTCCGCTCCGGCAATTCGAACCGGGCAGGCTCGACGACCAGCGTTCCATTGAGCACACCCAGCGCCGCAGCCGGATCGAGCCGCCCATCATAGAGCGCCCGCCCTGTGATCGCCCCGGCTATGCGAGCGGCATCGGGCATGGTCAGGCGTACGACGTCGGCCAGCGAGGCGAGCCCCCCGGATGCTATGACCGGGATACTGGTCGCATCCGCCAGTTCGATCGTTGAGGGCCAGTTAATGCCCGTCAGCACGCCGTCGCGATCAATGTCGGTATAGATGATCGCTGCAACACCCACGTCTTCGAAGCGCCGAGCCAGTTCGCTGGCTGTGAGGCTCGACGTCTCGGCCCAGCCCTCGACCGCGACCTTCCCCCCACGGGCGTCGATCCCGACTGCAATCTGCCCGGGAAAGGCACGGCATGCCTCATGGACCAATTGCGGATCCCGCACAGCGGCAGTGCCGAGTATGACGCGCGCCAGGCCCTTGGCAAGCCATGCCTCGATATGGGTCATGCTGCGAATGCCGCCCCCCAGCTGGACGGGGTTCCGCGTAGCCGCGAGGATGGCCTCGATTGCCTCGCCATTGCGTGAGGACCCGGCAAACGCGCCATCGAGATCCACCACATGCAGCCAGGTAAAGCCCTGCCGCTCGAACTCGATTGCCTGGCCCGCCGGATCGTCATTGTAGACCGTGGCCGTGTCCATGTCCCCATGGCGCAAGCGGACGCACCGGCCTTCCTTCAGATCGATTGCGGGGAAGAGAATTGCAGTCATGTCAAGGCTTCCATTGCAGGAAATTCGCGATCAGCGCCAACCCGAGCGCCTGGCTCTTCTCCGGATGGAACTGCGTGCCCGCCATGTTGTCCTTCGCGATTGCAGCCGTAATCGGCCCGCCATAATCGCAAACCGCCACCACATCGCTCTCGTCGCGCGCATCCAGATGATAGGAATGCACGAAATACGCATGCAGCCCCTGCGGACCCGTGGCGATCCCTGCAAACAGCGGATGATTGCGCCGCATGGAAATGGTGTTCCAGCCGATTTGTGGAACCTTGAGGGCCGGGTCGGAGGGCGTCATCTCCAAGACATCGCCGCCGATCCAGCCCAGTCCCGGAGTGACAGTCTTCTCCAATCCGCGCTCGGCCATGAGCTGCATGCCGACGCAAATGCCGAGAAATGGCCGGCCTTGTTGTATCACGGCCTCGTTCAGCGCCTCGATCATCCCGTCAATGGCGTCAAGTCCGGCGCGGCAATCTGCAAACGCACCGACACCGGGCAGTACGATCCGGTCAGCAGACGAGACTGCCTGCGCTTCCTTTACCAGCGATACGCTTGCGGCAATGCCATTCTCGTGCGCCGCGCGCTCGAAAGCCTTGACCGCGGAGCGCAGATTGCCTGAACCATAATCGATTATGGCGACACGCATTACCTCGCTCCCGGATAGTCAAGCATGCCAAGCATCTCGCCTCCAACAGGCCTTGCCGGCATGGTTGGCGCTTGTACCGCGTCAAGAACGACCTGCCTGTCAGGCAGGATACCCGCGACATACCGCAACTCCGCTTCGTTCCGGTCATGTGCTTCGATGATCGCAGCCTCATGCCAGCCGCGGCGGCGGAGCGCAGCGATCCGCAAGGCGCCCCCTTCCAGCGCGATCAACAGCGCCACCAGCAACCCCAGGACAACCGCAAGCCCCTCCTGGCCAGGGACCATGGAAAGGCTGCCAAGGGCAAAGGATACCGCGAGCACAACAAACGCCTCCAGCCAGAGGCGATGCCAGAGCAGCCAGAGTACCGGAGCGAGAAAGGCCACGAAGACGAAGCGGTCAGGTACAAGCTGCGTCCGCACTGCGGCGGGGCCGCTGGCTGGCTCCATGGCAACATAGGTAGCCATTGCCTTTACCCTCCCAACCGGCCTTTGGTTGAAGGAATGGCGCCCGCCATCCGCGAATCGGGCTCCAACGCCATTCGCAGCGCCCGCGCGACCGCCTTGAAACAGGTTTCCGCGATATGGTGGCCATTGTCTCCGTGGATATTGACGACATGCAGCGTGATCCCGGCATGCTGGCTCAGCGCCTGGAAGAATTCCCGCACCAGCTCGCTGTCGAAACTGCCGATTTTCGAATGGGGAAATTCCACCTTCCAGACTAGATAGGGCCGGCCCGATATATCCACCGCAGCCTTTGTCAGCGCCTCGTCCATGGCCAGGTCGATGGATGCATAGCGACGGATGCCGCTTCGGGCACCAAGCGCCGACGCGATTGCCTGGCCGAGCACGATACCCGTATCCTCAACCGTATGATGGTCATCGATATGCAGGTCGCCTGCTGCCTCGATGGTCATGTCGATGAGGGAATGCCGACAGAGCTGCTCCAGCATGTGGTCGAAAAACCCCACCCCTGTCGCGATGGAGGATATGCCCGCGCCGTCCAGATTCACTTCGACTGCGATCCTGGTCTCGGCCGTGCTGCGCTCGACCCTGCCACGACGTTGTGCTTCTGCATTCATTTCGCATCTTCCTGCATGGAACGCCTGCGTTCTAGAGCCTTTCATGATGAAATGGAACCGACAACTTGGCCGCAGGCGCGCTTCCGTGCGAAGCTTGGTATCTGGCGCGCATCTTGCAGTTGGAAATTGCGGCTTGCTTTCATACATAGGCTGCACACGGGTGACATGAACCCGATTTCAGGAGTTGCAGATGTCCGACGGGAAACAGATGCATGCGACGACGATCGTCACCGTGCGAAAGGGCGGCAAGGTAGTAATTGCCGGCGACGGGCAGGTTTCGGCCGGCCAAACCATCATGAAGAGCAATGTCCGCAAGGTCCGCCGCATCGGCAAGGATCAGTCTGTTCTGGCTGGCTTCGCCGGCGCGACAGCGGATGCATTCACCCTGCTGGAGCGGCTCGAGGCCAAGCTGGAGCAATATCCGGGCCAATTGACACGCGCATGCGTGGAGCTGGCAAAGGACTGGCGCACCGACCGCTATCTGCGCCGCCTTGAAGCCATGATGCTGGTGGCAGATGCCGGTGTAAGCCTCACCTTGACCGGAAATGGTGATGTGCTCGAGCCGGAACATGGCGTCATGGCAATCGGATCGGGGGGCAATTTCGCCCTCGCCGCCGCCCGCGCCCTTTACGATAGCGACCTGGATGCCGAGGCCATCGCCCGCAAGGCAATGCAGATCGCCTCCGAAATCTGCGTCTATACCAACAACAACATTGTGCTCGAGTCCATCGATGCAAGCTGAGCGGCTCCCGCGCCATCTTCCATTGGAGCCGAACAAAATTCGGGCCAGAAACGGTAGGATCGCGAGAGGAAGCCGCAATGCGGCGTTGCCGATGCAGTTCGAACCTCATCCAGAAGAGAAACAGACATGACCACCTTCACCCCGCGCGAAACCGTTTCAGAGCTTGATCGCTATATTATCGGCCAGAAAGAAGCCAAGCGGGCCGTCGCGATCGCGTTGCGCAATCGCTGGCGCCGGCAGCAGCTGGAAGGCCAGATGCGCGAGGAGGTCATGCCGAAGAACATCCTGATGATCGGCCCGACCGGCGTTGGCAAAACGGAAATCGCGCGTCGCCTGGCGCGACTCGCCGGCGCTCCGTTCATCAAGGTTGAAGCTACCAAGTTCACAGAGGTGGGCTATGTGGGCCGCGATGTCGAGCAGATCATCCGCGACCTGGTTGAAGTGGCGATCAACCTCGTCAAGGAAAGGAAGCGCGAAGATGTACGCGCCCGAGCCCATATCAATGCGGAAGAGCGGGTTCTGGACGCGTTGGTCGGCAAGACGGCAAGCCCAGCAACGCGCGAGTCGTTCCGCCGCAAGCTGCGCGCAGGCGAGCTCGACGACAAGGAAATCGAGATCGAGGTTGCCGATACGGGCGGTATGCCGCATTTCGAGATCCCGGGCATGCCGGGCGCCAATATCAGCGTCGCCAACCTGAATGACCTGCTCGGAAAGGCGCTCGGCGGGCAACGCACGCGGCCCCGGAAAATGACGGTAAAGGATTCCTACGAGCATCTGATCGAGGATGAGGCCGACAAGCTGCTTGACCAGGAAGCCATCGTCGAGGAAGCGCTGGCGGTAACCCAGAATGACGGCATCGTCTTCCTCGACGAGATCGACAAGATCGCTGCGCGCGATGGCGGCCTTGGCGCCGGCGTCTCGCGCGAAGGCGTGCAGCGCGACCTGCTGCCTCTGGTCGAAGGCACGACAGTGGCAACCAAGTACGGACCGGTGAAGACGGATCATATCCTCTTCATTGCGTCGGGTGCATTCCACGTCGCCAAACCCTCCGACCTCTTGCCGGAACTGCAGGGCCGTCTGCCCATACGTGTCGAGCTCCGGGCGTTGGACAAGGACGATTTCCGCCGGATTCTGACGGAGACCGAAGCGAGCCTGATCAAGCAATATGTCGCCCTGATGCGTACGGAAGGCGTGGAGCTCGAATTTACGCCAGAGGCAATCGACAGCCTGGCCGGAATTGCCGTCGATCTCAACTCATCGGTCGAAAATATCGGCGCCAGGCGGCTGCAGACCGTCATGGAGCGCGTCCTGGACGACATCTCCTTCAACGCAAGCGAGATGTCGGGGCAAACGCAGGTCATCGATGCCGAATATGTGACGAAGAATGTCGGCAATCTCGCCAAGGATACGGACCTGTCCCGTTTTATTCTATGAGAAAATCGTTATAAGGTGCGCGCGGAGGGCGGCATCGGCGACCGCCGGCATGGACATAGTCGGGCGAAATCTTGGCGGCAGTACTGTTCTTTCTGAATCGCGGTGTCCTGGCGATCATCGCGCTGATGATCTCCGGCGTCCTTCACGCCAACGGCGCCGGCATCCAGGCCGTGCCGCCCGGCAACCGCAATCTTGAACAGCCGGCAATCCCGGGCGCCTCGGCCCGGCGCACTGCCGCATTGCGGACGACATACGAGAACAAATACCAGCGCATCTATCGCCTGTTCGCAACCGATTCGAAATTGCGCAGCCGGATTGTCGAGACCGCCCGACTCTACCGGATCGATCCAATGCATATCGTAGGCGCCATCGTGGGCGAGCATACCTATAATGTCGACGCCTATGACCGGCTGCAATCCTACTACATCAAGGCGATTTCCTATGTCAGCTCGAATTTCAGCTTTGCCTATGGGGGCGAATCCATCGGCGCCTTCATCGAAAGGCCGCAATTCGACATTTGCGCCGGCTTCTCCGACACCTATGACTTGTGGACGTGCCGCGAACGGGTCTGGGACGAGCATTTCCGAGGCAGGACGGTAGAGGGCAAGGCCTTTCCGGACGACCGCTTTTCCTCGGTCTTTTTTCAGCCTTTCTATGCTGGCCAGACCTTTGGACTTGGCCAGCTCAATCCGCTGACTGCGCTGCAAATGACTGGAATGGTGGCAGAAATCTCCGGGCAGCCAATCCTGTCGCATCGCGATCCGCAGATGGTCTACCGCACGATCATGGACCCGGATCTGACCCTGCCCTATATCGCGGCAACATTGCGCAAGGCGATCGATGCCTATCGAGACGTCGCCGGTTTCGACATCTCCGGCAATCCGGGCATCACCGCAACCTTGTACAATCTCGGCAACCCGGAGCAGCGCGCCCGCTCCCTCGCCGCAGAGAACCGGCAACGCAGAAACTCGGGCTCCCCGCCCAGGTTGCCCCAGGAAAACTATTATGGCTGGCTGGTCAATGACCGGCTCGAGGAACTGCAGGCCTTGTTCAAAACGCAGTGAAGGTGATCGTCGTCAGCGAGCGAACGATGCCGGGAATATCCAGCACCCGCTCATTGATGAACTTGCCAATATCCTCATTCTCCTGGATGTAGATCTTGACCAGCAAGTCGAATTCACCACTTGTCGAATATAATTCGGACGCGATCTCCCTTCGAAAAATCTCGTCGGCGACCTCGTAGGTTTTGCCGGGAATGCATTGAAGCTGCAGAAAAACGGGTTTCATCATCAGCCTCCCTGATCAACGACCGGCGCCGTAAGCGGCGAGCGCGGCCATGTTGACGATCTCGGAATCCTTTGCACTGAGCGGCACGATCTGCACGGACTTGTTGAGACCCACGAGGAGTGGGCCGATCACGGTCGATCCGCCCAGTTCCTGCAACATCTTGGTCGAGATCGACGCAGAGTGGAAGGCCGGCATGACCAGCACGTTTGCCGGTCCGGAAAGGCCGATGAACGGGTATTGCTCCATCAGCACCGGATCGAGGGCCACATCTGCAGCCATTTCTCCGTCAAACTCGAAATCGACCCGGCGGCTCCTGAGGATCCTTACCGCCTCCTGTACCCGTTCCGACCTCTCGCCCGGAGGATGCCCGAAGGTGGAATAAGCCAGGAGCGCGACGCGCGGTTCATAGCCCATGCTGCGCGCCATTCCCGCCGCTTCTTCCGCAATGTCGGCAAGCTCCGTCGATGTTGGCATGTCATGTACTGCCGTATCGGCTACGAATACCGTCCGGCCACGGCAGAGTGCGATCGAGACGCCGATGACCCGGTGGCCTGGCCGGGCGTCGATGGCGCGCCGCACCTCGGCGAGCGCCGTCGAATAATTCCGGGTAACCCCGGTCACCATTCCATCGGCGTCGCCCAACGCCACCATGCAGGCGGAGAAATAATTGCGGTCATTGTTGATCATCCGCTGGCAATCGCGGAAGAGGTATCCCTTGCGTTGCAAGCGCTCATACAGATAATCGGCATAAACCGAATTGCGATGCGAAAGGCGCGCATTGATCAGTTCGATGCCGGGCCGGTTGAGATCGATCCCGGCCTGTCGCGCTGTTTCGCGCATCTGATCGTCGCGGCCGACAAGAATCGCCGTGCCCAGATTCTGGCCGACAAAGGCGACGGCTGCACGCATGACCTGCTCTTCCTCGCCCTCGGCAAAGACGATGCGCTTCGGATGGCGTCGCACCCGATCATGAATGCGTTGCAAAGTGGAAGCGATCGGATCGCGCCGCGCTGCAAGCTGGCGGGCATAGGCTTCGAGGTCCAGAATCGGCTTCTGCGCCACGCCGGAGTCCATTGCCGCCTTGGCCACGGCTACCGGCACCGATGAAATCAGCCGCGGATCGAAGGGCACGGGGATAATGTAATTTGGCCCGAAACGCGGCCGGCTGCCACGATACGCGGCGGCAGCGTCGTCCGGCACGTCCGAACGGGCGAGTTCGGCCAGCGCCTCGGCAGCAGCGATCTTCATGGCGTCGTTGATGGTGGTGGCACGAACATCGAGCGCGCCACGGAAGATATAGGGAAAACCGAGGACATTGTTGACCTGATTCGGATAGTCGGAACGCCCTGTCGCCATGATGGCATCGTCCCGCACTGCCGCCACTTCCTCGGGCGTGATCTCCGGATCCGGATTTGCCATGGCGAAGATGATCGGGTTCGGCGCCATCGACCTGACCATTTCCGCGGTAAGTGCTCCTTTCGCCGACAACCCGAAGAAGATGTCCGCCCCTTCCATCGCCTCGCCGAGCGTTCGCAGTTCGGTATCGACGGCATGCGCCGATTTCCACTGATTCATCCCGTCCTCGCGGTCACGATGGATGACGCCCTTGGTATCGCAGACGATCACGTTCTCCGGGCGAAAGCCGATTGCCTTGACCAGTTCCACGCAGGCAATGGCCGCGGCACCGGCACCATTGCAGACCAGGCGCGACTCATCGAGCGTGCGGCCGGTCAAATGCAGTGCATTGATGAGTCCGGCCACGGCGATGATGGCGGTGCCGTGCTGATCGTCATGGAATACCGGGACATCCATGAGTTCTCGCAGCCGTTCCTCGATGATGAAGCAATCCGGGGCCTTGACGTCTTCCAGATTGATCCCGCCAAAAGAGGGTCCGAGATAACGAACGCAATTGATGAAGGCGTCGATGTCCGTCGTATCCACGCACAGATCGATGGCGTCTACATCGGCAAAGCGCTTGAACAGCACCGCCTTTCCTTCCATTACCGGCTTCGAAGCCAGTGCGCCGAGATCGCCAAGGCCCAGAATCGCCGTACCATTGCTGATGACTGCGACCATGTTCCCCTTGGTGGTGTAATCATAGGCTCGGGACGGATTTTCCGCGATGGCCCTGACGGTTGCAGCGACCCCGGGCGAATAGGCGAGAGAAAGATCCCGCTGTGTCGCCATTGGCTTGGTAGGCGAAATCTCGAGCTTGCCGGGCCTGCCGACGGCGTGGAACTCAAGCGCATCCTTCTCCATGAGCGCAGCTGACTCCCGATCCGCAGGCGCGATTTCTGCCATTTTCTTCCCTCCCCGGATCCCTGCCCGGTTTCGACATGTTGATAACCCGGCACATGCCATACAATTATGTGCCCGGATACGCCAAGCATCAAACTCGTGAAAAATCCAGTTCGGGGGCAGAAATTGGCCGACAAGGCAATAGAGACACCTGCGGATGCAGCGCTTGCACGCCTCGCCTCACCGGAGAGTCTGGCAGCGGCGACGCCGATGATGGAGCAATTCATCGAGATCAAACTGGCAAATCCGGACTGCCTGCTGTTTTACCGCATGGGCGACTTCTACGAGCTGTTCTTTGAGGATGCGGAAATTGCCTCACGGGCTCTGGGGATCACGCTGACGCGCCGCGGGAAGCATCTTGGCGAGGATATCCCGATGTGCGGCGTGCCGGTCCATGCCGCAGACGACTATCTGCAGAAGCTTATCGCGCTCGGCCACAGGGTAGCCGTCTGCGAACAGATCGAGGACCCCGCCGAAGCGCGCAAGCGAGGCGGGAAATCCGTCGTAAGGCGCGACGTGGTTCGCCTTGTCACTCCGGGCACGCTGACCGAGGAAAAGCTGCTGGCGCCGGGCGAATCAAACTATCTCATGGCACTCGGGCGGACGCGCTCCGGTGGGGGGCCGGAACTCGCAATTGCCTGGGTGGAGCTTTCCACAGGGGCGTTTCGGGTAATGGGGAGCGGACCCGACAGGCTTTCCGCGGACATACTGCGAATCCAGCCCAGCGAATTGATCGTTGCCGAACCCGTGTTCCAGGACCCCCAGTTGAAGCCGGTCTTCGACCTGCTCGGTCGGATCGTCATGCCCCAGCCGTCCGCCCTCTTCGAGAGCGCGACTGCCCCGGCAAGGATCGCGGCCCATTTCAAGGTTGCGGCCCTGGATGGACTTGGCGATTTCTCGCGGGCCGAACTCGCCGCCATTGCCGGAATCATCGCCTATCTCGCCAAGACCCAGAAGGCAGCGCAGCCGGAGCTTGAGCGGCCCGTGCGCGAAGACGCCTCCACGACCCTGTTCATCGATCCGGCGACGCGCGCCAATCTCGAACTCGTTCGCACGCTCTCTGGCAAGCGCGAAGGCAGCCTGCTGGCGGCCATCGACCGGACGGTCACAGCCGCCGGCGCACGACTGCTGGCCGAGAGGTTGACCGCGCCATTGACCGATGCGAGCCGGATCGTCGACCGCCTCGATTCGATCGCATACATGCTCGGCGACGCGAGTGCGGCAGACCGCATCCGGCGAATGCTTCAACAGGTTCCGGACCTCGCCCGCGCATTGTCGCGGCTCGCGCTCGGACGCGGCGGGCCACGCGATCTCGGTGCAATTGCGACGGCGCTGGAAGGCGCGCATGCGATCGCCGCGACCCTGAGCAGCCTCGACTTGCCGCCGGAACTGGATTCGGCGCGCAGCGCCTTGCTGGCCCTGCCCGAGACGCTGAAATCGCGCCTCGGCGCAGCATTGGGCCCGGATCTGCCGCTGCATGCCCGCGATGGAGGCTTCATTGCCGCGGGTCATGATCCCGAACTGGACTCGCTACGGGAATTGCGCGACCGCTCACGGCAGATCATCGCCGAAATGCAGGTGCGCCTCGCAGAGGAAACCGGCATCCGGTCCCTGAAGATCCGGCACAATCAGGTGCTTGGGTACTATATCGAAGTGACAGCCAATCACCAGCATGCATTGACGTCGACCGACGAGGCCCGCGCCCGGTTCATCCATCGCCAGACCATGGCGAGTGCAATGCGGTTCACGACGCTCGAATTGTCTGAACTGGAAAGCCGCATTGCAAATGCCGCGGGCAAGGCAATCGAGATCGAACTGCGAATTCTGGCGCAACTGACGGAGGAAGTGGTCGATTCTGCGCAGGCCCTTCGCGACGGTGCCCAGGCGCTGGCCGTGCTCGACGTCACGATCGCCCTCGCCCGTCTGGCTGCGGCGGAGAACTGGTGCCGCCCGGACATCGACGAAAGCCTGGATTTCGAGATCGAAGCCGGTCGGCATGCCGTGGTCGAACAGGCCTTGCGCCGCGAGGGCAGTCACGTCTTCGTGGCGAATGACTGCAATTTGTCACCCGGCCAGGCTGGCGGCTCCGGTTCGATCTGGCTGGTAACCGGTCCGAACATGGGTGGAAAGTCCACCTTCCTGCGCCAGAACGCGCTGATTGCGATTCTGGCCCAGATGGGAGCCTACGTCCCTGCCAGGCGCGCGCGCATCGGCGTTGTCGACCGTCTGTTCAGTCGCGTCGGCGCCTCGGACGATCTGGCTCGCGGGCGTTCCACGTTCATGGTGGAGATGGTGGAGACAGCCGCGATCCTGAACCAGGCCGGAGAACGCTCGCTGGTCATTCTCGACGAGATCGGCAGGGGAACGGCAACATTCGACGGGCTGTCCATCGCCTGGGGAACTCTCGAGCATCTGCACGAGAAGAACCGGTGCAGAACCCTGTTCGCGACGCATTTCCACGAATTGACTGCACTTGCCGGAAAATTGGCCCGCCTTGCCAATGTCACCATGCGCGTCAAGGAGTGGAAGGGAGACGTGATCTTCCTGCATGAAGTGGCGGCGGGAGCCGCCGACCGGTCCTATGGCGTGCAGGTCGCCCGCCTTGCAGGGTTGCCGATTGCGGTGGTCGAACGCGCCCGCGACGTATTGCGGCAACTGGAAGAGGGGGATCTTTCGGGGCAAACCAGCCGACTGGCCGATGACCTGCCCCTCTTCAGTGCCGCAGCAAGGCAGAAGCCGCACGCGCAGGAGCCGGACAGCCGGCTGGCCGAAGCGCTCGCTGCCATCAATCCGGACGAGATGACGCCGAGGGAAGCGCTGGAGGCATTGTACCGGCTGAAGAGTCTCACCTGACGAGTCGCGTTTCCATTTCGACCGGAAAGGCTCTATATCGCGTTCAACCTCGAACTCGGACATCAATTGCCCATGAGCGAATCGGCAGCGAACAGGGTCATCGACCCGGCGGCACTGAGGCGGAAGCTGTCGGAACTGACGGCCTCGAAGACGGGCGATGGTTCTTCCGCCGAGACGCGCAACGCTGCACTGGCACTTCTTCGCCAGACGCTGAAGGAAGGCCGCCGAAATGCAGAGGCGCTCCTGCTGCGCGAAAAGGGCGGAACGGCCTGCGCGGCTCGAATTTCCGACATGATGGACGAGCTCATCCGCGCCCTGCACGATTTCGCCGTGCATCATGTCTACCGAACCATGAACCGCTCCGCTGCCGAGCGAATGGCGGTAGTGGCGGTCGGCGGCTACGGCCGCGGCACGCTCGCACCCGGCTCCGACATCGACCTGCTCTTTCTCCTGCCCTACAAGCAAACCCCCTGGGGGGAGCAGATCCTCGAATACCTGCTCTATTTCCTCTGGGATCTCGGTCTCAAGGTGGGTCATGCCACTCGAACCATAGACGAATGCATTCGGCTTGCCCGATCGGACATCACCATCCGTACTGCAGTCCTCGAAGCTCGCTATCTGCATGGCGACCGGCCACTATATGAAGAATTGCTGCTGCGCTTCGACACCGAAGTCCTCCCGGGAACGGAGGCCGAATTCATCCAGGCCAAGCTTGCGGAGCGTGATGTGCGTCATCGCACCCAGGGGGAAAGCCGATACCTCGTGGAACCCAATGTCAAGGATGGCAAGGGAGGACTGCGCGATCTGCACACGCTGTTCTGGATCGGGAAGTATCAATATCGCGTCCGCACCGGCGAAGAGCTGATCGACAAGGGCGTTTTCACCCGGGCCGAATATACCCGTTTCAGGAAAGCGGAGGATTTTCTCTGGGCGGTCCGTTGCCACATGCATTTCGTGACGGGCAAGGCCGAGGAACGCCTGCATTTCGACCTTCAGCCTGAAATTGCCGCACGCATGGAATTCGCCGACCAGGGCGGCCCGTCAGCCGTCGAGCATTTCATGAAGGAGTATTTCCTGATCGCCAAGCAGGTCGGAGACCTGACGCGGATCTTCTGCACGGTGCTGGAAGTCGAGCAGGCACGGCATGCAACTGGTTTCAATCCGGTGCTCGGCACCTTTTCCCGCCGGCGGCGCAAGGTGGCAGGGGCACCCGGCTTCATCGTCGAGCATCATCGCATCAATGTCGCCAGCGACGATGTTTTCAGCAAGGATCCGGTCAATCTCTTGCGCCTTTTCTGGTTGGCGGATAGGCACGGGCTGGAGCTGCATCCGAATGCGCTTCGACTGGTCACTCGCTCGCTCAGCCTTGTCAGCCGCAATCTTCGTGGCAATGCCGAAGCCAACACGCTGTTTCTCGACTGCCTGACTTCATCCCGAAGCCCGGAACTGAACCTGCGCCGCATGAATGAGGCCGGAATCCTTGGCAAGCTGATCCCGGATTTCGGCCGTATCGTCGCCATGATGCAGTTTTCCATGTACCACCACTATACGGTGGATGAGCATCTGCTGAGATGTCTCGGCGTTCTCGCAGAGATTGAACATGGCGAAGCGGAAGCGGTACATCCGCTCAGCCACAGGCTGCTGCCGGAGCTGCGTCATCGGCGCACCCTCCTGTATGTCGCCGTCCTGTTTCACGATATCGGCAAGGGCCGCCAGGAAGCGCACGAGATCGCCGGCGCCAGGATCGCCCGCAAAAGATGCCCACATATGGGCCTGAGCCCGGAAGAAACCGAGCTCGTGGCCTGGCTGGTCGAACATCACCTCGTAATGTCCAAATTCGCGCAATCGCGCGACCTGACGGATCGCAAGACCATCGAGGATTTCGCTGCCATCGTCCAATCCATTGAAAGGCTCAAGCTTCTGCTGATCCTGACGGTGTGCGACATTCGCGGCGTCGGCCCCGGGGTCTGGAACGGCTGGAAGGGCCAGCTCCTGCGCACCCTCTATTTTGAAACCGAAGTCCTTCTGACAGGAGGGTTTGCCGCGGCTGACGCCTCGCAGCGCATCAGGGAAGCTCGCCAGGAACTCATTGCCGGACTCGCCGACTGGGGTCCGGCGGAGCGCGAACTTTATGCAGATCTGCATTACGGCAACTACCTGTTGAGCGTGCCGCTCCCGGACAAGTTCCGCCACGCGGAATTCCTGCGCGAGGCAGACCGCGCGGGACGGGATTTCGCAATCTCTGTGCGCCCGGATGCCTTTCGCGCCGTCACCGAAATCCTCGTGCTTGCCGGCGACCATCCCCGCCTTCTGTCGGTAATCGCCGGAGCCTGCGCCACTGTTGGCGCCAATATCGTCGATGCACAGATCTTCACGACCCGAGACGGCCGCGCCTTCGACATCATCATGGTCAGCCGCGCCTTCGAGCGCGACGAGGATGAATTGCGTCGCGGCCAGCGGATCGGAAAGGTGATCGGTGACGTGCTTGCCGGAAAGGTGCATCTTCCTGGCATGATTGAACAGCGCGCCCAGTCCAGGCGCATCGCCCGGGCCTTCAAGGTCGAGGCGAAAGTCGAGATCCGCAATACGCTGTCGCACAAGTTTTCAGTCATCGAGGTAGAGGGCCGCGATTGGCCCGGGCTGCTTCATGCGGTAACGCGCGCCATTTCCGATCTGTCCCTCAATATCGCCTCTGCCCATATTTCGACTTATGGGGAGAAGGCAGTCGACACGTTCTACGTAACCGATCTGCACGGTCACAAGATCGAAGATCCGTCTCGCCAGCAACAGATTCGGCGCAGCCTGCTTGAAGTCCTCGAGAGCCGACCCGGCGCCGGTCCCACGAAAACAGTTCCGGCAGATCTGCGCAATACCGGTCAGGAGCATGCCTCGGAATGAGCCTCATCGGAAAATTCGCCACGGTCGGCAGCGCGACAATGGCCAGCCGCGTTCTCGGCTTCGCACGCGAGGCGATGATCGGCGCGATGCTCGGCGCAGGACCTGTGGCGGACGCGTTCTACGCCGCGTTTCGCTTTCCCAACCTTTTTCGCCGGATATTCGCGGAAGGCGCCTTCAATACAGCTTTCATTCCGCTATTTGCGCGCGAGATCGAAGGCGGCGGGGCCGCAGCTGCCCGGGAATTTGCTGAATCCGTGTTGTCCATCCTCTTGTTCAGCCTGATCCTGCTGAGCGGGCTCGCGATCCTTTTCATGCCGTTTCTGGTTTCAACCGTGGTTGCTCCGGCTTTCACGGACACACCGGACAAGTTCGACCTTGCTGTCGCCCTGGCGCGTATCATGTTCCCCTATCTCCTGTGCATGTCACTGGTTGCCATGCTGTCGGGGATCCTCAATTCGATGCGCCATTTCTTCCTCGCTGCCATCGTGCCCGTTACGCTCAGCGCGTCGATGATCGTCGCTCTCCTCCTGGCAATGGCCTTCGGCATCGAGCCGCAGGCGACGGGACATCTGCTCGGCTGGAGCGTCTTCGTCGCGGGGTTCGTGCAGCTTGCGCTGCTTGCATGGGGCGTCAGGCGCCAGGGATTTGTGCTTCGGCTGCGGATGCCGCGAATTGATGCGAATGTACGCCGGCTTTTGGTACTCATGGGTCCGGCCGTAGTGACGGGCGGCGTGACGCAGATCAATCTGATGGTCGGCCAGATCATTGCCTCGGCGCAGGATGGCGCCATTGCCCTGCTGAATTATGCAGACCGCATCAATCAGCTTCCGTTGGGTGTGATCGGAATAGCCGTTGGCGTCGTATTGTTGCCGGAACTTTCGCGCGCCCTCAAGGGAGGCGACGAGAAGGAGGCGCTCCATCTGCAGAATCGCTCGCTCGAATTCGCACTGGGCATTACGCTGCCGGCCGCGGTTGGGCTGATGGTCATGCCCGAGCCGATCGTCAACTTGCTCTACGAACGCGGCGCCTTTACCGAAACGACCACCCAGCTGACCGCGGCGGCGCTCGCGGCCTTCGCCTCGGGCCTCCCGGCCTATGTCGCGATCAAGGTCTTCCAGCCGGCCTATTTCGCGCGCGAGGACATGAAGACACCCATGCGCTTCGCGATTACGCAAATGGTCATCAATATGGCGCTGAGCCTCGCATTGTTTCCCCTTTGGGGTCACATTGCGATCGCGCTTGCGACTTCGATCTCAGCCTGGGTCAATGTCATACTGCTCGCGTCGACGCTCTGGTGGCGCGGCAATTACCGCCCCTCTGCCGCCGCCATGGCCAGGATCGGCAAACTTGCGGTCGCGGCAACCGCGATGGGCCTGATCGTTTGGCTGTTGCTGCAAATGGGCGACAACTGGCTAGAAAATGACCGGTTCATGCTTCGCGCATTGGCAACCTTCCTCATCATCACGCTCGGCGCTGCGGCCTATTTCTCCATGGTCTTCCTGTCCGGCGCTTTCGACCGCGATCAATTGCTGCGATTGATCCGGCGCCGTCGCAATCCAGCGCAATAAGAAAGGGTGGCGGATTGCCCCGCCACCCTTCATCTGTCCGTATCCGGAGGCACGGCACTATTTCCGCTCAGCGTCCTGCTTCTTCAGCGCCGCGCCGAGAATGTCGCCAAGCGAGGCACCGGAATCCGTCGAACCATACTGAGCCACGGCTTCCTTTTCTTCGGCAATTTCCAGCGCCTTGATGGAAACGGCGATCCGGCCCGACTTCTTGTCGAACTGGGTCACGCGCGCATCGACCTTCTGGCCAACCGCAAACCGTTCCGGCCGCTGCTCGTCGCGGTCGCGGCTGAGGTCTGAGCGCTTGATGAACGTCTCGATGCCGCTATCCACAAGCCGCACCTCGATGCCGCCTTCCTTCACATCGATCACTTCGCAGGTGACGACGGCATTCTTGCGCAGATCGCCGCTGGCTGCAGCCGCCGAAGTGGCCAGCTGCTTGATGCCGAGCGAGATGCGTTCCTTCTCGACATCGACGTCGAGGACCTGCGCCTGAACGACCATGCCCTTTTCATATTCCTCGATCACCTGCTCGCCGGGACGATTCCAGTCGAGATCGGAAAGATGGACCATGCCGTCCACGTCGCCTTCCAGGCCGATGAACAAGCCAAACTCGGTCTTGTTCTTGACCTCGCCCTCGACAATGGTGCCGGGACGGTACTTGTTGGCAAACGCCTCCCAGGGATTCTCGAGCGTCTGCTTCAGGCCGAGGGAAATGCGTCGCTTCTGCGGATCGACCTCGAGCACGACGACCTCGACTTCCTGTGTCGTCGACAGGATCTTGCCCGGATGCACATTCTTCTTGGTCCAGGACATTTCGGAGACGTGGATCAGTCCCTCGATGCCCGGCTCCAACTCAACGAACGCACCATAATCGGTGATGTTCGTGACCGTTCCGGAGATCTTCTTGCCGATCGGGAACTTGGTGCCGATATCCTGCCACGGATCCGCCTCAAGCTGCTTCATGCCGAGCGAGATGCGGTGCGTCTCCTGGTTGATGCGGATGATCT